>CAZYWK010000043.1:0-32063 GCA_964651825.1 uncultured Ilumatobacteraceae bacterium | reverse complement strand
CGATCTGCTCGCCGCCGGCGTCACCCTCGCCGCGCTCCGACTCGCTGCTGGGGCCAGCGGTGAGATGGGAGCGGCGCTGGCAGCCGAGTCGTCCGGGCCGCCGGCCAGGCCAGGGCCGGACCAGTCCGGTTCCCCACGCACACCGTCGCCTCGTCCTGCACCCGATCCGGTGGCGCCCGGCTTGGTGATCCGGCCGCGCGACGACTGGGGGGCCGACCTGCCGCCGAAGCGACCGATGGGGCCGGAGGACGTGAAGTTCCTGCTCGTCCACCACACCGCGTCGACGAACGTCGTGCCGGACCCGCGGGCCGTGATCCGCCAGACGTACGCGTTCCACACCGGTCCGTCGAAGCGCTGGCCCGACGTGTGCTACCACTTCTTCATCGGCCCCGACGGCTCGGTCTGGGAGGGCCGAGCCGGATCCCTCGCCGGCCCCGTGGTGGCTGACGCAACGGGCGGCAACCAAGGATTCGCCCAACTGATCTGCCTGATCGGCAACTTCGTCGACAGGGCCCCGACGACCGCCGCTCAGAACTCGCTCGCGCGGCTGCTCCTGTTCCTCGCCGACCGCTACGACATCGACACCGCCCCAAACGCCACGGTCACGTTCACCTCACGCGGCTCGAACAAGTACCGCGCCGGCACGTCGATCACGACCTCGACGATCTCCGGCCACCGCGACACCAGTGCCACCGCGTGCCCCGGCGATCACGCCTACGTACTCCTGCCGGCCTGGCGCGCCCGGGTCGACGCCACCCGTCTCCACCGCTCGCAACCCGGTCCGTACTCCACTGCGACACGCCTCGACGTGCACCTGGGCTGACACCGGTCCGCTACGGTGTCCTGCACGGCCTTCGGGCCGCATCGGTGCCCGGCGCACCCGGCAATCCGACCCACGCGAGGAGATCCGGCCATGTCGGTCACCGAGGCACAACGCCATCATTTGTACGAACTCGTGAAGTCCCAATACGACGACGAAGCCGCCGAGACACTCATGAACCTGCTCCCACCCGTCGGCTGGGCCGACGTCGCCACCAAGCAGGATCTTGCACACCTCGAACAGCACCTCGAAGGTCGCCTCGACAAGCTCGAAGGACGATTCGACAAGCTCGAAGGGCGATTCGACAAGCTCGAAGGTCGCCTCGACACTCGCATCGACGGGTTGCAGTCGTCGTTCGTGGGATGGTTGCTGGCGAGCCAGGCGATGGTGGTGGCGATCATCGGTGCCGCCACCGCAGCGATCATCGCCGTGCTCGGCTGACGATCGCCTGCCCACCTGGCGCTCGGCGCCGCCTGATCGCGGCCATAGCCTGTCGGCCGTGACGACGACCGACCACAAGCGCGCGGGCGCGCCCGCGGGCGCGCCCGCGGGCGCGGCGATCACCACCGACGTCGTGGTGATCGGTGGTGGGCCTGCTGGGAGTGCGGCGGCGATCACACTCGCCCGGGCCGGTCGATCGGTGGTCGTGGTCGACAAGGCGACGTTCCCGCGCGACAAGTGCTGCGGCGACGGGCTCACCACGCTCGCCCTCCGGGAGCTCGACGACCTGGGCTTCGACCCCAGCGCCGTCACCGACTGGTACGACGTCGACCGCGTCGCGCTGCGGTCACCGTCGGGACGCGAGATCGGGCTGCCGTTGCCGGTTGACGGCACCTACGCCGCCGTCGCCCCACGCCTTCAGCTCGACGACTCGCTCCTCCAGTTCGCCCGCAAAGCCGGCGCCGAGGTCCGCGACGGCACCACGTTCGGTTCCATCCGCACGACCACCGACGCGGTCGAGATCGAGGCCGAGGCCGCCGACGGCACGCCGATCACCGTGCGCGCCCGCTACGCGATCGCCGCCGACGGGATGTGGAGCCCGACCCGCAAGGCCCTGAACGCCGGCGAGGCCGGCTACCTCGGCGAGTGGCACGGCTTCCGGCAGTACGCCCGCAACGTCACCGGCCCGGCCGCCGAGCAGCTGTACGTGTGGTTCGAGCCGGACCTCGTGCCCGGCTACGCGTGGTCGTTCCCGCTCCCCGGCGGACGCGTGAACATCGGCTTCGGCGTGCTGCGCGACGGTGAACGTCGCATCCAGTCGATGAAGGCGATCTGGGACGACCTGCTCGAGCGGCCGCACGTACGCGAAGCGCTCGGCCCCGGCGTCGAGCTGGAGGATCGGCACACGGCGTGGCCCATCCCGGCCCGCATCGACGACATCGCGCTCACGTGCGGACGGACGTTCTTCGTCGGCGACGCCGCCGCGGCGACCGACGTGATGACCGGCGAAGGCATCGGCCAAGCACTGCTCACCGGCCGGCTGGCGGCCGAGGCGATCGTCGCCGCCGGAGCGACTCAACCGATGCTGGCGACCGCCACGTACGAACGCGCAGTCGCCCACCACCTCGTCGCCGACCACCGCATGTCACTTCTGCTCGGCAAGGTGCTGGCCACCACCTGGGGCGCACGTGGCGCCCTGCGCGTCGTCGCGTCGAGCGGTGCATGGGGCCGCCGGAACTTCGCCCGCTGGATGTTCGAGGACGAGCCGCGCGCCGTGCTCCTCACCCCGAGCCGGTGGCACGGCAACTTCCTCCGCCGCCCGGGCGCGTTCGGCTCGTAGCGCTCAGCCGGCCGGGTCGTCGCGGCGGACCGGTGGGGGCGCCCACACGTCGACATCGCCGACCGACACTTCGATGCCGTCGGTGTCGATGTCACCCGGCTCGCCGGGCGCTTCGAAGATCTCGACGATCGTGTCGTCCTTCGGGGGGCCCTCGTAGACGTCGCGCAGACCGAGCATCGCTCCCGCCGCGGCCGCCCCGAGCATCCCACCCTTGCGGCGGCCCGCCTCGATCATCGACAGCCGCTGAGCGATCGCCCGGTCGGCCGGTGACAGGCCGTCGTCGGCCTCCTCGAGCGGCGTCTCGTCGTCGGTCACGGATCCAAGGCTACGGCGCGTGGCCGCCTGGCACGGCGACGAGGTAAGGGCGGGTCGTGAATTCGTGACCGTCGGTGTTCACGCCGTGCACCGCGCAAGTACCGTCTCGCAGCCATGAGCTCCGATGCCGTTCCACCGCTGATGATGGACGATCCCAACACGGCCGAAACGTTCGAGAAGATCTTCTTCGAGCTCCGCAAGGTGATCGTCGGCCAGACCCGCCTCCTCGAACGCCTGCTCGTCGGAGTGCTGTGCCGCGGCCACTGCCTCCTCGAGTCGGTCCCCGGCTTGGCCAAGACGCTGGCCGCCGAGACGCTGGCCGACGTCGTCGGAGGCTCGTTCGCCCGCATCCAGTTCACACCCGACCTCCTGCCGTCCGACATCGTCGGCACGCGCATCTACCGCGGCAGCAGCGAGACGTTCGACGTCGAACTGGGCCCGGTGTTCGTCAACTTCCTGCTCACCGACGAGATCAACCGCGCGCCGGCCAAGGTGCAGTCGGCACTGCTCGAGGTGATGGCCGAACAGCAGGTGACGATCGGCGGCGTGACCCACCAGGTGCCCAAGCCGTTCTTCGTCGTCGCCACCCAGAACCCGATCGAATCCGAGGGCGTCTACCAACTGCCCGACGCGCAGCGCGACCGCTTCATGATGAAGATCGTCCTCGACTACCCGACGGTCGACGAGGAGATGATGATCCTCGAGCGGATGAGCATCGAGGCCCCACTGGCGTCGCAGGTGATCACGCTCGACGAGCTGGCGGCCTTGCAGGCGCACGCCGACCGCGTGTTCGTCGATCGTTCGGTGAGCCAGTACGCCGTCGATCTCGTGCAGTGCACCCGGACGCCCGACCGGTTCGGGCTCGCCGACCTCAGCACGGTCATCGGGCTCGGCGCCAGCCCGCGAGCGTCACTCAACCTCGTACGCGGCGCGCGAGCGCTCGCCATGCTGCGGGGACGCACGTACGCCACGCCACAGGACGTGTTCGACCTCGCCCCGGAGATCCTCCGTCACCGCCTGCTGCTCACCTACGACGCACTCGCCCGTGACATCACCACCGATCACGTGATCCAACGGATGCTCGCCACGGTGCCGGCGGCCTGGGTGTCGCCCAAGCCGAACACGCCGGCCACCGGAGTCTGAGATGCATTCGCTCCCCCCGACGAGCGTCGCCCCGGCCGCCGCGCGAGCGGCCACCGACGCGTGGAAGGAACCGCCCGCCCGCGCCGGCTGGGCCGAGGGGCCACCGACCGAAGCCGTTGCCGAACTGCTGCGCACGCTCGAGCTGACGATCAACGGCCGCCTCGACGGCATCCTCCACGGCAACCACCAGGGCATCACCCCGGGGCACGGATCCGAGCCGGGCGAGTCCCGCATCTACCAGCCCGGCGACGACGTCCGCCGCATCGACTGGAACGTGTCCGCCCGCACGAACGAGACCTACGTCCGTGAGCAGATCGCCGACCGCGACCTGACGGCATGGCTCGTCGTCGACGCGTCGGCGACGATGAACTTCGGCACGGTTCCGAACGAGAAGTCGCAGGTGGCGATGGCTGCCGCAGCGTCGGTGGGCTTCCTCACGGCACGTAACCAGAACCGTCTCGGCGCGGTGCTCGTGGCCGGACCCTCGATCCAGGTGGTGCCGCCCCGATCCGGCTCGAACCAGGTGCGGGCGATCCTGTCGACGCTCGCGTCGCCGCCCGAGGTCGAAGGGCGCGGGCGCGCCGACCTCGCCGGTGCGCTCGATCGCGTCGGCGCCCTGGCGACACGACGGGGGTTCATCGCCGTGATCTCCGACTTCCTGGCCGACGGCTGGAACATGCCGCTCGGCCGGCTCTCGCTCCGCCACGATCTGCTCGCGATCACCATCAGCGATCCGCGGGAGTTCGATGTCCCACCGATCGGCCTGGTGGACGTCGCTGATCCAGCCACCGGCGCGGTCCGCGAGGTGCGTGTGACCCGCGCGGTCCAGGAGCGTTACGCCAAGGCCGCGGCCGAACTGCGGGCCGAACGCGACGACGCACTCGGACGCGCCGGCGCCGACTCGATCGATCTGTCCACCGACGGCGACTGGCTGAAGACGATCGTCACCCACACGCAGCACCGGCGCACGCAGGCCGTGCGGGGCGGGGTGATCAAGCGATGAGCACGACGGTCCTGGCGAGCGGCCTGCTGTCGTTCGACTTCCTGGCGCCCGGGCGCTTGTGGCTGCTCGTGCTCCCCGCCGCCCTCCTGGTGCTGTACGTCCTGGTGTTGCGCTGGCGCAAGACGGCAACGGTGCGCTTCACGCAGGTCGACCTGCTCGATCGGGTCGCGCCGCAGCGGCCACGCTGGCGTCGTCACGTGGTGGCAGGCATCCAGTTGCTCGGGCTCACCGCGGCAGTGATCGCCATCGCCCGGCCCGTGGACCGATCGACCGAGCGCACCAGGACCGAGGGGCGGATCCTCGTGCTGTTCGACGTGTCGCTGTCGATGGAGGCCGACGACGTGTCGCCGACCCGTTTCGTCGCCGCCCAGGAGGCGGCGCGCGACTTCGTCGAGGCGGTCGACCCCGGCGTGGAGGTCGGCCTGATCTCCTTTTCCGGTCAGGTCACCGTCGACGTCAACCCGACGCTCGACCGTGACGCGATGGACCGGGGCATCGACAACCTCGAACTCGCCGAGTCGACCGCGATCGGCGATGCGCTCGCCGCCGGGAGCCGGCTGCTGGTCAACTCCGCCGACCCCGACTCCGACGTGGCTCCCGGCGTGATGGTGTTGCTGAGCGACGGCGAGACGACCGTCGGCCGGCTGACCTCGGACGGCGCGGCCGAAGCGGCCGAGGCCGGCATCCCCGTGTACACGATCGCGTTCGGCACCGAGAGCGGCTCGATCGTCGACCCGGTGAGCGGCGAGGTCGTCGACGTGCCGGTCCGCCCCGCCGACCTCGAGGAGGTCGCCGAGACGACCGGCGGCCAATCGTTCGTGGCCGAGTCCGGCGACGAGCTCGCCGAGGCCTACTCCTCGATCGAGAGCTCGCTCGGCGAGACGCTGGGCGAGGAGATCGAGATCGTCAAGGAACTGACCTGGCAGTGGGCCCTGGCCGCCTTCCTGTTGCTGTCCGCCGCCTGGGGCCTCAGCCTCTGGTGGCTCCGCGGCATGGTGTGACCGCTCGTCAGAGCAGGTTGCGGAGCTTCTCGATGGTCTTCACCGAGTCGGCGCCGACCGGGTTGACCGACAGGTGCGTGACGCCGGCCTCCTTGTAGGCCGCGATGCGCTCCTTGACGTAGCTCTCGGGGCCGACGAGGTTCGTCTTCTCCAGCATCTCGGCAGGCACCGCGGCCGCGGCCTCGTCCTTCTTCCCGTCGAGGTAGAGGTCCTGGATCGCGATCGCCTCGTCGACATAGCCGTACTTCTGGCAGATCTTGTTGTAGAAGTTCTGGTCGCGGGCACCCATCCCACCGACGTACAACGCGGCCATGGGGCGGGAGTAGTCGAGGATCTTCGCCTGTGCCTCGCCCGTCAGCTCCTCACCGATCGCCACCATGCCACCGGCCGAGATCTGCAGTGGAGGCAGGTCGGCGTCGCGCTCGGCCTGACCGGCCTTGAGGTCATCGCCCCACACCGAGTGGAACTTCTCCGGGTCGAAGAAGATCGGCAGCCAGCCGTCGGCGTACTGCGCGGTGTTCTTCACCGACTGGCCCATCAGGCTCGCCCAGAAGATCGGGATGTGCTCGCGCACGGGATGATTGATCAGCTTCAGCGGCTTTCCGAGGCCGGTGCCCTCACCGTCGGGGAGCGGGATCTTGACCGTCGGACCGTCATAGACGACCTTCTCGCGCTTCCACGTCATCCGGCACACGTTGATGTAGTCACGGATGCGCGGCATCGGCTTGTCGTAGGCGACGCCGTGGAAGCCCTCGACGACCTGGGGGCCCGAGGCGCCGAGGCCGAGCACGAACCGGCCGCCCGACACGTAGTCGAGGCCCGCCGCGGTCTGGGCCATACAGGTGGCAGTGCGGGAGAACACGTTGAGGATGCCCGAACCGATCTCGATGGTCGAGGTCTTCGCCGCGAGGAAGCCCATCTGGGAGACGGCGTCGAAGCTGTACGCCTCGGGCACCCAGACGATGTCGAGCCCCGCCTTCTCCAGTTCCTGGACCTTCGTCACGTCGGCGTGGAAGTCGCCCGAGTAGTTGATGTTCATCGACAGCTTCATGCCGCCGACAGTACGTGCACCACTCCCCACCCGATCAATCGGAACACGCGGCACCCGGCCGAGGGAAGCGCCAGCGACGAGGCCGACGCTCGGCCGACCTCGCTCACCACGCCGAGACTCAGCGTGAGGACGAGCCGATCGTGAGGGTTCAGCTGTTGAGGTTGCCGCTGCGGAAGCCCTCGAGGTCGACGGTGACGTAGCGGTAGCCGGCCGACTTGACGGCGGCCACGATGTCGGCGCGTTGCTCGATCACGGCCGGCAGATCGGCGAGGTCGACTTCGATGCGGGCGGTCTCGTCGTAGTGGCGCACCCGGACCTGCAAGAAGCCAAGGCGGTGCAGCGCGGCCTCGGCGCGGTCGATGCGGCCGAGCAGGCCGACGGTCACCTCTGTGCCGTAGGGGATGCGACTGGCGAGGCACGCCGCGGCCGGCTTGTCCCAGGTGCGCAGGCCGAGCTCACGGGATGCAGCGCGCACGTCGGCCTTGTCGAAGCGCGCCGTCACGAGCGGGAACTCGGCGCCCGCTTCTGCGGCCGCCTTCTGGCCGGGCCGGTGGTCGCCGAGATCGTCGACGTTCACGCCGAGCACCACGGTCGCCGCCTCGGCGAGAGCGATCGGTGCGACCACGTCCATCAGCTCGGCCTTGCAGTGGAAGCAGCGGTCGGAGTCGTTCAGCCGGTACGCCGCCCGTTCCATCTCTGCCGTCGCCACCGGCGTCCACCGGAGATCCCACTCGGCGGCGAGCGCCCGGCAGTCGGCCTCCTCCTCACCGGCCAGCGATGGCGACACCGCGGTCACGGCGTGAGCGTGATCACGCCCCAACGTCCGGTGGGCGAACGCGGCGAGGAACGCCGAGTCGGCGCCACCGCTGAACGCCACCACGACGCGCTCGAGCCGGCGCAGCTCGCTCTCCAGCCGTTCGAGCTTCGAGGCGAGCGTGATGTCCACGGGAGCAGTATGCCGACTTGCAACGCTGGGGTCTGACCCCGGCGTTGCAGGTCAGCCGGCGGCGAGGGAGCGGCGCTTGGCTTCGCGGGCGCGGTTGGAGGGGTCGAGGTCGGCCTTGCGCAGGCGGATCGACTTCGGGGTCACCTCGACGCACTCGTCGTCGGCGATGAACTCGAGGGCACCTTCGAGCGAGAGCTGGCGGTGCGGCGTGAGGGTGACGGTCGTGTCGGACGAGGAGGCCCGCATGTTCGTGAGCTTCTTCTCCTTGCAGATGTTCACGTCCATGTCGCCCGAGCGGGAGTTCTCGCCGACGATCATGCCGCAGTACACCTCCGTGCCCGGCCCGACCATCATCGAGGAGCGGTCCTGGAGGTTGACCATCGCATAGGTGGTGGTCGGGCCGCTGCGATCGGCCACCAGCACGCCCGACTGGCGGGCTCGGATCTCGCCGGCCCACGGCTCGTAGCCCTCGAACGTGTGGCTGATCACGCCGGTACCGCGAGTCTCGGTGAGGAACTCGGTCCGGAACCCGATCAGCCCGCGGGCGGGCACGAGGTAGTCGAGGCGGACCCAGCCGGAGCCGACCATGTTCTGCATGCGGGCCTTGCGGATCGCGAGCAGCTGGGTGACCGCGCCGAGGTGCTCCTCGGGCACGTCGATCGTGACGCGCTCGACCGGCTCGTGGACCTTGCCGTCGATCTCCTTGGTCAGCACGACCGGCTTGCCGATGTTGAGCTCGAAGCCCTCGCGCCGCATCTGCTCGACGAGGATCGCCAGCTGGAGCTCGCCGCGGGCCTGCACCTCCCAGGCGTCGGGGCGGTCGGTCGGGTTGACCCGGATGCTGACGTTGCCGACCAGCTCCTGGTCGAGGCGGTTCTTCACGAGCCTTGCGGTGAGCTTGGAACCCTCGCGGCCGGCGAGCGGCGAGGTGTTGATGCCGATCGTCATCGCCAACGCCGGCTCGTCGACCGTGATCACCGGCAACGGGCGGGGATCGTCGGGGTCGGCCAGCGTCTCGCCGATGAAGATGTCCTCGATGCCGGCCACGGCGACGAGATCGCCCTGGCGGGCCGTGTCGACCGATACCCGGGTGAGGTGCTCGGTCAGGAACAGCTCGGCGACCTTGGCCCGGCTGATCGTGCCGTCGCGCTTGCACCACGCCACGCTCTGGCCCTTGCGGATCGTGCCCTCGAAGATGCGCAGCAGGGCGAGACGGCCGAGGTACGGCGAGGCGTCGAGGTTGGTGACCCACGCCTGCAGCGGCTCGCCCTCGTGGTAGACCGGCGACGGGATGCTGTCGAGCAGCACCTGCACGAGCTCGGTGAGATCCTTGCCGCCACCGTCGCCTCCGGCGGCGACCATCGCCTCCGCCTCGTCGAGGTCGAGGGTGGCCCAGCCGTCGCGGCCCGAGCAGTAGACGATCGGGAACTCGACCTGGTGCTCCTTCGCGTCGAGGTCGAAGAACAGCTCGTACACCTCGTCGATCACCTGCGCGGTGCGGGCGTCGGGACGGTCGACCTTGTTGATCACCAGGATCACCGGCAGGTTGCGGGCCAGCGCCTTGCGCAGCACGAACCGGGTCTGGGGCAGGGGACCCTCGGCGGCGTCGACGAGCAGCACGATTCCGTCGACCATGGTGAGCGCCCGCTCGACCTCGCCGCCGAAGTCGGCATGGCCGGGGGTGTCGACGATGTTGAGCGTCACGTCGGTGTCGCTGCGCTTGTCGCGCCACACGAGCGAGGTGTTCTTGGCGAGGATCGTGATCCCCTTCTCCCGCTCGAGGTCGCCGGAGTCCATCACCCGATCGGCGACGGTCTCGTTGCTGCGGAACGCACCCGACTGGTGGAGCAGCGCGTCGACGAGCGTGGTCTTGCCGTGGTCGACGTGGGCGACGATCGCCAGGTTGCGCAGGTCGTCGCGACGCTTCAGCTCGCCGGCTGGCTGCACGGTTTCGTCGTTCGTCACGGGGGCCTCGAGAAGGTTCAGGTCGCTGGGAGACACGACGAACCACGCTATCGGCGCCCCACAACCCTTCCGGGTCCTGTGACCGCTACCCGGCGATGCCCTCACATCACGTTTGCACCCCGGCGGTGCGGCCACGATGGGGGGATGCCGACGGTGAACGCGAACGGGCTCGACATCTACTACGAGATCCACGGCGAGGGACCGCCGCTGCTGAACATCGGCGGGACGGGTGGCGACCTGCGGCGGATGCCGACCGCAGCGAACCCGCTCACCCAGTCGTTCACGACGCTGTCGTACGACCAACGCTGCCTCGGCCGGACGACTGGCGGCGACAACACGCAGCCGACGATGGCCGACTACGCCGACGACGCCGCCGCGCTGATCGAGGCAGTCGGCTGGGAGCGGGCACACGTGCTGGGCACCAGCTTCGGCGGCATGGTCGCCCTCAACCTCGCCGTACGCCACCCGGAGCGGGTCGACCGCCTGGTGCTCTGCTGCACGTCACCGGGCGGCACCTTCCCGTCGTACCCGCTCCACGAACTACTGGACGGCGCGCCCGACGACGACCGATTCGCCACCCGCATGCGGATCATGGACCGCCGCTGGGATCCCGACGCCGACGAACCGATCCCCGGCCTCGGAGCGTTCTACGAACTGATGGCCAAGGAGGCCCGCACGGAGCTCCCACCCGACGCCGCCAGGGGACTGCGCCGTCAACTCGCGGCCCGCGCCGGCCACGACGTCGTCGACGCGCTGCCCACGATCGCCGCACCCACGCTGGTGTGCGCCGGGCGCTACGACGACCTTGCTCCACTCGCCAACAGCGCGGTGATCGCGGACCGCATCTCGAATGCCCGGCTCGCGATGTTCGACGGCGGCCACCTCTTCATGCTCCAGGACCGCACCGCGTTCCCGGCGATCATCGAATTCCTCAGTCGGTGAGTCCGCCGAGGCCCTGACCGAGGATCTTCACGCCGAGCACGATGAAGAGCACCATCATGATCACCGCGTTGTGCTCGGACATGAACTGCTTGATCGTGTCGAGCGCGCTGGTGGCCGAGTCGCGAGCGACGAGGTAGTAGATCACGGGGCCGGCCACCGTGATCGACCCGATGATCACGAAGACGGCGACGGCAACGGTCGTGCCACCACCATCGAGGCCGGCCTGGGCGATCGACGCCGCAGCGGCGAGGGTCAGTGCGAGGTTCTTCGGGTTCACCCCCGAGAGCAGCACACCGAGGCCGAGCGCCTTGCCAGCGGTGACCTGGTCGATCGTCGCCATCCACTTCGGCTGTTCGGGCTCGACACCGGGCCGCGGCCGACTCGTCCACTGCTTGCGCGCCAGGAACAGGAACAGGATGCCGATCGCCACCTTCCCCCAGCCAATCCCGGTCGACGTACCCGACGACGGGTCGTCGGCATCGCCGGCGACGAGGATCACGATCGTCGACACGACCACGAGCCCGAGCACCCAGCCGAACGCGAACGCCGGTCCGTTCGACTTCGCCCGAGGCGTGCCGAGCATCAGGATCACCGCGATGATCGGGACCGGGCTGATCGCCACTCCGACGGCGGACGGAAGTAGCTCACCAATTGCCGCGCCAAGACCCATGGCCGTCACCGTAGACGTCAGCCGACTCGGCGCTCGCGACCTTCCCAGAACGGCTCGCGGAGGTCCTTCTTCAGCACCTTGCCGCTCGGGTTGCGCGGCAGCGCCTCGGTCCAGTCGACCGAGGTCGGGCACTTGAACGTCGCCAGCCGCTCGCGGGCGAACGCGATGATCTCCTGCTCGGTGACCTCCGCGCCCGGTGCCACCACGACGATCGCCTTGGCCGTCTCGCCCCACTTCTCGTGCGGCACGCCGATCACCGCGACGTCGGCGATCGCGGGATGGGCCATCAGCACGTTCTCGACCTCGGCCGGGTACACGTTCTCGCCGCCCGACACGATCATGTCCTTGACCCGGTCGTGGATGTACAGGTAGCCGTCCTCGTCGAGGTAGCCCGCGTCGCCGGACTTGAACCAGCCGTCGTCGGTGAACGCCTTGGCCGTCTCCTCCGGCAGGTGCCAGTAGCCGATCGTGTTCTGCGGCGAGCGGATCCAGATCTCGCCGACCTCGCGCACCGCGCACTCGGCCTCGCCGTCCTCGGCGACGATCCGCAGCTCCACACCCGGGCCGGGCAGGCCGCACGAGCGCAACCGGTGGCGGTTCGGGCCGGTCGTGTCGTGGTCCTCGGGGGCGAGGTTGACGACGGCACCCGTGGTCTCGGTCAGCCCGTAGGCCTGCCAGAACCGGCAGCCGAACGTCTCGACGCACTTGGCCAGCACCTCGTCGCTGATCGGCGACGCACCGTACACGAGGGTTTCGAGGCTGGAGAAGTCGGCCTCGTCGACGCCGGGCACCATCAACATGAACTGGAGCACCGCGGGCACGAGGAAGCCGTGTGTGATCCGCTCCTGCTCGATCGTCGTGATCAGTGCCGCGGGGTCGAGGTCGCGGAAGATCACCGATTTCGCCCCCTCGTACATGCCCGCGACCGCCCAGCCACCGCCGCCGATGTGGAACAGCGGCATCGCCACGAGGTTGACCGCGTCCTCGTTGATGCCCCACATGTCCTTCGCCATGGGCAGCAGCGAGAAGAGGTTGGCGTTGCTGAGCATCACGCCCTTCGGTCGCCCGGTCGTGCCCGAGGAGTAGAGCTGGAACGCCACGTCGCCGGGCTCCGCGGCCACGCCGGGATCGTCGGCCGGATAACGCGCCATCCAGTCGTCGTAGCTCTCGTGTTCGGGGTGGCCGCCGATGACCACGAACTTGTTGACCTTCGGGAGCTGGTCGACGATGGCGTCGAGCACCGGCACGAAGTCCGGCCCGACGACGAGCACCTTGGCCTCGGCGTCGTCGACGATGAACTGCACCTCGGGAGCGGCAAGACGCCAGTTGACGTCGACGCTGACCGCGTTGAGCATCGCCGCGCCGAACGACACGTCGAAGTGCTCGATCGAGTTCTTGTCGAGGAACGCGACGCGATCGTCGGCGCCGACACCCGCGTCGGCGAGGGCGCCGGCGATCCGCGCCGAGCGCTCGGCGAGCTCGGCCCACGAGATCGACGGTCGGCCGGCCTGCACCAGCGCGAGCTTGTCCGGCCTCGTGGTGGCGTGGACACGGACGACGTCGGCCATGGTGGCGATGGTGCTCATAGCGATGTGACGCTAGTCACTCATGGCCCCCCGGTGGACCATCGGGCGGGCCCGAGGTGTCACGGCTCGTCGCGGCGCCGGTTGCCGAACGTGTTCCAATGGGTCACGGCAGCTGCCGGCTTGCGCGGCGCGACACCGAAGCGCCCGGCGGGCCGCCCGAGCGGGATGCAGGCGGCGATCTCGAAGCGGGGCGAGCCGTCGTCGTTCGCCGGGACGCCGAGCACGTCGAGGGTCTCGGCGCCGTGGATCCGGATCACGGTCGTCAGCGCCGTGCCGATGCCGAGCGAGCGGGCGGCGACACAGAAGTTCTGCACCGCGGGGTACACGCTCGCGTCGAGCCGGCCGATGTCCATCGGGCCCTCGTCGTCTCGAGGCGACCACGGGATCAGTGGCTGGAGGAAGAACACGATCGCGGCCGCGTCGTGGACGTGATCGGCGAGGTGGCGACTGGCCTCCTTGGTGCGGCGCCACGACGCGGCGGCCGCCTCGTCGCGGAAGCCGGCCGGATCGGGCAGCGACGCCTCGTAGCGGTCGAAGGCCCGGCGGTACCACTCGCCGACGGCGGCCTTGCGCTCCGGGTCGGTGACCACGACGTACTGCTGCGGCTGCACGTTGCCGCCGCTCGGTGCCTGCTGCGCGGCGCGCAGGCACGTGGCGATCTCCTCGTCGGTGACCGGTTCGTCGGTGAAGCGCCGGATGGCGCGGGTGGTCATGATCGCCTCGATCGGCGTCAGGTCGGCCTCGGCGGCTCCAGTTTCGGCGGGATCGGTCATGTCGTCTCCGGTGGGGTCAGCGGCCGTGGAACGTCGGTGGGCGCTTGTCGATGAACGCGTCGACCGCCTCGGCGTGGTCGGCGGAGTGGAAGCAGCCGATCTCGAGCGCGGTCGACAGGTCGAAGCTGGTGAGCAGCGCCTGCTTGATCTGCGCGTTCACCGCGATCTTCGTGCCCTGCACGGCGAGGGGCGCCTGCGCAGCGAGCCGATCGGCCCAGCGGTGGGCGACCGCGTCGAGATCGTCGGCTGCGCACACCTCGGCGGCGACACCGAGCCGGAACGCCTCCCCCGCCTCGAGCGGCAGCCCGAGCAGCAGATGTCGCTTGGCGGCCAGCGGGCCGAGCAGCAGCGGCCAGATCGCGGCGCCGCCGTCTCCGGCGACGAGGCCGACCTGGACGTGCGGGTCGCGTATGACCGCCGCATCGGCCATCACGATCACATCGCACAACAGCGCGATCGACGCGCCGAGCCCGACGGCCGGGCCGTTCAACGCGCACACGATCGGGAGCTCCACATCGAGCAGGTCCCACACGATCTGCTTGGCCTCGCGGCGCAACTCGTGGAGGCGGTCGGGCGAGCGGAGTGCCGGGAACCAGGCCAGGTCACCGCCAGCGGAGAACGCGGGGCCGGCGCCGGTGAGCACGATCGCCCGCGCCTCGCTCTCGAGCTTCAGCATCGCGAACAGCTCGGCGAGCTCGCGGTGCAACGTCGCGTCGACGGCGTTGAGACTCGATCGTGGGTGATCGATCACGACGTCGAGCACGTCGCCGTGCCGTTCCACCGTGATCGTCTCCATCCGCGCATCCCCCGTCACCCACCCGACCGTACCCAAGTCGACGTTTGCGTCGGGATTTCGGCACACGTGTGGGTGCTGAATCCCGACGCAAACGTCGATTTCAGAACATCGAGGTGTCGACGTCGATACCGAGGAGCAGCTTGCCGATCGTCTCGTTCAGCTTGGGTGCCGTCTGGATGTGCTGGGTGACGACGTGGACGTCGCGGAGGCACCGCCCGAGCCGGTTGGTGTCGTACACGGCAGTGCCGCCGGCGAGCGTGAAGGCCGTGTCGGTCACGGATGCCGCAGCGGTGGCCGCGTGCACGGCGGCCGATCGGATGCCGATGCGGTGATCGAGCGTCGCGTCGTGGCCCTGTCCGATCGCGGTCCACGTCGCGGCGAGCCGTTCGAACAGGTAGGACCGGGCCGATCGCAACTGGGCCTCGGCCCGAGCCACCTCGACCTGGGTGAAGCCGCTCTGGGCGAGCGTGCGCGACGAGTACTGCGGCCGCTTGCCGCCCGCGAGGTCGACCAGCTCATCGAGCGCCCGGCGGGCGATGCCGAGACCGACCGCGGCGACGCCCGCGGCGAGCAGGGCGAAGTTGGGGAATCGAGCGAGTGGCGTATCGACCACAGGTCGGGTGACGCCCGGTTGGATCGTGCGCGCCGCCGGCACGAAGACGTGCTCCAGCGAGTAGTCGAGCGAGCCCGAACCCCGCATGCCGGACGTGTGCCACGTGTCGTGGAAGCGCACGTCGACCTGCGGCACCCAGCAGAGCCGGAACGTGCCGTCGTCACACGACGTCCCGCCGAGCACCCACCGGCAGTGTTGAGTGCCACTCCCCCACGCCCAACGACCGGTCACCTCGAAGCCGGCCTCACCGTCGCGGTGTGCCGTGACGCCGCGCCCGTTCGGCGCGAACACGCCACCCGTGATCGAGGAGCGGTCGCCGTAGATCTCTCGCGCTGCGGGCTCGGGCAGGAAGGTCGCCATCGACGACGTGGTCGAGGCGATCATCGAGCACCAGCCCGCCGCGCCGTCCGCGAGGCTCACCGCTTCGATCGCGGCAACCATCGTCATCGGGTCCGCCTCGGGCCCGCCGTACACGAGCGGGACACACATCCGCATCAGTTCGCTGTCGGCCAGCGCCTTCACCGTCGGCAGCGGCAGGCGGCGCAACCGCTCGCCGTCGTCGGCGTGCGCCTCGATCAGCTCCCGCAGCCCGCCCGCCGCGGCCACGAGGCCTGCCGCGACGCCCTCCCCCTCGGCCATCTCGCCACTCTAGATCGCCCTCGAGACGTCCCAAAGGTGGTGGACGGGATCGTGGATGAGGTATCGGGAGAACGTGTCGACCGTGAACGACGCGCCATCACTGCGCCGGCCGGGGCGCGCCCACTCCCGTTGGCGAACAGCGGGTCGTCGGTGTCGACCATCAGCTCCAGCCGCTCCCGGTAGAGGCGGTAGACGTCACGGACGTGGGCCGCGTACTCGAGGGTCGTCCAGCGCGCCGGATCGGTCCGCTCACGGAGCACATCGGCGGGCTGATCCAGCACCACCTCCCAGTCGCCCGCGTTCTGTCTGATCATCCCCGCGACGTCGAATGCCGACGCGGCGGGTGCGTCGAAACCGCACTCCGGGCAAGGCCGTTCGAGCACCCACGTCCAGTCCTTGTCGTCAGGCACGATGGCATCACTCATGCGCGCAGTCTCGCGAGCCGGCGCACGCGCGAGCGCACCGATTCGTCCACCGTCCGACGCGGCCGGCTCGGTGGGTTACGGTCGATGCCATGAAGTTCGGCTTCGTGGTCCCGTGGGGCGACGCCGACGACGTCGGCGACCTCGCCGCCGCGGCCGAGGAGGCCGGTTGGGACGGGCTGTTCGTGTGGGAGCCGGTGTGGGGCGTCGACGCCTGGATCGCGCTCGGGCTGGCCGCTGTGCGCACGACCCGGATCCGCCTCGGCACGCTGCTCACCGCACCGTCGAGGCGTCGTCCGTGGGAGCTGGCCAGTCAGGTCGCCACCGTCGATCGCTTGTCCGACGGGCGGGTGACGTTGTCGGTCGGGCTCGGCGCGCTCGACTCCGGCTTCGAGGCGTTCGGCGAGGAATGCGACCGCCGGACCCGCGCCGAACTGCTCGACGAGTGTCTCGACGTGATGTGCGGCCTCTGGGGCGGCCAACCGTTCTCCTACGACGGCCACCACTACCAGGTGCAGCCGACCGAGTTCCCCGCCATCGGCCACACGGTGCAGACCCCGCGGGTGCCGGTGTGGGTCGTCGGCGCGCTCGGCCGCGACAAGTCGATGCAGCGGGCGCTGCGGTGGGACGGGATCATCCCCCAGGTGCTCGGCGGCGACGGCGGTGAGGCGCGGCTGCCCGACCTCGACGAGGTCGCGGCGCTGCGACGCCAGATCGACGATGCAGACACCGATCGCGACGTCGACATCGTGATCGAGGGGTCGATCGCCGAACACTCACCCGCCGCCTATGCCGCGGCGGGGGCGACGTGGTGGATCGAGTCGATGTGGGAGGCGATGGGCGAGCACTCCCCGGTCACGGCCGCCTACGACCGGCTCGCACTCGGCCCACCCCGCCCGCAGGAATGACCGCACATGTCACGAGGGGTCAGGCACTTCGTGACATGTCGGTAGGTTCGGGGTCGTGACACACGACGGATGGAACTTCGCCGACTTGTGGGAGACGATCGCCGACCAGCTCCCCGATGCCCTCGCCCAGCAGCAGGGCGACCGCGTCTTCACCTGGGCGGAGTTCAACGGCCGCGCCAACGGCATCGCCGCCACGCTGCTCGACGCCGGCTCCGTCGAGCAGGACAAGGTCGCCCAGTACCTCTACAACGCACCCGAGTACCTCGAGTCGATCTTCGGCGCCTTCAAGGCCGGCCTCGCCGTCGTCAACACCAACTACCGCTACGCCGCCGACGAACTCGTGTACCTGTGGGACAACGCCGATGTCGTCGCCGTCGTGTTCCACGCCACGTTCACCGACCAGATCGAGCAGATCCTCGACCGGGTCCCGAGGATCCGGACGTGGCTCTGGGTCGACGACGGCAGCGGCCCGTGCCCCGACTGGGCCACGCCGTACGAGACGGCAGCCGCCCGCGGCACCGACGACGACGTGTCCGGGCCGTGGGGACGCAGCGGCGACCACCTGGTGCTCCTCTACACCGGCGGCACCACCGGCATGCCGAAGGGCGTGATGTGGCGCCAGGACGACCTGTTCGGCGTGCTCGACGCCAACAACAAGCAGCGCATGCCACCCGAGCAGGACCTCGACGCCGTGCGCGACCGGATCACCAAGGCCGGTCCGAAGAACATGCCGGCCGCCCCGCTGATGCACGGCACCGGTCTGTTCAACGTGATCAGCAACCTGATGGTCGGCGGCAGCGTCACCACGATGGGCCGTCACTTCAGCGCCGAGGAGTTTCTCGACTCGGTGCAGCAGCACGGCATCAACTCCACCGCCATCGTCGGCGACGCGTTCGCCAAGCCGATCCTGCGGGCCCTCGACGCCGAGCCCGACCGTTGGGACATCTCGACGCTGCGGGTGATCGTCTCGTCGGGTGTGATGTGGTCGAAGGAGAGCAAGGACGGTCTGCTGCGCCACAACGGCCGCCTGATCATGGTCGACTCGCTCGGCTCCAGCGAAGCCATCGGGATGGCGACCAACACGACCTCGGGTGACGTCGGCGGAGAGACCGCCCGGTTCAAGCTCGGTGCGAACACGCGCGTCGTCACCGACGACGGCCGCGACGTGGTGCCCGGCTCCGGCGAGCTCGGCCGGGTCGCCCAACGCGGGTTCACGCCGATCGGCTACTACAAGGACGAGGCCAAGTCGGCCCAGACGTTCGTGACCATCGACGGCGAGCGCTACTCGATCCCCGGCGACTACGCCACCGTGGAGGCCGACGGCACCGTGATGCTGCTCGGCCGCGGCAGCCAGTGCATCAACACCGGGGGCGAGAAGGTGTATCCCGAAGAGGTGGAGGAGTGCCTGAAGCTCCACCCGGCCGTCGCCGATGCCGCGGTCGTCGGGCTGCCCGACGAGAAGTGGGGCCAGTCGATCACCGCGCTCGTCGAGCCGCACGCCGGTCACACCGTCGACGACGCCGACCTGATCGCGCACGTGAAGGCCCACCTCGCCGCCTACAAGGCGCCCAAGCGGGTGTTCGGGATCGCCACGATCGGCCGTGCCGCGAACGGCAAGCTCGACTACAAGCAGCTCACCGCCGACGCCATCGCCTTCGCGGACACCGCACACACCTGACGCGTAACATCGCCCGGGTGACCAACGGCGGCAGCGACCAGGCGGACCGGTTCGATTGGGCCGCCTATGCGGGCGTCCTGTTCGATCTCGACGGGGTGATCACCCCGACCGCCGAGATCCACGAGCGGGCCTGGGCCGAGCTGTTCGCCGCCTACGGCTACACCGCCGACGACTACCTCCGCTCCATCGACGGCAAGCCCCGCTACGACGGTGTCCGCTCCTTCCTCGCCTCGCGCGACGTGACGCTGCCGGAGGGCTCGCCCGGCGACGAACCGGGCGACGGCACCGTGTGCGCGCTCGGCAACCGCAAGAACACCTTGTTCAACGAGATCCTCGACCGCGAAGGCATTGCGCCGTACCCCGGGTCGCTCGCCACGCTCGACCTCCTCGACCGCGCCGGCGTTCCGGCTGGGATCGTGTCGTCGTCGAAGAATGCCCGCCCGGTGCTCGCCGCATCCGGGCTCGACGGGCGCTTCGACGTCGTGGTCGACGGCGTCGAGGTCGCCGAACGCGGCCTGCCGGGGAAACCCGCGCCGGATGCGTACCTGCTCGGCGCCACCCTGCTCGGCGTCGACGCCAGCCGATCGGTCGTGGTCGAAGACGCCGTGTCCGGCGTGGCAGCGGGTGCGGCCGGCCACTTCGCCATGGTGATCGGCGTCGACCGCGGCGCCGGCCACGAAGCCCTGACGGCGCACGGCGCGATGCTGGTCGTCGACGACCTCGCCGACCTCCTCCCGGACGCGACAGAGCGCGAGGCCGACCACCACGGACCGGAGGTTGCGCCGTGAACCAAGCCCCCGTCCCCACCGGGATGCCCGAGTACCGGTTCCCGGTCGATCCATGGCACCTCGTCGAGCGCGAGTACCGCACCGACGACCTCGGCCTCACCGAGACACTCTTCGCGCTCGGCAACGGCTATCTGGGCATGCGGGCCAACCCCGAAGAGGGCCGAGACGCCCACGGCCACGGCACCTACCTGAACGGGTTCCACGAGACGTGGCAGATCCACCACGCCGAAGAAGCGTTCGGCTTCGCCAAGACGGGCCAGACCGTCGTGAACGTGCCCGACGCCAAGCTGATGAAGCTGTACATCGACGACGAGCCGCTGCTGCTCTCGGCCGCCGACCTCGACCACTACGAGCGCAGCGTCGACTTCCGCACCGGCATCCTCGAACGTGACCTCGTATGGCGCACGCCGGCCGGCAAGCGGGTCAGGGTCCGCTCGACCCGGATGGTCAGCATGGTGCATCGTCACCTCGCGTTGATGACCTTCGAGATCACGCTGCTCGACGCGCCCGCGCCCGTCGTCGTGTCGTCACAGCTCCTCAACCGCCAAGACGGCGAGGACGAGTACCACGTGCGCTCCGCCGCGCTCGGCGAGGGGATGGATCCGCGCCAGGCACGCAAGTTCACCGAGCGGGTGCTGCGCCCGCAGCTCCAACGCGAGGACGGCAACGAGATGGTGCTCGGCTACCGGTGCGCCAACTCGGGCATGACGTTGGCCTGTGGTGTCCGACACTTCATCGACACCATCTGCCCGTCCGAGGTCGTCACCCAGGTGTCTGCCGACCTGGCACAGACCGTGCTGAGCGTGCGCGCCACGGTCGGCGACCCGATCCGCATCACCAAGCTCGTCAGCTACCACACCTCGACCGGTGTTCCCGCCGAAGAGCTCGCCGACCGGTGCACCCGTTCACTCGCCCGCGCCGAGAACGACGGCATCGACACGCTGCTCGCGGAGCAGCTCGAGTGGTTCGACACGTTCTGGGCCGCGAGCGACATCGAGCTGCGCGGCGACGACACCGCCCAGCAGGCGGTGCGCTGGAACCTGTTCCAGCTCGCCCAGGCGTCGGCGCGCACCCACCAGCAGGGCATCGCCGCGAAGGGCGTCACCGGTGGCGGCTACGACGGGCACTACTTCTGGGACACCGAGGTGTACGTCGTGCCGTTCCTCTCCTACACCGATCAGGAGGCCGCCCGCAAGACCGTGCGCTTCCGCTGGGCGATGCTCGACGCCGCCTGCCAGCGGGCGCGCGAGATGAGCCAGACCGGCGCGCTGTTCCCGTGGCGGACGATCAACGGTGAGGAGGCGTCGGCGTACTACGCGGCCGGCACGGCGCAATACCACATCAACGCAGCGGTGGCCTTCGCGTTGCGGCGCTACCTGGAGGCATCTGGTGATGTCGACTTCCTCGCCTCCGAGGGCGCCGAGCTGCTCATCGAAACCGCGCGCCTGTGGGCCGACCTCGGCTTCTACGGCAACAACGGTTCGTCGACGTTCCACATCCATCGCGTCACCGGCCCCGACGAGTACACGACGGTGGTCAACGACAACACCTACACCAACGTGATGGCCCGCTTCAACCTGCGCTACGCGGCCCGAACGGTGCGGTTCCTCGCCGACTGGAACCCCGACGCGTTCGCCGCGGTCTGCCGGCGGACGAATCTCGACGTCGGCGAGCTCGACGACTGGGACGCCGCGGCCGACGCGATGTTCATCCCCTACGACGAACAGCTCGGCATCCACCCGCAGGACTCCTCGTTCCTCGAGCTCGAACCGTGGGACTGGGAAGGAACGCCGGCGGCCAACTATCCGCTGCTGCTGCACTACCACCCGCTCGTGATCTACCGCCACCAGGTGTTGAAGCAGGCCGACGTCGTGCTGGCGACGTTCCTGCGCCGCGAGAACTTCTCCGACGAGCAGAAGCGACGGAACTTCGACTACTACGACCCGATCACCACCGGCGACTCGTCGCTGTCGGCATGCGTGCAGTCGATCATCGCCGCCGAGGTGGGCTACGACGCCTTGGCGCTCGACTACTTCCACCGGGCCCTGTACCTCGACCTGTGCGACACGCACGGCAACACCGCCGAGGGCGTTCACGTCGCCAACGCGGGAGGCGTGTGGGCCGCGATCGTCCACGGCTTCGCCGGCATGGTCGAGCACGGTGATCACGTGGAGTTCTCGCCGCGCCTGCCCGCCTCCTGGAACGGCGTCACGTTCCATCTCCGCCGCCACCACGCCACGCTGCGCGTCGACATCGACCACGAGCGCTGCACGCTCACCGTCGTCGATGGAGTCGGCGTCCCGATCGCCGACGGCGACGAACGACTCGTCGTCACCCGGCACGCTCCGTACGTGATCTCGATCGAACGCTTCCGCGCGGACGATCGACGCCGATAGGTTCGGCGGCCATGACGGAACAGTCCACCAACGATCTGGGATTCGACGGAAAAGTAGCGATCATCACCGGCGCCGGCGGCGGCCTCGGACGCCAGCACGCGCTGATGCTGGCCAAGCGCGGCGCGCTGATCGTGGTCAACGACCTCGGCGGCGCAGTCGACGGCACGGGCAGCGACAAGGGGGCCGCGCAACTCGTCGTCGACGAGATCAAGCAAGCCGGCGGCGAGGCCGTCGCCAACACCGACTCGGTGAGCACGCCCGAGGGTGGCAAGGCGATCGTGCAGAGCGCGATCGACGCCTTCGGCACCGTCGACATCGTGATCAACAACGCCGGCATCCTGCGCGACAAGTCGTTCCACAACATGGACGCCTCGCTGTTCGATCCGGTGGTCGACGTGCACCTGCGTGGCGCGTTCAACGTGACGCAACCGGCGTGGACCGTGATGCGCGAGAAGAGCTACGGCCGCATCATCTCCACGTCGTCGGCCGCCGGCATCTTCGGCAACTTCGGCCAGGCCAACTACGGCGCGGCGAAGATGGGCCTCGTCGGGTTCACCAACGTGCTCGCCGTCGAAGGCGCGAAGTACAACATCCGCGCCAACGCCATCGCCCCGCTCGCGCTGACCCGCATGACCGAGGACATCCTCGGCGGGCTCGGCAACAAGCTCGACCCGGCGCTGATCTCCCCGCTCGTCACCTACCTCGCCCACGAATCGTGCGAGTCGACCGGCCGGGTGTACTCGGTCGGCGGTGGCCGCGTCGCCGAGGTGTTCATCGCCGAGGCTCCCGGCTACACCAAGACCGACGGCCTGACCGCCGAGGACGTGCGCGACAACTGGGCCACCATCACCGACCCGACGGGCTACTCGGTGCCGGCGACGATCGCTGACGAGACCGCCCTCTTCCTCGCCGCCCTCAAGTAGTCGCTCCCGCGACGCGCCGGTGTGCCTCGTTGCTCCGCGAGGCGGCGCAGTACGGTCCTGCGCCGTGATCAGCGTCGACGACTTCCAGCGCGAGGCGGCCGGCTGGCTGGCTGCCAACTCGGCCAGCGCGCCGTACAACTACGGCCCGATCTGCCCACCCGATCTCGTCGAGCGGGGCATCGCCTGGCAGCTACGGATCAACGAGGCCGGCTACGCCGGAGTGCACTGGCCGGTGGAACACAGCGGCATGGGCCTCACGCCGGAGCACAACGGAGTCTGGATGCTCGAGTGCGCACGTGCTGGCGTGCCGCCATTCCTCAACATGGTCGGCTTCGTCCTGGCGGGCGGCGCGATCCAACGCTTCGGCACTCCAGAGCAGCAGTCGGCCCACTTGCGCGCCACGCTGGCCACCGAGCACATCTGGTGCCAGCTCTTCTCCGAACCTGGCGCGGGCAGCGACCTCGGCTCGTTGTCCACCAGGGCCGAGCTCGACGGCGACCACTACGTGATCAACGGCCAGAAGGTCTGGTGCTCCGGCGGCCGGTACAGCAACTGGGGCATCCTGATGGCCCGCACCAGGCCACTCGGTGAAGCACCCAAGCACGAGGGCATCTCGTTCTTCCTGATCCCGATGGACCTGCCAGGCATCGAGATCCGGCCACTGAAGCAGATGACGGGCGAGGCCGAGTTCGACGAGGTGTTCTTCACCGACGTCGAGCTGCCCGCCGCCCAGCTCCTCGGTCCGCTCCACGGTGGGTGGGGCGTCGGCATGGCAGTGCTGACGAACGAGCGCGGCCACATCGGCACGTCGGTGATCGCGCTCGAACGACGGCTGGCCCAGATGACGAGCCTCGGCGGCGAGCGCGAGCTCGGCCCGATCGAACGCCAACGCCTCGCCGAACTGGTCAGCCGCGGCTCCGCGTTCAAGGCACTGGCACAGCGCCAGGGCCAGGTGGCCTCGACAGCGGCGTCGCTGATGAAGCTCGGCATCACCGACATGACGTTCGACTCCGAGATGCTGCGCGGCGACCTCGGCGGCGCCGACAGCATGCTGCTCGGCCACGGCGCCGACGGGATGCTCGGCGCTCCCGGCGGCCGCATCGCCGGCGGCACCAGCCAGGTGCAGCGCAACATCATCGGCGAGCGGCTCCTCGGCCTCCCGCGCGAACCCCGGTAGGCGCTCCGCTGCTGCTCGCTCGTCAGACGGCGGCGATCGCGGCGGCGAAACGTCGCTGCAGGCCTTCCAGCAAGCCGTCCGGCAGGCGCGCCGCGAGACCGCCGTCGTCGTCGAATCGACCGGCGTGAGCACCCACGGTCTGGGCCCATGCGTGGATCAGGTGCGCCGGGCGCCACAACGCCAGCCGCTCGGGATCGAGCGGGAGCTCGCGCTCGTACGCGCGCCGGTAGCGCTTGGCCACGATCGGGCCGGCGACGCCGAGCACCGAACGCTCCACGCGGCCCGTGGCCGCGATCGCCGCCAGCTCGAACAGCAGGAGCGTGCGCGCCACGTCGCCGTGACGATCCCCGACGCCGGCGTCCGACCAGTCGATGACCGACGCCGACGTGCCGTCGACCAGGACGTTCAGCGGGTGGAAGTCCCCGTGACACACCGTCGGCGCGGCGGAACGCAACCGCGGCACGAGCCGCTCGACCTGGCCCAGCGCGTCCGACAGTGCCGCGTCGTCGAGCTCCTCCGCGGTTCGTCGCGGGAGCGAGAGCCGGCGGTCGACGAGGTCGTCGATGTCCGGGAACCCATCGACGGGCAGCCGATGGAGGTCGGCTTGCAGGCCGGCGAGCTGGTGGAGCCGCCGGCGCATCGTCCGCGGCTCGTGCTTGACGGCGTCGACCAGCATGCGCCCGGGCGCACGGACCATCACCTGGGTCGGCAGCGACGTGACCACGTCCGGTTCGAGCACCTCCAGGATGCGCGGGACCGGATACCGGTGTTCGGCGAGCCAATCGTGACAGGCCGCCTCGAGGCGAGCCACGCCGATGGACTCGCGCCGCGGTTTGACGCGCACCACGAGCGGTTGGCGCCACTCGGCGGGCAGGCCGACGCCTGAGAACTGCACGAAGTAGATGGCGCTGTCGAAGCCGCCGGTGTTCGCATTCGGCGTACCGACGACCGTGACCGGCCCCTCGAATCGCTGCTCGAGCCAGCCCGCGAGGCCGGCCGCCACGACCTCAGGGGTGCTGGGCGAGGTCACTCGCGGGCGAGGGACGTGGCGATGCCCGGAAGGTCGACCCACGGCTGCTTGTGCTCGCACCACGCCTCGACGGTCGGGGTCACGGCGGAGCGGTCGTCGAGGGTTCCCGCCTTCAGCGCGATGACACCCGCCGGTTCGACGAGGGCCGACAGGATCGGCGAGCCGCACTGCCCGCAGAAGCGGCGATGCACGTACACCGCGTCGCCGTGCTCGCCGCGATCTTCAAAGGTGGCGAGCGTGCCGGACACCGCGACCTGGCTGTCGAGCGCGATCAGGTTCACCGAGAATGCCCCACCGCTCTGGCGTTGACAATGATCGCAGTGGCACACCGCGGTGGCGATGGGATCGCCACTGAGCTCGTAGGTGATCGCTCCGCACAGGCATCCGCCGGTCATCGACATGCCGGAACGGTAGCACCGGCGGTCATCGGTCGGAATCGGCCAGCCCGAGGTCGCGCCGCGCGTATCGATGGTGCCAGAACTCTTCTTCGAAGACGGTGTGGATGCATTCGATGAGCGGGTTCGTGCCGTTCTCGAGCACCTCGACCGGTCGTGCCAGATCGGCGGCGGTGATCGAGTCGAGGTAGCTGCCGAAGCGCCCGGCCCGATCGTTGCGGACCGCGAGGGCCTCGGCGAGCGACGGCGTGAGGGTGCTGTCCAGCCCCGGCCATGGGAAGTCGACCGAACCGCTGTTGGGCAGCCCCATCGGGTGGAATGCACCGCCGAGGATCGGCACGGTGAACCACTTGTCCATCGCGAAGACGAGGTGACGGAGCGTCTGCACGAACGACCATTCACCGTTCACCGACTCGTGGAGCTCGGGCTCCGGTCGAGCGTTGGCTGCGCCGAGTGTCGTCGTCCACTCCGCTTCGAGCGCCGCCCAGGCCGCGCGCATGCCGGCGGGATCCGTCGGGCGCAGCATGGAACGCAGCGGGTACCACCGGTCGTGCTCGTTCACGTAGTCGGTGACGTCGACACCGTTGATCACCATCCGGTCGACGAGCGCATCGATCTCGACGTCGACGACCCAGGCATGGCTGATCCTCACCCCGGTGAGGTTCACGTCACGGAAGCGGGCACCACGGAGATCGGCGCCCCAGAACACCGCTCCCGCGAGATCACCCTCGAACTCTTCGGGCATGTCGCCTCCGATCACATCGCTTCGGCCCGCACTTCCCCTCGATTCTCCTCGAAGATTCTTGCCCAGTTGGACCGGCGATCGTACTCATCGGCCGATTCTCCGGTCAGGTGTTCTGTTCGCCATGATGGAGCGGTGCGGATCCCCTCGTCCGATCACGTCAACGTCGCGGTCCACGACTTTGGTGGTGACGGCCCACCGTTGCTGCTGTCGCATGCCACCGGCTTCCACGGGTACGCCTACCTTCCGATCGCCGACGCGCTCGACGGCCGGTTCACCTCGTACGCCCTCGATTACCGGGGCCACGGCGACACGCCGCGGGTCGACGAGGGCACCGACGACCAGCCGATCGACTGGACCGGTTACGGCGACGACGCGGTCGCCGTCTCCCGTGCGCTCGCACCCGGCGGCGGATTGGTCGCGTTCGGGCACTCGATGGGCGGGGCCGGACTCCTGATGGCGGCCGCCCGCGAGCCCGGCCTGTTCGACACGATCGTGCTGTACGAGCCGATCGTGTTCCCCTCCGACGGGCCAGCCGTTGGCCCCGACGGCGGGCCGTCACCGCTGGTCACGGGCGCGCGCCGGCGGCGGCCGTCGTTCGAGTCGTTCGACGCGGCGATCGAGAACTACCGCGCCAAGCCGCCGATGAGCTCGTTCGATCCGGAAGTGGTGCGGCTGTACGTCGGTCACGGCTTCCGGCCGGCACCGGAGGGTGTGCGCCTCAAGTGCGATCCCGAGCACGAGGCCCGTACCTTCGAAGGCGGCGGGAAGCACCACACGTGGGATCTCCTACCCGAGATCGAGACCCGGGTCGTCGTCGTGTCCGGCGTCGTCGAGCCCGCCGGCCCGTCGGCGATCGCCCGTCCGGTGGCCGAGCGGCTGGCGAACTCGATCTACGTCGAGATCCCGGAGCTCGACCACTTCGGCCCGTTCGTCGACCCCGCACGCATGGCCCGCCTGATCGTCGAGGCGGTCGACGCCGGCTGACCTCGTTCGTCCGGCCCCGTCCCCGACGAACATGGTTCCCGGCGAACGTCACACCCCCGGCGTACGATGCCTGGAGATGACCGATCTCACCATCGAGGCCCCGGCCGACACGCCACCGGCTGTACCGCACGGCGTGTTCACCGTGCCCACGTCACTGTCGCCGTCGCGGGTGTCGGCATTCACCACGTGCCCGATGCAGTTCCGCTTCTCCAGCATCGAGAAGCTCCCCGAGCCCCCCGGCGTCGCCACCACCAGGGGCACCATCGTCCACCGGGCCCTCGAGCTGCTCTTCGTCCGCCCCGCCGGCCAGCGCACGCCAGCGGCGCTCCACGCCGACCTGTCCACGGCGCTCGACGAGTTCGCCGACCACCCGGACTACGTCGGTCTCCGGCTCGACGCCGGTGCCGCAGCCGGGTTCGAGGCCGACTGCCGCGAGCTGATCGAGAAGTACTTCACCATGGAAGACCCGAACAGCGTTCGGGAGATCGGGCTCGAACTGCGGATGGAAGCACCCGTCGGCCACCTCAGCCTGCGCGGCATCATCGACCGGCTCGAGCTCGACGCCGACGGTGAGCTCGTCGTCACCGACTACAAGACCGGCCGTGCGCCGTCGGGCAACTACGAGCAGAAGAGCCTGTCGGGTGTGCACTTCTACTCGTTCCTGTGCGAAGCGGTGCTCGGCAAGCGACCGGCGAAGATCCGGCTCATGTACCTGAAGACCGGCGAGACCATCGAGGCCGTGCCGTCGGCGCAGTCGGTGAAGTTCATCACCACCCGCACCAACGCCGTGTGGAACGCGGTCGAGCGGGCCTGCGTGTCGGGCGACTTCCGGCCGCGGCAGAGCAACCTGTGCAGCTACTGCTCGTTCCAGCGGTGGTGCCCCGCGTTCGGTGGCGACCCGTCGCTGGCGGCCACCGAAGCCGTGGCCGCGTTCGAGGCGCTGGTCGCGCCGCCCGTCGGCGCCGGCGCACCGTGACATCCGACCCGGCCGCTACCACCCCCGGACAGAGTGCCCTCGGGCCGGCCGTCGACCGGTTCGACCAGCGCGCCGACGAGCTGCTCGAGGCGCTGCGCGGCAATCCGGCCGCCGACAAGTTGTTCCTCGCCGCCAGCCACCTCGGCGACTTCAGCTTGATCTGGCACCTCGTCGGCATCACCCGAGGCATCGTGAAGCGCCGCCCCGACCAGGTCGTGGTGCTCGCCGCGCTGCTCGGCGTCGAGAGCCTGCTCGTCAACCAGGGTGTCAAACGGCTGTTCCGGCGCGAGCGCCCCACCCTCACCGGCGACGAACGGCTCGGGGTGCGCAAGCCGCGCACGTCGTCGTTCCCTTCAGGACACGCCTCGTCCGCCGCGTTCGCCGCCACCGTCCTCGCCGGTTGGGACGGCCGCCGGCTCAGCGCGCTCTGGTTCGCGATCGCCGCGGTCGTCGGCACGAGCCGTGCCTACGTGCGCATCCACCACGCCTCCGACGTCGTCGGTGGCGCCGTCCTCGGCACGGTGCTCGGCCTGCTCGCCCGCCGTGTGATGTCGATTGGCTCGGCCTCACGGCGATTCTCGGCGTGACGCATCGCGTACGCTCGGAGGTCTGATGTCACAGATCGTCTACGACCGCACGATGAGCGACGCCGAAGGATTGATGTGGCGGCTCGAGAAGGATCCGTACTTGTCCTCGACGTTCGCCACCGTCACGATCCTCGACCGCAAGCCCGACTTCGACAAGTTCCGCCGCAGGATGCAGCGGGTGGCGGTACGCATCCCGCGCCTGCGCCAGCGCGTGCAGTCGGCGCCGGGCAACGTGAGCGCACCCGTGTGGGTCGACGACCCGGACTTCGACATCGACCTCCACGTGCGCCGCATCGCGCTGCCCAAGCCGGGCACCGAACGTCAGCTGCTCGACCTGGCCACGCTGATCACGGCCGACCCGTTCGACCGCACCCGCCCCCTGTGGCAGTTCGTGATCGTCGAGGGCCTGAAAGGGGGCCGGGCGGCGATCGTCGAGAAGATGCACCACACGATCACCGACGGCGAGGGCGGCGTACAACTCTCCCTCGAGTTCCTCGACTTCGAACGCGACGCTCCCGAGCTGCCGATCCCCAGCCTCGACGAGATCGGCGAAGCGGACGACACCGACAGCAGCACCGCCGAGACCGTCCGCGACATGCTGGCCGGTTCGATGCGCATCCCGTTCGGCATCGTCCGCCAGATCAGAGAGCTCCTCGCCGATCCGGCCCAGATCCCGGATGCGACGAGTGCCGCCGCCGACACGTTCCGCGGCATCGTCTCCCAGCTGGGTGACACCGAGAAGGCCCGATCGCCGCTGTGGACCGAGCGGTCGCTGCGCCGGCACTTCGAAGTGGCCAACGCTCCGTTCACCGAGACCCGCAACGCCGCGCGCCAGCTCGGAGGGACGCTGAACACGGCCTTCTTGACGGTGGCGACGGAGGCCGCGAGCCGCTATCACTCACAACTCGGTGCGCCGGTCGAGTCGCTGCGGGCGTCGATGGCGATCAGCACCCGCACCGACGACTCGGGAGCGAACGCGTTCTCCCTCGTGCGGATGCTGGTGCCCACCGGCGATCTGCCGATCGACGAACGCTTCCGAGCGATCCAGGAGTCGACCCAGGCGGCGGTCACCCAGTCGAAGGGCGCCAGCCTCGATGCGCTCGCGACCTTCGCCTCGACGCTGCCCACCTCGATCATCACCCGGCTCGCCCGCCAGCAGACCCAGACGGTCGACTTCGCCACCTCGAACGTGAAGGGCGCCCCGATCCCGATGTACGCGGCGGGGGCCCAGCTGCTGCACAACTACCCGGTCGGCCCGCTCACCGGCGTGGCGTTCAACCTCACCCTGCTGAGCTACCTGGGCAGCCTCGACATGGGGATGAACTGCGATGCGGCCGCGGTCACCGAGCCGGCGCTGATGAAACGCTGCCTCGACCGGGCGATCAAGGACTTCCTGGCCCTCGCCGAGTGATTCGCGCCGCGCGGTCAGGCGGATTCGGAGGCGACCGGCGTGGCGACGACCTCTTCCACGAGGTTCACCGATTCGGTCGTGAGCAGGGTTCGGACGTCGAGGAGCAGATCGGCAACTTCGCCGGATGACACGAGCTCGCGTCGCATCATCTTTGCGAGCGCGCCGTCGATGACGCTCAATGCCTCGTTGATCACTGCCTCGTTCGTGGTGTCGCTGCGCTGATCGGTCATTGACCAGCACCGTATCCGGCCAAATCGCCGCGCGCGCGGAGGCGGTGTCGGAGTTCACGCGATCGTCGCGTTCCCGAGATCGGCGGCGGCGCCGCGTACGATGCCCGGCATGGAACTCGAGGGCAAGAACGTCGTGGTCACAGGCGCCGGGCGGGGGATCGGCGAGGCGCTGGCCAGGGCGTTCCACGCCGCGGGGGCGCGGCTCGTGATCGCCGACCTCGCGGGCGCCGACGGCGTCGCCGCATCGCTCGATGGTGCGATCGGGCTGGCCGCCGACGTGAGCACCGAGGCGGGCAATCGCGAGCTGATCGAGGCGGCCACCGAGGCCCTCGGCCCGATCGATCTCTTCTTCGCCAACGCCGGCGTGGGGATGGGCACCGACGTGGTCAGCACCGACGAGGACGCGTGGGAGACCTCGTTCAACGTCAACGTCAACGCCCATCGGTGGGCAGCGAAGTACCTGCTGCCCCACTGGCTCGAACGCGGCGACGGCTACTTCTGCTCCACGGCGTCGGCGGCCGGCCTGCTGATCCAGATCGGGTCGGGCCCGTACACGGTCAGCAAGCGCGCCGCGGTCGCGTTCGCCGAGTTCATGGCGATCACCTACGGCGACGCCGGCATCAAGGTGACGTGCCTGTGCCCGCAGGGCGTCAACACGGCGATGCTCCACGCCGGCGACGACGCCTTCTCCGGCGGCAACGTCGTGAAGGCGGCCGCCGCCGTGCTCGAGCCCGAGGAGGTGGCCACCGCGGTGGTCGAGGCGATCCGCGACGAGCGATTCTTCGTGCTTCCCCATCCCGAGGTCGCCGACTACATGCAGCTCAAGGCGTCCGATCCGGAACGATGGCTCGGCGGGATGCGCAAGCTCCAACGCCGCGTCCGCGGCGGGTGACCGTCACGATGCACCGCTCGCCGACGACGCTGGCCCGCCTCGGCCTCCGCCTCGGCGAGCCGATCCGGTTCCGCCGCAACGACAAGGGCCGCTGGATCGTCGGCCGGGTCGTGGGCATCGCCGCCGACGGCAGCGTCACGCTGCGTGATCCCGACGGCTCGGCCCGTTCGCTGCGCGCCGAACGCCTGGAGATCCGCCGGCCGGGCTCCCGCGGCCGCCTCCGCTGGCAGGTCGTCAGCGACGTCGCCATCACGTGGGAACAGCTCGACCTCTTCGCCGACGATCCGACGTGACTCGTTCTCGTGATCATGTTGCGTACCCGCGTACGCAACATGATCACGAGAACGACTGGGTGACGCGGAGGCCGGCTGGCGTGCGTTCGACCTCCATCGCGAAGCCGAACGCGTCGAGGCGCGAGGCGAGCTGACCATCGCAGGCGAGTTCGGGAAGTCGAAGCCTTCAGGGCGCAGACCGTGGT
>CAZYWK010000042.1:14899-32692 GCA_964651825.1 uncultured Ilumatobacteraceae bacterium | reverse complement strand
CCCTTACAAGGAAGATGTCGGGGGTTCGAGTCCCTCTGTGCCCACCGGTTGACCAGGTGTTCTGCGTCGCGCGTGTCTGATGCGTGAGCGATCTGCTCGGGGCCGCGTTGGATCTGTGGGAAGCCGAAGACGGCCCGTTCAGCGAGGATGAACTCAACACGGCCGCTGCCGCGCTTCGCCCAACACGACGGCGCGGCGCGGCGTGACCGCCGTTCTCGACACTGGCGCGCTGATCGCCCTCGACAAACGCGACCGCGCCGTCGGGGCGATGCTCCGAGTGCTCCAACGCGATGGGGTGCCGGTCGTCACCAGTGCGGCTGTCGTCGCGCAGGCGTGGCGCGACCCGCGGGGCCAGGTCAACCTCGCCCGCGCGCTCACCGGGGTTGACGTCGCCGCCATGGACGACATCGCCGCGAAGAAGGTCGGCGAGCTGCTGGCGGCCAACGGCACAAGCGATCTGGCCGACGCCCACGTCGCGCTGCTCGTACAGCCACAGGACCATGTCCTCACCAGCGATGAAGACGACATCAAAGCGCTCCCGCGAACCCGGCGAGTGAGAGCAGTCACCGTCCGCGTGTAGCAACCGACGGGCAGAGCCAACTCGCCGAACAGCATGCGTGATCACACGAAGTGCCACCTCGATCGCCTCGCCGACGTCGCTCTCGTGATGGCGTCCACGAGGACAGCGTGCGCAGGGCGCGGGTGACCTCGACCCACGACAGCGACGAAGCGACAATGGCGGCACCTCCCGCGACGTGCTGATCGAACTCGGCTTCGAGGGCGGCCGGACTCGTGACCAGCTCTACAACGAGGCCAAGCACAAGGGGATCAAGGGACGGTCGAAGATGAACAAGGCTCAGCTCGGACGAGCCGTCGGTCGCTGACCGGGAGCGGCAGGTCGATCGCCGGACGGTGCCGCCGCGAAGGCGCGGTCGAGGAAGTCGTTGCGGAACACGCCCTCGGGATCGAATCGGCGCCGCGTCGCCACCGCCTCGTCGAAGCGCGGGTACCTGGCCCGCAGGTCGTGGCTCGACACGGAGGCGAGTTTGGCCCAGTGCGGCCGCGCCCCGAACGGCGCCAGGGCGGCTTCGAGTGCCGGCAACACGTCAAGCACCCGCGGCTGGTCGGGATGCCACGTGAAGTGGATCGCCAGGCTGTCACGTCCGTACGCGGGACTGAGCCAGAACTCGTCGGCGGCAACCGAACGTACCTCGGTCACCAGCACGAGGTCGACGAGGTGGCCGCGCAGCGACCGCACCGCGCGAAGCGCGGCCGCGCCGTCAGCGCGGTCGACGAAGTACTCGGACTGGAGCTCCGCGCCAACGCTCGGCACGGCGCCGGCCCGGAAGTGCGGCAGCCGCAGGTGCCACGGCCCCGGCCGGCCGAGCTGCTCGGTGCACGCGTCCGCGGACATGCCGGGAACGGGGTGGACCCGCGTCGTGGCCGCCGACGCCCCGAAGGTGGCCCCCTTCTGCGCCTGACCCCGGAGGGGGCCACCCGCGCGCACTCGGTGCTTGCGCCACACCTGATGGAACACGTCGGTGCGCCAGTCGGTGAACAGGCTCACGCTGTATGCGGAGGCGAGGAGCTCGTCGAGATGGGTGACGCCCGATTCAAACGGGAGGTCGACGAGCACCTCCTGGGAGATGTCGAACGTCGGCTCGACGCGCAGTGTGACGCGGGCGACCACGCCGAAGCCGCCGAGCCCGACGATCGCCGCGGCACCCGAGTCCGTGTGCCGATCGATCCGCACGATCTCGCCATCGGTGCCGACCACCTCGATCGACTCGACCGCACCGGCCAGGTTCTGGTTGCGGTCGCCCGAGCCGTGGGTGGCCGTGACGACGGCGCCGGCGACCGTGAGGTGGGGGAGCGAGCCGAGGTTGTGGACGGCGAGCTCCTCGCCGTGGAGGAACGGTCCGAGCCGGGCATAGGGCAGGCCGGGCTCGACCGTGACCGTCATCGCATCGAGATCGATGCCGACGACATCATCGAGGCGATCGGTCGCGATCAGCACCCCGTCGGTCGCACCGATCTCGCTGAAGCTGTGGGCCGCGCCCATCGCCCGGACACGCCGCCCGGCCGCGACGGCATCGGCGACGTCCTGCTGAAGCTCCTCGACCGAGCCGGGTCGGGTCACGGCCGATGGCGTGAAATCGACGTTGCCCGCCCAGTTCGTCACCCGCGCCATCGCCCGCTCGCCGTCGCTCTCAGTTCGCCACCGGTCGCTCGACCGTTGCACGTCCGCCGGCCGGTCTGGTGACCGGGGTCCAATCGGGACCGGTGATCACGACGTGACCGGCCGGCGTCGTGTCGGCCGCCGACGTGCCGACGAGCAGCTCGACGTCGCCCGCCTCCACGCCGTAGCGATGGTCGACGCCGGTGTAGCCGAGGGATTCGACGGCGACACGGAACGTGATGCGGGCCGACGTGCCGGGTTCGAGTGTGGTCCGGGCGAAGCCCTGGAGCTCGCGCACCGGGCGGGTCAGCGTGGCGACAGGGTCACGTGAGTAGAGCTGCACCGTCTCGTCCGCGGTGCGGGCGCCCACGTTGGTGAGGGTGACCGCTACCTCGAAGGTGTCGCCAGGCGCGACGAGCTGCCCATCGAGCGGTTCGACGTCGATGGAGAACTCGGAATACGACAGGCCGTGGCCGAACGGGTAGAGCGGCTCATTGGACAGGTCGACGTAGGGCCCCTTCCAGTGCGAACGCCCGCCGGACACCTTGTGCCCGTGGAAGATGGGGATCTGGCCGGAGCTGCGCGGATAGGTGATCGGTAGCTTTCCGCCGGGGCTGCGCACGCCGGTGAGCGCGTCGGCGATCGCCACGCCGCCCTGCTCGCCCGGCAGCCACGCCATCACGACCGCGGACGCGGCGTCGTGCACGGCGGGCGACGCGATCGGGCGACCGGCGACGAGCACGAGCACCACGGGCGTCCCAGTAGCGGCGACGGCGAGGACGAGCTCCTCTTGCACCCCCGGCAGGTCGAGCGACGCGACGTCGCGGCTCTCGCCGGTCGTGCAGTCGTCGGTCAACCCCGCCCGCTCGCCCATCACCATCACCGCGACGTCGCTGAGCGAGGCGGCTGCGACCGCGGCATCGAACCCACTCCGATCGTCGCCGAGCACCGAGCAACCCTCCACGTGGTGGATCGTGGCGCTCGGCAGCCGCGCGGTGATCTCGTGGAGGACGGTGGTGACGTGGCCGAGGTCGGTGCGCGCATCGACATCGACGCCGTGTTCGAGCGGCATCGAGAAGACGTTGTGCCCGCTCCTCAGCACCTCGTTCAACGATTCGACGTGGGCGAGGTAGCTGTAGTCGCCGAGCAGGTTGCGCGCCGACGCCGCGTTCGGCCCGATCACTGCCAAGGTGGCTGGCGCATCGAGCGGGAGCACTCCGTCGTTCTTCAGCAGCGTCACGCTGTCGGCGGCCACCGTCCGCGCCAGTTCGATCTGCTCGGCCGACCGGCGATGGAACCCGGTGCGCTCCAGATCGACGAACGGACGCTCGAAGAGCCCCAGGCGGAACTTGGTGGCGAGGACCCGCGCCACAGCGCGGTCGACGTCGGCCAGCTCGAGTCGTCCCGTGGCGAGCGCGTCGCGCAGCGGCTCGTCGTAGCAGTCGGTGCCCGGCAGTTCGACGTCGATGCCGGCGTGCAGGCCGACCGCCGCGGCCGTGGGCAGGTCGGCGGTGACGCGGTGGTAGTCGTGGAGCTGGCGGACCGTGAAGTAGTCGGACACCACGGTCCCGTCGAAGCCCCACTCGCCGCGCAACAGGTCGGTCAGCAGCCATCGGTTGGCACCGCACGGCACACCATCGATCTCGTGGTAGCCGTTCATCACGGAGGCGAGGCCGCTGTCGCGGACAGCGGACTCGAACGGGCGGAGGTACACGTCGCGCAGCTCTCGTTCGGCGAGGTGTGCCGGCGCCCAGTTCAGCCCGCCCTCCGACGCGCCGTACCCGACCAGGTGCTTCGCCGTGGCCACCACACCGTCGCGAAGGTCGGGGGTCTGCAAGCCCTCGATGAATGCGTTGCCCATGGTGGTCACGAGATGGGGGTCCTCGCCGTAGGACTCCTCGCAACGGCCCCAGCGCGGGTCGCGGCACACGTCGAGCACCGGGGACAGGCCTTGGTGGGCGCCCATCGAGCGCATCTGGAGCCGGACGGCGTCGGCGATGGCACGGTTGTGCTCAGGGCGGAACGTACCGGCGACGCCGAGTGCCTGCGGGAAGATCGTGGCCTCTCGCGCCATGAGCCCTGAACAGATCTCCTCGTGGATGATGGCGGGGATGCCGAGGCGGGAGTGGTCGAGGAGATGCTGCTGGATCTCGTTGGCGAGCTCAGCCGCGGGGTGGGCGCGCAGGCTGCTCGCGCCGCTGGCCCGCGTGATGTGTCCGATCCCGTGACGTAGGAGCGGCTCGGCGCGCGTGGCGTCGAGGCCATCGGCCCCTGCGATCTGGAAGACCCAGGCACTGCCGAGCTGTGCCAGCTTCTCGTCGAGCGTCATGAGTGCGAGCAGGTCGGCGACGCGGTCGTCGACCGACGCCGAGGCGTCGCGGTACGTCGGGTTCGAGTCGGTGGCGGTCATCGGATCCTCTGCGGGTTGGAGGAGGGCGGGGCGACGGTCATGGTGGGGTGCCGATCATTCCTTGACCGCACCGGCGGTCAACCCGCCGATGATCTGGCGTTCGGCGATCGCGTAGAAGATCAACGCCGGGATCATGGCGAGCGTCGTGTAGGCGAGCACCAGCGCGTAGTCGGTGGAGTACTGGGTGGAGATGTTGTTGACGCCGATCGGCAGCGTCGCCGTGTCAGGGTCGGTGAGCACGAGCAGCGGCAGGAAGAACGCGTTCCAACTCCCGACGATGGTGATGACGGCGATCGTGCTGAGCGCCGGTCGCGAGAGCGGGAGCATCACCGACCAGTAGAAGCGCAGCGGGCTGCACCCGTCGATCGACGCGGCGTCCTGGAGCTCTTGGGGGATCGCCCGGAAGAACGGGCGCATGATGATGATCGCGATCGGCAGACCGAAGGCGGCTTGGGGGAGCGCGACGCCGAGTGGGCTGCTCAGCAGGCCCACCTGGCGGAGCACGATGAACAGCGGCAGGATCGCCACCGCCACGGGGAACAGCAGGCCCAGCGTGAAGAGGCCGTAGAACAACTCGCGGCCGCGGAACGAGTAGCGGGCGATGATGAATGCGGCCATCGATGCGGCCGGGAGCACGATCGCCACGGTGAGCAGCGCGATCAGTGTGCTGTTCCACAGCTGCCGCCAGAAGTCGCCCGATTGCAGGATCGTGGTGTAGTTGGCGCCGTTCCAGGGGTTCGGCAGGCCCACCGGTTGCTCGACGAGTTGCTGGTTGGTGCGAAATCCGCCGAGCACCGAGAACGTGAGCGGCACGACGATGACAGCCACCACGACGAACGCGACGACGTACAGCCCGACGCGCCCGAAGCGCTTGCGCATCGCGGGGGCGGGCAGGTCAGCCAACGAGACCGGTCCCTTGGAGATCGCGGCGGAGTGCGAATCGCTGGTAGAAGAGCGCGACCACGAGCGACAGGGCGAAGATCACGATCGACACCGCGCTGGCGTAGCCGAACAGCCCCTTGCGGAACTGCTCGTACAGGAACGTCGCCATCGTCGACGACGCCCCGATCGGTCCGCCCTTGGTGGTCACCCAGACGAGGTCGAAGAGTTGCAGCGCGCCGATGATCGACAGGAACACCGACACCCGGATGGTGGGTCCGAGCAGCGGCAGCGTGATGTGCCGGAACGTCTGCCACGACGAGGCGCCGTCGATCGCCGCTGCCTCGCTGAGCTCCTTGGGCATCTGCTGCAAGCCGGCCAGCATGATCACCATGTGGAAGCCGAAGTACTTCCACGAGATGATGAAGAACAGGCTGTAGAGCACGATGTCAGGGTCGGCCAGCCATTCGTGGGTCATCCCGCCGGCGCCGACGGCCTCGAGGCTCTGGTCGAGCAGGCCGTTCGGCCGGAGGATCTGGCGCCACACGACGCCGGTCACGACCTCCGACAACACGTAGGGGGCGAAGAACAAGGTGCGCAACACGGCGCGGCCGCGGATGCGGGAGTTGAGCAGCAGGGCGAGGCCGAGCGCGGCCGGCACCTGGACCAGCAGTGAGAGCACCACGATGATCACGTTGTGCGTGATGGCGTCGCGGAACAGTTCGTCGGAGAACGCCCGACGGAAGTTGTCCAGCCCGATGAAGTCTTCGAGCGGTTCGAGGCCGTTCCAGTCGTACAGGCTGTAGCGCAGGCTCTGCACGATCGGGAAGAGGACGAACACGCTGTACAGCGCCAGTGCGGGGAGCAGGAACAGAGCGATCGTTCCAGCCGGGGCGCGGCCCAGCCGGCGGGCCCGGCGGCTGGGCGCCGCGGGAGACGTCGACGCGGACGTGGATGGGGACGTCGAGGCGGGTGTGGTCATGGTGGCAGCCCGCCCGCGGGTGGGAGGCACGAAGCCTCCCACCCGCGGGCTCGAGGAGCGGTGTTCGGCGGTCAGCCGCCGGCCGTGGTGGTGATCGCCGCCGCCGCCTTTTCCGGTGTGGTCTCACCGGCGAACAGCAGGGCGGTCTGGTCGTTGATCTGGCCACCGACCTCGGCCGTGAAGAACTGGTCGAGGAAGAGCTGGATGAACGTCGCCGCGTTCAGCCCCTCCAGGACGGCCTGCATGTTCGGATCGGTCACCGCGCCGACGGCCGCCGGGTTCACCGGCAGGCCGCTGTTGGCCGCCCAGGTCTCCTGGTTCGCCTCGTCGGTGATGAAGGCGAGGAAGTCGACCGCTTCCGGAGGAGCGTCCTTGCCGACCGCGAAGCCATCGGCGCCACCGAGCGCATCGGTCGCCGCGCCGGCACCGCCCTCGACGGTCGGGAACGGGGCCCAGCCGATGCGCCACGGCAGATCGGCGACGGAGTCGACGCCGGCCTGGTTGGCGAACGCGCCCGGTGCCCACTGGCCCATCAGGTCCATGGCGGCTCCCTGGCTGGCCATCGTGCCGGTCTCACCGTCCGGGGCTTCCCATGGGGCACCCAGGAAACCGGCCTGGAACGGGTCCAGAGCGACGAGCTCACCGAGTCGCTCGCCGGCTTCGATGACCGCTGGGACCGAGAAGTTGTTGTCCTCGGCGATCTGGTTCATCACGTCGGCACCGCCGATCCGGATCATCAGGTACGAGTACCAGAAGTGGGCCGGCCACTTGTCGCCGGCGCCCACCGCGATCGGGGTGATCCCGGCGTCCTTCAACGTCTGCACGTCTTCGAGCAGTTCGTCCCAGGTCGCCGGCGGGGCGTCGATCCCGGCCTGCTCGAACAGGTCGAGGTTGTACCAGAGGCCGACCATGCCGGCGTTGAACGGCACGCCGTACTGCTTGCCGTCGACCTGGTAGAGGCTGACTGCTCCCTCGCTCAGGTCGCCGACGAAGCCGGAGGACGCGTCGGTGATGTCTTGGACGAGGCCGGCGTCGACCTGGTCGCGCAGGCCGCCGCCGCCCCACGACTGGAACAGGTCGGGCACGTCGCCGGCCTGGAGGTTGGTCTGCAGGGCTGCCTTGAACGCCTCGTTCTCCATCACGGTGATGTTGATCTTCACGTTGGGGTGCTCGGCCGTGTAGGCGTCGGCCATGTTCTGCCAGTCGGCCATGCCCGGATCGTTGTTCTGGATGTGCCACCAGTCGATCTCGACGGTGTCGCCGCTGGCTGCTTCGGTGCCGCCGTTCGAGGCCTCGGTACCCGGCGTGGCGGCGTCGCCGGACGACGAATCGTCGTCGCTCCCACAGGCCGCGGCCACGAGGCCGAGTGCGGCGACGAGCACGAGTGCCCGGCGCTGCAGTGATGGTCGGTTGGTTGTCATCTCTTCCCCCTCAGGATGGTGATGGTGCTGTTGGTTGCTGGTGGTTGCTGTGTGGATCGAAGCCTTGTAAACGATTTCAGATCGGGGCGCGGCGCTGGGGTGGGCATGGCGGTCACGGGCGACCAACCGCCGCGGGTGCGCTCGACCGTCGAACGACGAGCTCGGTGGGCAGCTTCACGTGGGCCGGCGCCTCGCCGTGCCGGTCGGGGCGTTCGATGAGTTCGATCAAGAGGCGGACCGCTTCGTGGCCCAGCCCTTGGATCGACTGGTCGACCGTGGTCAGCGGCGGATCGGTGAGGGCGGACTCGGGGATGTTGTCGAAGCCGACGACCGACAGGTCCGACGGAACCGCGATGGCGAGCTCGTCGGCGGTGCGGATCACCTGGATGGCCGACAGGTCGTTGGCCGCGAAGATCGCCGTCGGACGGTCGGTGAGCGTGAGCAGTGCGCGGGCTGGCGCGACGGCGGTCTCTTCGGTGAAACCTCCGGCTTGGACGAGATCGGGATCGAAGGCGATACCAGCCGCGGCGAGTGCACTGCGATACCCGGCCTCGCGCCGGCGGGCCGACTCGAGGTCGGCGCGGCCGCCGAGGAACCCGATGCGGCGATGGCCGAGCCCGATGAGGTGTTCCGTGGCGGCGACGGCCCCCTCGAAGTTCTGCGCGTCGACGGTCGGGAGGAACGAGCCGCCGAGGTGCGGATCGACGGCGACCACCGGGTGCGATGCATTGACCTCCACGACGGTGGGGGCCACGAGGATGATGCCGTCGGCAAGCGTCCCGCCGAGCCGCGACATGTAGCGCCGTTCCCATCCTTCGCGGCCGCTCATCCCGGAGTAGATGACCAGCTCGTAGTCGGAGTCGCGCAACGCGCTCGCGACGCCCTTGAGGAGCTCGGCACTGAAGGGTTCGATGTCGGACACGAGGATGCCGATCACGTTCGTGCGCTGGCTGCGCAGGCTGCGGGCGATCAGGCTCGACTCGTAGCCGAGCTCGTCGATCACCTCGCGCACGCGGTCGATGGTGGGGGCGGCCACGCCGTAGCGCCCGTTCATCACGCGTGACACCGTGGCGATCGAGACGCCAGCTCGCGAGGCGACGTCGGCGATCGTGACGCGTGCATCCGGCTTGCCGGTTCTCGTCACCCCCGATGCCGTCATTCCCGCTGCCCCCTCAACTGTGTTGTAAACGTTCTCGATAACGTTTACAACACTGCCAGACGCAACGACGTCGCGCAAGGGTCATGTCGGGGCGCCGCGGGAGCGATGATGGGAGGATGGCGCTTCCCACTCCACACGACCTGACCGACGTCGCCCGGACCACCGCCCGCCGCCTGGGTGTGGAGCTCGATGTCACGATCGGCGGCGAGGCCGCGGTGTCGGTTCGCTCCCCGATCGTGGGTCGCGAGCTCGGCGCGATCGACGCGTCGTGCGACCTCGATGCCGCCGTGGACCGGGCCCGAGCTGCCGCCACCATCTGGCGGTCGGTTCCTGCTCCTCAGCGCGGAGCGGTCGTCCGGGCTCTCGGTGACGAGCTGAGGGCGAACAAGCACGATCTCGCCGTGCTCGTCTCGATCGAGACCGGCAAGATCCTGTCGGAGGGGCTCGGCGAGGTGCAGGAGATGATCGACATCTGCGACCTCGCCGTGGGCCTGTCGCGCCAGCTCCACGGGCTGACGATCGCGTCGGAGCGGCCGGATCACCGGCTGAGCGAGCTGTGGCACCCGCTCGGCCCGATCGGCGTGATCAGCGCGTTCAACTTCCCGGTGGCGGTCTGGTCGTGGAACGCGGCGCTCGCGATCGTGTGCGGCGACCCCGTCGTGTGGAAGCCGTCGGAGAAGACGATGCTGTCGTCGGCCGCGACGATCGCGTTGGCCCGGCGCGCGTCCGCGGCGTGCGGAGCGCCCGACGGCTTGTTCCAGCTCGTCGCCGGGGGACCGGACACGGCGACGGCGATGGCGGGCCACCGGGGCCTCCCGTTGGTGAGCGCGACCGGATCGACGGCGATGGGCGCCGCGCTCGCACCGATCATCGCCGGTCGCTTCGGGCGGGCGCTGCTCGAGCTCGGTGGCAACAACGCCGCCGTCATCGCCCCGACCGCCGACATCGAGCTCGTCGTCCGCGGCGTCACGTTCTCGGCCGCCGGGACGGCCGGGCAACGCTGCACGACCCTGCGGCGCCTGATCGTCCATCGCGACCGCTACGACGAGGTGCTCGACCGGCTCACCAGTGCGTACGACACGCTGCCGATCGGCAACCCGCTCGCCGACGGCACGCTCGTCGGCCCGGTCATCGATGCCGCCGCGGCCGACCGGCTGACGGCGGCGATCGCCACCGCCCGGGCCGACGGCGCGACGGTGCTCGTGGGCGGCCAGCGCGTCCTGGCCGACGAGGCGCCCGAGGCCCGCTACCTGCAGCCGGCGATCGTCGCCATGCCCACGCAGACCGACATCGTCCGTACCGAGACGTTCGGCCCGCTGCTCTACGCCATGGTGTACGACGATCTCGACGAGGCGATCCATCTCAACAACGACGTGCCCGCCGGACTGGCATCGTCGATCTTCACCAACGACGTGCGCGAAGCCGAACGGTTCTGTGGGCCGGCGGGCAGCGACTGCGGCATCGCGAACGTGAACATCGGCCCGTCCGGCGCCGAGATCGGCGGCGCGTTCGGCGGCGAGAAGGAGACCGGCGGCGGCCGCGAGAGCGGTTCGGACGCGTGGAAGATCTACATGCGGCGGACCACGTCCACCGTCAACTACGGCACCGATCTGCCGCTCGCCCAGGGCGTGAGGTTCGTCTGATGCCCACCGTCGCGTTCTTCTCCGCCAAACCGTACGACCGTCGTTCGTTCGACAGCGCCAACACCGACGGCGGCGTCGAGCTCGCCTACCACGAGGTGCGCCTCGACCGGTCGACGGCTCGGTACGCGAACGGAGCCGATGTCGTGTGCGCGTTCGTCAACGACGACCTGTCGGCCGAGGTGCTCGAGGAGCTCGCGACGAACGGGATCCGGCTCGTCGCGCTGCGGTGCGCCGGGTTCAACAACGTCGATGTCGACGCCGCCCGCCGGTTCGGAGTCGTCGTGGTGCGGGTGCCGTCGTACTCGCCGAACGCGGTCGCCGAGCACACGCTCGCCCTGATCCTCGGCCTGAACCGCAAGATCCACCGGGCCCACAATCGGGTACGCGATCGCAACTTCGCGCTCGACGGCCTCGTCGGCTTCGACATGGCGGGCAAGACGGCAGCAGTGATCGGCACCGGACAGATCGGCGCCATCGTGGCTCGACTGTTGTGGCACCTCCGATGTGAGGTCGTCGCGGTCGACCCGCTCCTCGACGACTTCCTGATGGACCTCGGCGTCCGCTACGTCTCGCTGGACGAGGCGCTCGGCGCCGCCCACATCGTCTCGTTGAACTGTCCACTCACCGAACAGACCCACCATCTGATCAACACCGCGACGATCTCCGCGATGAGGCCCGGAGCGATGCTGGTCAACACCGGTCGCGGCGCGCTCGTCGACACCGCAGCCGTGCTCGACGGGCTGAAGTCCGGTCACATCGGCTCCGTCGCCCTCGACGTGTACGAGGAGGAGCAGCGCCTCTTCTTCGAGGATCGCAGCGACGAGATCCTCGACGACGACAACTTCGCCCGGCTGCTCACGTACCCGAACGTGCTGATCACCGCACACCAAGCGTTCCTCACCCACGAAGCCCTGGCGGCGATCGCCGAGACGACACTGGCCAACGTCGCCGCCGTCCTCGCCGGCGAACCGTGCCCCAACGTGCTGTGACGACCGGTTCGCGAACTACGTTGCAGTCCATGCTCCGACATGTCGTGGTGTTCAGGTGGAACGAGGGTGTGACCGACGGCGAGATCACGGCGATCGAGGAGGGCTTGGCGACGTTGCCCGGCCTGATCCCTGAGATCTCCGGCTACCGGTTCGGCCGCGATGCCGGGATCAACGACGGCAACTTCGACTTCGCGGTCGTCGCCGACTTCGCCTCCGCCGACGACTACCGCGTGTACCGCGACCACACCGCGCATCGCGCGGTGATCGCTGAACGCGTCACCGGCCGCGTCGCCGAGCGGGCGGCGGTCCAACTCGAGTACTGAACGCCAGCGCGGCAAGCGCCGGCGACGAGCTGGAGCGAGGCCGACGAGCACGGTGATGACGACACTCGACGTGAGGTCGAGCGGATCATTGTTGGCTTCCGCCGAATGTTTGGCGTACCTTACACGCCATGACGACGACGACTGATCTCGACGCCGAGATCCGCACGATGCTCGACGAGACGATCGAGCATCTCAACGGCAACCATGCCGACACCGTGTTGCTGATCGCGCGGTACGCGGCCGGGTTCGCAGATGCCGAGGCCGCGGAACTGGCCGGTGTCGACCACGCGGGCGTCGACCTCGACGTGCGGATGGGGAGCGAACGATCGCTGATGCGGTGGCGCTTCCCGCAGGCGATCGAGTCGACCGACCAGGTGTACGACCGGCTGTACGGCGCGATCGGCATCGCTCGCATCGCCGCCGGCGACGAGGTGCCGCTCACGAGCGTCGAGCGGGAGACGGCCGAGCGGGCCGAGATCCCGACGTTCTACTCCAACGTGGTGTCGGTGTCGCGAGTCAACGAGGCGCTGCTCGAGCTCCAGTTGAGCGGCGGCCTGGAGCGGTACGTGTCCAAGGGCGGCGATCAGTTCTTCTACCTGATGCTGCCGCGGCCCGGGGCCGACCCCATCCCCGACGGCTACACGATGGCCGACTACATGGCCCAGCCCGACGACCAACGTCCGGTGGGCGCGTACTACACGGTTCGTCGCTGGGACGCCGCGCAACAGCTGATGACGCTGTGGGTGGTGGAGCACGGTCACGATGCCGGGGTGAGCGGATGGGCCTCCAACTGTTCGGTCGGCGACCGGGTCGTGATCTGGGGCCCGCGCCACGCGTTCAGCCCGCTTCCCGCCGCCCGGGCCCAGTTGCTCGTCGCCGACGAGACCGGCTTCGCCGCGGTGGCCGCCATCCTCGACGAGACGCCTGCCGGCGTGCACTCGACGGTGGTGCTGGAGACCGTCGACGCCAACCGGACCGTCGAGCTCCCGACCGGGGCCGACGTCACGGTGCACTGGGTGTTCCGCGGTGACGACGCCCCGGGCACCGGTGGCCGTCTCTTGGCCAAGGTGCGCGACCTCGATCTCGACGCCGACGGTCTGGCGGCGTTCGGTGCGGCCGAGTCGCGTCAGATCACCGAGGTCCGCAAGTACGTGCGCCACGAACTCGGCATCCCCGCCGCCCGTGTCTCGATGACCGGCTACTGGCGCCGCGACCCCTGACCGGTCGCGTCGGGGTCAGCCACTCGGCAACAGGTCAGCCGTTGATGTCGGCGAGGATGTTGAGCAGGTCGTCGGCGTGCTCCTCCTCGACCGCGAGGATGTCTTCGAGCATCCGGCGCGTGGTCGAGTCCTTGTCGCCGAGCCAGCGGATGATCTCGCTGTAGCTCTCGATCGCGACGCGCTCGGCGATCAGATCCTCCTTCACCATCTCGAGGAGCCCGGAGCTGCCGTCGTATTCGGAGTGGGACCGTTCGGCGAGCCCGGCCGGGTCGAAGTTCGGCTCACCCTGGAGCTGGGTGATGCGCAACGCGATCTGATCCGCGTGGAGCTGCTCCTCGTTGGCGTGCTGGAGGAACTCGGCGGCCACGGGCGCGGCGTTCAACCCGCTCGCCGTGTAGAAGTGGCGCTTGTAGCGCAGCACGCACACGAGTTCGGTCGCCAGGGCCTCGTTGAGCACCTGGATGACGCGATCGCGATCGGCGCCGTACGCGTCGGTGATGGGCCCCTGCTCGATGTTCTCTCGGGCGCGGGCGCGCAGGGTCTCGATGTCGGTGAGGAAGTCGGCCATCACCCCATTTCAACACGTCGTGGGGCCCGGATGCGCCACGGCACGCTCGACGTTCAGTAGGCGGCCACGATCGGCGCCAGCTCGGCCGGGCTCGCGCCGTGCATGATCACGGCGTCGGCGCCGAGGTCGCGTTGGCCGTGCACCGCGGCCGCGCACTGCTCGGCCGATCCACTCGCCGCAGGGGCGAGCCACTCGTCGGGGATCAGCGCGGCGATGTGCTCGAGCTCCTCGGTGGTGGCGACGGCGTCGATCGCTCCCGGGAACTTGGCCACCATCGGATCGGCGCGGAACCGGGTGAGCACGGCGGGGTCCCAGCGGTTCGTCTCGACCATCAGGTCGCCGTAGCCCTGCAGGTAGGTGGCGAGTCGGCCGACGGTCTTCTTCAGGCGTACCGGCTCGGGCAGGTGGTCGCCGATGGTGGCGTAGCACGACCACACGGTGACGCTCGCCGGGTCGCGGCCCGCCTGTTCGGCGGCGTCCTTGACGGTTCTCACGCAGCGCTGCAGCGTCTCGTCGGTGAAGAACGTGTGCAGGATCACGTGGTCGAAGGCCCGCCCGCCGAGCTCGAGCGAGTTGGGCCCGAACGCGACGAGCCCGAGGGGGATGTCTTCGTCGAACGTCGGGTCGAGTCGCAGCACGGGATACGAGCCGAGCTTGCCGGAGTAGCCGACGACGGTCTCGCCGTGCCACAGCCGACGCATCAGCACCGTGAACTCCTCCATCTGGGCGGTGGTGATGCGCGGGATGCCGAAGGCGTCGAACATCGGGGCGATGCCGCGGCCGATCCCGAGCACGAATCGGCCGCCGGTCAGGCGGTGCATCGTGGTGGCGTACGAGGCGGTGACGATCGGATGGCGCGTGTTGTGGTTCGTCGCGCCGGTGATGATCGTCAGGTTGGTGGAGGCGACCGCCGCCGCGCCCGACAGAGTGACTGCCTCCTTCACGTTGAAGCGCTCGCTGATGAACACCGCGCCGAGCCCGAGCTCTTCGGCGTCGTGGATCTCCTGCACGAGGTCGCGCGGGTTCTGGGCCCCGCCGGCGAGCGTGTAGAAGCCGAGCTCGGGATGGCGGGGGGCGTCGGTGGTCAGGTCAGCGGTCACGCCGGGATGGTAGGTCGACCCAGGCATCCGCTCAGTCCAGTCGATCGGCCCGCCCCGTGCTCGCGGACCGACCGGTCGAAGCTCGCGCGGAGGTTTGTGGCAGCCGATCGGCCGACCCGTGCGTCGATGGTCTGCCACAAACCGAGGGTCGCAGGTTTGTGGCAGCCGATCGGCCGACCCGTGAGTCGATGGTCTGCCACAAACCGGAGCGGGCAGGGCGTGGGTGGCGTGGGTGGGTCGGCCCGGTGGGTGGGTCGGCCCGGTGGGTGGGTGGGCTGGGCCCGGTGGTCCGCGAGACTGGGGAGATGCGCGTCGTGTTCGTCACTGCTGAGCTTGCGCCGGTGGCGACGGTCGGTGGGCTCGCCGCTGCCGCGGCCGGGCTCGGGGCCGAGCTGCGGCGGCTCGGCGTCGACGTCGAGTTGGTGATGCCCGACTACGGCGGCGTCGAGCTGGCCGGCGAGGTGACGCAACCGATCGTCGCACCGGACTGGGTCGGCCCCGCGACGATGCGCGTCGGCAACCATCCGGTCGCCGGCCGGCTCCACCTGGTGTCGGTGCCGGGGATGGCCCGCTCGCATCCTTATCTCCAGCCGAGTGGGCTCGGCTGGCCCGACAACCACGAGCGGTTCTTCCGCTTCGCCGCCGTCGTCGCCGCGTACGTCCGCGACGACCCGCCCGATGTGTTGCATCTCAACGATTGGCACACCGCCACCGTGCTCGCCGGGCTGACTGCGCCACCGCCGAGTGTGCTGTCGATCCACAACCTCGCCTACCAGGGCACCACCGACGGATCGTGGCTGCCGATGATCGGCCCCCGCGGTGGGCACTACGAGTGGTGGGGTGACACGAACCCGCTCTCGGGCGCGATCGCGCTGGCCGACCAGGTGGTCGCCGTGTCGCCGCACTACGCGTGGGAGATCACCACGCGGGAAGGCGGGTTCGGGCTCGACGAGCCGCTGCGGGCGAGGGGCGATGCGCTCACGGGCATCCTCAACGGCATCGACACCGATTTGTGGGATCCGGCGACCAACCCTCACCTGGTCGCCAACTTCGACGCGGCGACCCTCGAACGTCGCGAGGCGAACCGCTCGGCCCTGCTGGAGCGGCTCGGCCTGCCGGTCGACGACGTCCCGCTCGCCACCGTCGTCACCCGCCTCACCCATCAGAAGGGGATCGACCTGATCACGCCGCTCGTGCCACTCCTGCGGGAGATTCCCATGCGCCTTGCCGTGCTGGGGTCGGGAGACGTCGGACTTGCCGACGAGCTGCGCCATCTCGCGGATGAGTTCCCCGACACGCTCTCCTTCGTCGAGGGCTACGACGAATCGCTGTCGCACCAGCTGTTCGCCGGCGGCGACCTGTTCCTGATGCCGAGCCGGTTCGAGCCGTGCGGGCTGACCCAGATGCAAGCCATGCGCTACGGCGCGATCCCGGTCGTCACCGCGGTCGGCGGCCTCGTCGACACCGTGCCCGACGCCGACACCCACCAACGGGCCGGGCTGGGCTTCGTCGCCCGTCGTGCCGAACCGGCCGATCTCCTGTCCGCGATGTACCGCGCCGCCCGCCGCGTACGTGACCGGCGACGGCGTGTGGTGCTCCAGAAGCGCATGATGGCGGTCGACTGGTCGTGGACGGCTCCGGCCACGCAGTATTTGTCGCTCTACCAGCGTCTCTGCGCCCCATCCGGCTGAGTGCCGTGTGTACGGTGAGTGGCGATGGCTGCCGCTGATCCGTCCGTGCTCGTGATCGTCCTGGCCGGCGGTGAGGGCAAGCGCCTCCTGCCTCTCACCAACGACCGGGCGAAGCCCGCCGTGCCGTTCGCCGGCACCTACCGGCTCATCGACTTCGCGCTGTCGAACTTCGCCAACGCCGGCTATCTCAAGATCGTCGTGCTCACGCAGTACAAGAGCCACAGCCTCGACCGCCACATCACCCAGACGTGGCGCTTCTCGGCGATGCTCGACAACTACGTGACGCCCGTGCCGGCACAGATGCGCCGGGGGCCGTACTGGTTCCAGGGCTCGGCCGACGCGATCTACCAGAACCTCAACCTGATCCACGACGAGCGGCCCGACATCGTGTGCGTGTTCGGCGCCGACCACATCTACCGGATGGACCCACGCCAGATGGTCGCTGAGCATGTCGAATCGGGGGCCGGTGTGACCGTCGCGGCGATCCCGGTGCCGAAGCACGAGGCGGTCGACTTCGGCGTGATCGAGTCGGACGACGACGGGAACATCGTCGCCTTCCACGAGAAGTCGCCGACGCCGCCGACCATGCCCGGCGACGACTCGCGCTGTCTGGCCAGCATGGGCAACTACGTGTTCGACACCCAGACGTTGATCGACGTGGTGACGCCGCGGGAGAACCAGTACACCGACCTCGGCAGCCACGTGATCCCCGCCCTCACCGAGTCGGGCGTGGCGCAGGTGTACGACTTCTCGAAGAACGAGGTGCCCGGCCAGGACGAACGCGAGAAGGGCTACTGGCGCGACGTCGGGACGCTCGACTCGTTCTTCCACGCCAACATGGACCTGATCGCGCCGGTGCCGATCTTCAACCTCTACAACGACAAGTGGCCGGTGTACACGTCACGCAAGGCACTCCCGCCGGCGAAGGTGTCGCGCGGCCGCGGGGGAGAGCCGTCGTTCGTCGACGGCAGCCTGCTGTGTCAGGGTTCGATCGTGTCGGGTTCGCACGTCGAGCGCTCGATCATCGGGCCGGGCACGTACATCGACCACGACGCGCACGTGACCGACTCGATCATCTTCCCCGGCGTGCACATCGGCGCCGGTGCCCGGCTGCACCGCTGCATCATCGACAAGAACGTCGTCGTGCCGACGGCGGCGCGCATCGGCATCGAACCCGACCTCGACCGCGAGCGCTTCACCGTCAGCGACGAGGGCGTCATCGTCATCGA
>CAZYWK010000042.1:9745-14799 GCA_964651825.1 uncultured Ilumatobacteraceae bacterium | reverse complement strand
TCAGGTGCCGGTGAGGCGGGCGACGACGGGGGCGAAGGCGTCGAGCTCGGAGGCGCTCACCGTGATGTAGCTGAAGCCGTACCGCTCACGGCGCTCGATCAGGTCGTCGGCGATCTGTGACGCGCTGCCGATGAGCGCGAACGGCATCGTCTCGATGATCGCCGGTGCGACGCTGAGGAGCTCGGCCATGTCGGCGACCGCTCGATCACGGTCGTCGGTGACGGTCACGAAGAACGTGCGGAGGTGCAGCTCGATGTGTTCGAGCCGGCCAGCGGCGGCTGCCGCGTCGGCCACGATGGCGACGTTGGTGGTCACCTGCTCGCCGGTCATCGTGGCGAGCGCCTCGTGCCCGATCACTCCGGCGTGGAGCGACCCGTTGACCCCGACGATGTCGGCCTCACGGGCAGCGATCGACAGCACCCGCTTGCCACCGCCACCGATGAGGATCGGCGGGCACGGCGACTGGACCGGCTTGGGAAAGCCGTCGTAGTTGGTGATCGTGTAGTGCTCGCCGGCGAACGAGAACGGGCCAGGACCCATCACCCCCTTGATCACGGCGAGGCCCTCGACGAAGCGGTCGATGCGCATGCCGGCCGGGTCGTAGGTCATGCCGGCCTGCTCGTAGTCCGACACCATCCAGCCGGCGCCGAGGCCGATGTCGACCCGGCCGTCGGACAACACGTCCATCGTCGCCAGCTCCTTGGCGAGCACCAGCGGATGCTTGTAGTCGTTGTCGAACACGAGCGCCCCGGCGCGCAGCGTGGTCGTGGCGTCGAGTACGGCCGTCAGCGCGGGGACGGGAGCGAACTGCTCGTTGAAGTGGTCGGGCATGGTGCCCACCGCGTAGCCGAGCGATTCGACCCGCCGGGCCTGTTCCTTCCAGCCGTGGGCGTCGGGAGCGTTGAGGAGTTGAACGCCGAAGCGGAACGGGCGTCGCGGAAAGGCCGAGCTCACGGCGGCTCACCGTAGCGACCGCCTGCCGCCGGTGGGGGAACTGGCGCCAGTAGCGTGGCTGGCACTGTGCGCGCACTCAGTTGGCTTCCTCGACTTGCGCTCGTGGTCGCGGGCGGCGCCCTGCTGATCACGGCGATGGTGATCGGCATCGCGCCGCGCATCTGGTCGGCGGCCAACGCCCACGAGGAGCTGCCGGTCGTGCTGCCCGAGTTCGAGGCGCTGGCGCAGCGCACGTACGTCTACGACGCCAACGGCAACGAGATCGCGGTGTACGAGCTGGAGAACTCCCAGCCGATCAAGTACGCCGACATCCCCCAGCAGGTGATCGACGCCTTCCTGCTGGTGGAGGACAAGGAGTTCTTCGGCCATCACGGGGTGAACCTGCGCAGCCTCGTGCGGGCGACGCTGTCGAACTTCGCGTCCGATTCCCCCCAGCAGGGCGCGTCGACGATCACGATGCAGGTGGTCAAGAACGATTTCCTCGCCGGCCTCGAACGCGACGGCCGCTACAAGCTGTTGCAGATCCACTACGCCCGCATGCTCGAGCGGGAGAAGCCCAAAGAAGAGATCCTCGAGCGGTACCTCAACACGGTGTTCTTCGGCAACAACGCCTACGGCATCCAGGCCGCGGCCGAGACGTACTTCGGCAAGACGGCCGCCGAGTTGACGTTCATCGAGTCGGCCTTCCTCGCCGGGCTCGTGCGCTCGCCCTCGGGATTCGACCCGATCAACGCGCCCGAACGCAGCCGCGCCCGCTGGGCCCAAGTGCTCGACCGGCTCGTCGACGAGGGCTACCTGACCGAGAACGAGGCGGAGTACACCGAGGCGACGTTCCCCCTGCCCGACCGTGTCAAGACGATCCCCACCCGGTCGAACGTTCGCACCTACTTCACCGAGGCCTTGCGCGACTACCTGCTCAACCGCACCACGATCCTCGGCGAGACGTACCAGGAGCGGTACAACCAGCTGTTCCGCGGCGGCCTGCGGATCCACACGACGCTCGATTCGAACCTCCAGCTCGCTGCCGAGAACGCCCGCAACGAGCTCCCGCCGAACACCGCTGGGATCGACGCGGCCATCGTGTCGCTCGACTCGCGCACCGGCGCGATCCGGGCGATGGTCGGCGGGCAGGGCTTCTCGGAGGACCGTCAGACCAATATGGCACTGGCCCCCCGGCAGACCGGATCGGCCATCAAGTTCTTCATCCTCGCCGCGGCGGTTCAGGCCGGCGCTCAGCCCGGTGACGTGATCGACGGCACGCGTCCTTGCATCCTTCCCAACCCGGAAGACCCGTCCAACCCCTTCCCGATCACCGACGCAGTGTCGCGCGGTGTCGTGACACTCGCCGAACAGACCTGGGCCTCGATCAACTGCGCATTCGCTCGGCTGTCGCAGATCGTGGGGCTCGACCGTGTCGTCGACACGACCTATCGCATGGCCGAGTCGTCGTATCTGTACTCGGGGCAACCGGCATCCGAGCGGATCCCGATCGAGCCGCACGCCAGCTTCGCCACCGGCGCGAACGAGATGAGCCCGCTCGACATGGCCGCCGGCATCCAGAGCCTCGCCAACGCCGGTGTCCACTTCGCGCCGTACTACGTGGAGCACATCGACGACGCCGACGGCGCCCGAGTCTTCACCCACCTCGACCCGGGTGATCGTGTGCTCGACGAAGGCGCGGCGTTGACCACCGTCGACATCCTGAAGGGCGTGATGAGGAGCGGCACCGGCCGTCACTACCCGCTGGCCGACAAGCGGCCGGCGTTCGGCAAGACCGGCACCCAGGACAGCAACACGAACGCGTGGTTCGTCGGGGCCACCCCGCAACTCTCGACAGCGGTGTGGGTCGGCGACCCCGACGGCTACACCGAGATGGAGTACATCCCGGAGTTCGTGGGTGTTCGAAAGGTGCAGGGTGGCACGTATCCGTCGAAGATCTGGACGGCGTACATGGACGTCGCGAACATGGGACTGCCGGTCGAGGACTGGCCCGCTCCACCGCCACCGGCGCGGCAGAACGCCCGGTTGTACCTGCCCGGAAACGAGTGTCTCATCACCGCCGTCGCCCCACCGCCCGTCGACCCGAATGTGCCGGTTGTTCCCGTCGAGTCGGTCGACCCCGACGTGCCCGAAACGACGGCTGTGCCGACGACACTGCCGCCACCGATCGTCGAGCACGTCGGTACGACGATTCCTCGGGGGGTCATCGATCCGCTGGCGCCGATGCCGTCGATCGAGATCGGCAAGACCATGGGCCCGTGCATCGGTGCGGTCCCCGCCGCGACACCTCCCGGTGGCTGAGGGTCGACCCCGGCCGACCTGGCACACTGGGCGGCGATGACCGACCTCGCGGCGAACCTCGTCGAACTGCAGCGCATCGACACCCTCGCCGACCAGCTCGGGATCCAGCGCCAGCGATCCCCGCTGCGTACGGCGTTCGGTGAAGCGACCGAGCAGTTGCGGGCCTGGGAGCGCCGGCGCGACGCGATCGGAGGACGCATCGCCGAGCTCGAGGCCGAAGTCGACGACGACGAACGACGCGGCGCCGAGCTGGCGTCGCACCTCGAACGGCTCGAGCGCCAGCTGAAGACGGTGATCGCGCCACGCGAGGCCGAGGCGCTGATGCACGAGATCGCGACCCTCACCGAACAGCGCGACGCCCTCGACATCCGCGAGCTCGAAGCGATGGAGGCCGAGACGACGCTCGAAGCCGACCTCGCGGCACACCTCGCGGGCGAGGATGCGCTGCGGACCGGGGTGCAGTCGGCCGACGGGGCGCTGGCCGAGGAGGTCGGCGACATCGACCGTCAACTCGACGCGCTCGCCGCCGAGCGCAGCGTCGTGGTCGAACAGATCCCAGCCGATCTGATCGCCCGCTACGACCGAGCGCGGCCGCACCTCGGCGTGGTGGTGTCACGGCTACAGGGCAAGCAGTGCACCGGCTGCCACCTCGACCTCTCGGCGGCCGAGCTCGACACCGCCAGAGCCGATGCGGTGGCGATGGGGTTCACCGACTGCCCCCAGTGCGGCCGGATCCTCGTCGTCTGAGTCGCCGGCATGTTCTTCTGGTTCATCGGCACCGCGGTGTTCGCCGTCGGGTTCGTGTTCCGCGACCCGCGCTTCGACTACCGGCTGCTGATCGTCGGTTCGGTGCTGCCGCTCGCCGACGGTGTGTTCGGGGGAGCACGTGCGCTGCACAGCATCGTCACCACGATCGCCGTCCTCGTCGTCGTGATGCTCGCCACGATCGGCCGGCGCCCGGCGCGCAAGCTGCTGCTCGGCCTGCCGATCGGGATGTTCCTGCACCTCGTGTTCGACGGGGCGTGGAACAACACCGACGTGTTCTGGTGGCCGCTCACCGGGTGGCGCTTCGACGACGATCCGCTGCCGCCGTTCGACCGGGGCCTGGTGACCGTCGCGATGGAGATCGTCGGTCTCGGCCTGTGCGCCTGGTTGTGGCGCACGAACGATCTGTCAGATCGCAGTCGTCGCCGCGCCTTCCTCCGAGACGGACACCTGCTCCTGCCCCGCTGATCGGGCCGAGCGACGGGTGTGGCATGCTCGGCGTGTGTTGATCCTGGTGCGGCACGGGCGGACGGCGGCAAACGCCGAGGGGCGCCTCCAGGGCCGGCTCGATCTCGACCTCGACGAGGTCGGCGAGCGACAGGCAACAGCGATCGCCGCGCTCGTGCGATCGACCACCGACATCGACGCGGTGATCTCCAGCCCGCTCAAGCGGGCCCAGCAGACTGCGGCGTGCTTCGAGCTGCCCTACGAGGTCGACGAGCAGTGGATCGAGCTGGCCTACGGCGTGTACGAGGGCCAGCCGTCGGCCGCGATCAGCTCGGAGGCGTGGAGCAAGTGGCGAGATGACCCCGGATTCGTGCCCGAGGGTGGCGAATCGCTGCTCACGCTCGACCGGCGCGTGCGTACCGCGTGTGCCGGGCTGGTCGAGCGAGCTGCCAGCGAGAACATCGTGGTGGTGAGCCACGTGTCGCCGATGAAGTCGGCGGTGGCATGGACGCTCGGTACCGACATCGGGATCTCGTGGAGCTGCCACCTCGACCACGCATCGGTGTGCCGCATCGAGATCCGCGGCA
>CAZYWK010000042.1:0-9645 GCA_964651825.1 uncultured Ilumatobacteraceae bacterium | reverse complement strand
CGGATCTCGTCGGGACCGGTGGCCGTCGGGTCCCACCACACGAGCGTGGCGTCGTCGATGCCGTTGTAGTCCGGATCGGCCCAATAGCCGTGATCGCCCCACGTGAGGTATGGAGCACTGATCGCCTGCTGGGTCTCCACCCGGAACAGCGCGTCCCGGAAGTTCTCCGCCGTCAGGGTCGGGCCGGCCGACTGCACCGTCGAGTGGAACAGCGCCAACGGCGGCACGATCACGCCGATCGAGTCCTTGGCGGGCGCCTCTTCACCACTGAACCATCGGTACAGCGAGTAGTAGCCGCTGATCTCCGGCACCAACCGGGCACTCAGCTGCGACACACCGAACGCGTGCTGCCACTGCTCCTGGTCGTACGTGCGGGCGAACGCCGTGGTGTCGACGAGGGCCGACGCGGCGAGCAGCCATTCGGGGAAGTACTCCTGGGCAGTGGCCTCACGGGTGAAGGCGCCCGGCGCCACCGGGTCACCGCTGAAGATCACCGTCGTGATTCCGGACGCCTTCAGCTTGGCGATGATCTGCGCTGCCGACTGCTGGATGGATGCCGGGTCGAGCTGGTACGGAAGGCGTTCGGAGATCTCGACGCCCTGCGCACTCAGGTTGGCGACGAACTCATCCGCGATCGCCGCCGATTCGGCGCTCGACTCGATGTACACGAGGCCGTACTTGCGTGGCGTCGACTGGAACTGCTCGCCGGCGTACTCGGCGTTCTTCCCGGCGAGCTGCTTGCCGATGAACTCGGAGACGTGCACGCCCATCTGGCGCGACGCGGCGGCGATGCCGAAGTTGTACGGGTCGCGCTCGAGATACCAGTCGACAGGCTGCGACGGGTTGCAGCTGACGCACAGCACGCCGCGCGACGAGAGCTCGTCGCCGAATGCGGCCGTCAGCGTCGGTCCGCCGAGCACGGCGAAGGGCTTGATGTCCTCGGCGATGCGTACGGCGTCGGCGCGGGCGGCGACCTCGTCGGAGGCGATGCCGCTGCCGACGAAGAACTCGAGGTCGACCTTGCGGCCGTACAGCTCGTAGAACTGCTCGTAGTAGTCGCGCATCGTCGACAGCGTCGCTTCGGAGTCGGCGTTGGTGTCGTCGTTGGCGATCGCCGCGGTGATGTAGTTCATGATCGGGTCGTCGTCGGGTCCGAGGTAGTACACGACCTTGATCGAATCGGCGGTGACACCCTGCGCGGTGTCGCCGCCGTTGTCGCCCTCGAACGGCGCGTAGCACTCGGGTGCGAAGAAGTCGCGCACCGCCAGGCGACCCGTCTCGGGGTCGCAGTTGTCGCCCCAGGCGACCTCGATGCCCTGCTCCTCGGCCTGGCTGAACGACAGCGGGAACGTGATCTCGCCACCACCTGGCACCTCGCTCCCGGCAGGCTCCGTGCCGGCCGGTTCGGTGTCGCCGGGGGTCGTCTCCGCGCTGGTGCCGGCCGGCGTCGACTCGGTCGTGCCGGCCGGCGCCGATTCGGCCGTGCTCGCCTCGGTCGTGGCGGTGGAGTCGTCGTCGTCGTCGCCCCCCGACGTGACGACGACGACTCCGACCACGATGGCGATCACCGCGACGATGGCGGCGACCGGTCCCCACTTCTTCAACGACGACGATGATCCGCCGCCTCCTTCAGCCTGTGCGGGTTGCATGATGCACTACTCCGTTCCCCCTGAGCGGGCGATAGCGGCACTGGAGGTGCCGAGGTATGACTCGATGACGTCCGGATGTGCGAGGACGTCGGCTGGTGGACCGGTCGTGACGATCCGGCCCTGGTCGAGGGCGAGCAACCGGTCGGACACGCCGGACACGAACGGGATGTCGTGTTCGACGATGACCAGGCTCGCCCCCATCTCGTCGCGCAGGCGCAACACCACGGGCGCCAACGCTTCGACTTCACGTTGGGCGATGCCGGAGCTCGGCTCGTCCAACAGGATCACCGCCGGCCGGTGGGCCACCAGGCAGGCGAGGTCGACGATGCGGCGGGTGCCCGTCGACAGTTCGCGCACGAAGGAGTTCCGGTACTCGGCGAGGCCCATCAGGTGCAGCAGCTCGTCGACGCGGGCGGCGACGCGCGCCTCGGAGTCGAACGCCATCGGCAGGTGGAGCGCGGCGACGAACACACTGCGCGACTCGACGAAGCGTTCGAGCGCGATCGCGAGGGTCTCCGCGACGGTCAGCTCGGGGAACAGCTGGGCGTCCTGGAACGACCGGCCGAGGCCGGCCCGGGCCCGGCCGGCCGGCCCGAGCGAGGTGACGTCGCGCCCGGCCAGCACGATCCGGCCCGTCTGCAGCGGCGTGAACCCGGAGATCAGGTCGAACATCGTGGTCTTGCCGGCACCGTTGGGGCCGATCACGCCGACGATCTCGCCGGGAGCGACGTCGAAGGTGACCCCGTCGACGGCGCGGATCCCGCCGAACGTCACCGACAGCCCGTCGACGCTGAGCACTGGACTGTCTTGGTTTGCGGGCTTGTCGTCCGTTCTGGTGGCGGGCTCGGTCGCTGACTCCTGGATGCCGGACAGGAACACCGAGCGGAGCAGGTCGGGACGTTCGAGGAGCTCGGCGGTCGGGCCGCTGAAGCGGATCTCCCCACGCTCCATGAAATACGCCCGGTCGGCGACGGTGAGTGCGACGTTGACGCTCTGCTCGACGAGCACGACGGTGACGCCGTCACGGGCCATGCGCTGCACGATCGGCAGGAGCTGGCCGACGATCACCGGCGCGAGGCCCAGCGACAGCTCGTCGATCAGCAGCACCTTGGGCCGCATCACGAAGCTCATCGCGAGGGCCAGCATCTGCTGCTGACCGCCGGAGAGGTTGGCCGCGGGGGAGTCGAGCCGTTCCCCGAGGATCGGGAACGTCTCGAGCGCCTCGTCGATGGCGGACTTCACGCCCGCCGGGTCACGCCGGTTCGTCCACCCGGCGAGGTCGAGGTTCTCGCTCACCGTCAGCGAACCGAACACGCCCTTGCCGCCGGGCATCTGGACGATGCCGAGCGCGGCGATCTCGTTCGGTGGGGCGTGGGTGATGTCGCGCCCGTCGAGCACGATCGCTCCTCGGTCGGCCTCGACCACACCGCTGATCGCCTTCAACAGGGTCGACTTGCCGGCGCCGTTCGTGCCGAGCAGCGCCACCACCTCACCCTCGTTGAGCTCGAGGTTCACGTCGTGCAGCACGGTCCGCTCGCCGTAGCCGGCCTCGACGCCGCGCACGAGCAGCAGGTTGACGTTGCCTTGGCGGCGGTCGTAGAGCACCTCGGACCGGGCCGCCGCGGACTGCCACACCTGCGCGATGTCTTCGTCGATCACGTCGGCGGCACTGCGCAGGATGACCGCCCCGATGATGAACATCGGCAGCATCAGCAGCATGCCCTGACGGATGCCCCAGGTGTCGGCGATCCAGCCGATGAGCGGCAAGATCAACAGCCCGGGGATCACCCACAGCGAGGCGATGGAGAATCCCGTCGCCCTGGCCCGTGGCGGGATCGCCAGCGAGAGTGTTGCGAGCACGCCGGGACCGATGATCGCGAGTGCCGCGGAGATCACGCAGTTGATGGCGACGGCGAGGTAGAGGTTGGGTGAGAGGGCGAACAGGCAGGAAGCGACACCCGAGCAGATGGCGATCAGGCCGAAGAACTGGATCATGCCACGGAAGTTGCCGGCGAAGCGCCGAGTGGCGATGCGGGTCCCGAGGACGAGGCCAACGATCGCGAACGGCTCGGCGACGGCGGCCGCGACGCCGCGACCTCGTTCGTCGAGACCGAACTCCTGCTCGTAGAACAGGGCACCGAGGGTGACGAACCCGATCAGGGACGGCGCGAGGAACGGCAGGCTCCACCACAGCCGGTGCAGTGAACGAACCTTGTGGACGGTGCGCCAGCCCTCGGCGAACGACGGCCTTTCCTCCTCGGTGTTGACGATCTCTTCGGAGGCACCCGTCGCCTGTCGCTCCCACCGACCGCGCACCGGCTCGTGGAGCTTGAGCGCGAGCAGGGCGAAGATCACCGTCGGGATCACGAACACCAGGAACGGAACCCGCCAACCGAACCAGTAGGCGAGCATGCCGGCGGTGATCGGCCCGACGATCTGCCCCACGGCGTTGGCCGCGCGGTGGAAGCTGTAGACGTGGGTCCGCTTGTCGATCGGGTAGTAGTCGGCGATCAAGGAGTTGTGCGTCGGGTCGATGAACGCCTTGCCGAGCGACGACCCGCTACGGGCGACGGTCAGCACGATCAGTCCGGTCGCGAGGCCGGTGAGGCCGGAGAACATGGCCCACACGAGCGCACCGAACACGACGAGTGGAACGCGCTTCGAGCGGTCGGCGAACTGGGCGATCGGCACCTGGAGGGCGAGTGCAGCCACCGACGACAGGGCGACGATCGACAGGGCCGTCTGGATGTCGATGTTGAAGCTCTCGCGGATGTTGGGGAGCAGGATGCCGAACGCGGTGCGGTCGAGCTCGTCGACGGCGTTGAGGGCGAACAGGATCAGCAGCGGATACGCCGCCTCGCCACCGCAGATGCCGCGCAGCCACTGCATGGGGTGCGCCACGCCGAACTTGAAGCGTCGCCACGCCGACGGGTCGTCGATCGGGGGTTGGGACGGCTGGCGTCCTTCGTGTTCGGCGGTGGTCGTCGCCGTCACGATTCACTCGTCTCGAGCTGGCGGGGAAGCTGTTCGGTGCCGTCGCGCCGTTCCCTGCGGACGCGGATGCGTCGCACGTCGAGGGCTGTCAGGTAGCGCACCAGCCGATCGCGAAGTTTGATCACGAGGCTCGCAAGCCCGCCGGGCAGGATCAACAACACGAGCAGCACACCGACGGCGGAGGACAGGAACTGCCACGCCTGGTCGGTGATGAACCACTGGGTGCCGCGCAGGTAGATCGCGCCGAGGACGCCGCCGAAGAGCGAGCCGAGCCCGCCGACCACTCCTGCGGTGAAGACGTTCAGGCTCTGGCCGGGCCCGTAGCTCGCGATGTCGAAGCTCTGTGTGAGGTGGACGTACAACCCGCCGGCGATCCCGGCGACGGTGCCCGAGATGGTGAAGGCCGTGAGCTTCACCGGCACCGGTGACACCGCGTAGGCCTGTGCGGCGCGTTCGTTCTCACGCAGGCCGACGATCGCCCGGCCCGGCCGGCTGTGGCGGATCCCGCGCAGGGCGACGTAGATGATCGCGAGCACGACGAGCGTGTAGGCGTAGTAGCGCGTCGGCGTGTCGATGGGGATGCGCCCGAACAGCGGTGGCCGTTCCAGACGCTTCCGCGGCACCCAGTCGAAGAACAGGTCGTTGAGCAGCCACGACGACACGGCCAGCGCGAAGATCAGCGTGGTCACCGCGAGGTACAGGCCGCGCAGACGCAGGGCCGGCAGGCCGACCACGAACGCTGCGACGGCACCGGCCGCACCGCCGGCGAGCAGCGCGAGGGTCAGGTCGACGTTCCACTCGGACGTGCACTTCGCGGCGACGGCGGCACCGATCGCGACGAAGGCCATCTGCCCCAGCGAGATCTGGCCCGCCCAGCCGGTGAGCACCACGAGCGACAGGCCGACGATCGCGTACACACCGATCGCGGACGCCTTGATCACCTGGTCGCTGCGCAGCAGCACCGGGATCGCCACCACGCCGGCGGTGATGAGCACGAAGCCCGCGAGGCGCATCAACCGCACGAGAGTGAGGCGGGCGACCGCCGGCTCGAGCGGGCGGACCTCGTCACTCAGCCTCCACGACGCCGCTTCGTCGGTGTCGGCCCGGCTGTACTGGCGCCGCTGGAGCAGCAGGGCGATCAACACCGCGGCGCCGACGATCGGGGTGACGAGCAACGGGCTCTCCGCGTTCCAGGCCACTCCGTACTCGAGGATGCCGAGGGCGACCGCGGCGGTGGCGACGGTCGGGAGGTTCCGGAGCCGACCGATCACCAACGCGGCGAGCGCCTGGACCAGGGCGACGATGCTGAGTGCGGAGCCGATCGGTACGCCGATGATGCCGGCCCGCAGGAAGAGTGCGAGGAACGACAGCCCAGCCGCGATCGCCCACACCAATGTCGACAACCAGGCGACGGGGATGCCGAGCATCTGGGCCCGTTCGCTCTGCTCGGCCGCGCCGCGTACGGCCGTGCCGAGCCGGGTGCGGCCGAGGAACAGGGCGACCGCAACCATCGCGATGGGCGCCACGATCAACGCGATCAGGTCGTTGGCGTTCAGTATGAACGTGCCGATGGTGAGCTTCCAGTCGACCGGCGGGGGGATGCGCTGCGAGGCGGCGTTCTCCCCCCACATGCGCGGCACGAGCAACGCGAGCACGGCGAGGAGCTGCGTGATGCCGATCGTGGCGACGGTGAGCACGAGCCGCGACGCCTTGGCGAATCGTCTCACCAGCGAGAACTCGACCACCGCGCCGAGGGCGATCGCGGCGACGAACCCGACGCCGAACCCGAACAGGTAGGGGAGACCGGAGAAGACGATCAGGCCGACGGCGAGCGTGGTCGGGACGAAGCCGAGGTCGGCCTGGGCGAAGTTGACGACCCGGTTGGCGCGGTACACGAGCGCCATGCCCATCGCGAGGAGTGCCGACAGCAGACCGAGGACGACGCCGCGCACCCACGCTCCGGCCGGCATCCCGAACCAGATCAGTTGGACGGCGATCAGCGCGATGGCGGGCGCGTACGGGCCGACCAGTCGCCACAGGCGTTCCGAGCCCCAGCCGTTCTTCGACACCCCCATGTCGGAGCGCACCGTAGCGGCCTCCGCGGGGTCGGGTGGTGTTGGAGGGCACTTTGTTACAAAATGTCACCAACCGTCCTGGGAGCCGAAATTCGGCCCGCCAGGCGGCTCCGGTACTTCGCCGAAGGCACGCAGGTGGTCGAGATCGTTCGCCGCCCGAAGGGTGGCGCTGCGCCGGAGGACGCAGCGCGGGACAGGCCTGAACCAGCCCGGAATCAGTCCGAAGTCGGCACCTCGATGCGGAACAGTTGCCCGTCCGTCTCCGTGTTGGACGAGATGTTGTAGACGACCTCGTCGTTCGAGATCCACACGCCCTGGGGCTTGATCCCGTAGCCGCGGGTCAGTTGTGTGGTGCCGACGGCCGGATCGAGCACGAAGATCTGCTCAGAGCTCAAGCCTTCGGCGTCGGGCTCCTCGGTCATGCTGACCGCCAGCCGGGCGCCGTCTGGCGCCCATTCGGGCGAGCGCACCGATCCCGACTGGGGCGACCCGATCAAGCCGATGATGGTGCCCGAGGCCCGGTCGACGATGCTGACCGTGCCGCTGGATCCACCCTCGACGCGGATGAACGCGACCTGCGACCCGTCCGGCGACACCGCGGGGTCGATGTCGTCAGGGCCGTCGGTGATCGTTCGGAGGTTCGAGCCGTCGATGTCGATCGAGCCGAGCGAGCGCACCGCATCGAGGTACTCGACGAAGACGATGGTTCCGTCGGGTCCACCATCGATGTCGGTGACGTTCGGTGAGTTCGGCACCGGCTCGGCCGACCCGTCGTCCTGGACGATCCCGATCGTTCCACCGACCTCGTCGTCGTCGTTGACGACCACGGCGACGCGGCCGTCGCTCAGGAACGTCGGGGTGCTGTACGACCTGGCCGCGGTGTTCTCGATGAGCATCTCGAACGTCCCGTCGGCGACCGTCAGCACGCCGACGCCTTCGCCGTTGGCGAACGCGATCTCGGCACCGTCGGCCGAGGCGTCGATCAGCCGGAAGGCGGTCTCTGGGTCGCTCGTGATCTGACCGTCGGGAACGTCGCCGCCGTCATCGCCACTGTCATCGCCACTGTCTCCGCCGCAGGCCGCGAGCGAGATCGCCACCGCGGCCACGAACGCGATCGTCAGTCTTCCTCGATGGTTCACGTCACGCCCTCCGGGCCGGAATGATACGCCGGCCCGGTCGCCAGCTCTCGGCGGGGAAGATCGGGACGTTCGACCCTCGTCTCCGCCGGTCGGCGTCCGGCACGATCATGGAGATGAGCATCGCCGAGATCGACCGGGTGGTTCACGTGGCGGCCAGCGTGTTCGCGGCGCACGCCCTGTCGATCTTCGGCGACCACAGCGACGTGCTGGCGTGGGAGCGGGGATGACCGACCTCACCACTCACTATCTCGGGCTGCAGCTGCGCTCGCCGATCATCGCCTCGCCGGGCCCGATCACGGGCCATCTCGGTGGTTTGGCGCAGCTCGACGCGGCGGGCATCGGGGCGGTCGTGCTGCCGTCGCTGTTTCAGGAGCAGATCGAGCACGACACGAACGAGATCGATCGGCTGTTCTCCGTCCACCATCACAGCCTCGGCGAGGCCAGCTCGTTCTTCCCCGAGATCGAGGGTGACGACACCGGTTGTGACGCCTACCTCGCCCTGATCGAAGCGGCCCGCGACCTCGTCTCGGTGCCGGTCATCGCCAGCCTCAACGGTGTCAACCTCGGCGGATGGCTGCGCTACGCCCGGCTCCTCGAAGATGCGGGCGCCGATGCGATGGAGCTCAACCTCTACGCGATCGCGGCCGACCCGGCGATCAGCGGTGCCTCCATCGAGTCCGAGCAGCTCGAGCTGGTGGCCACGGTGGTCGACGAGGTGTCGATCCCGGTGGCGGTCAAGATCTCGCCGTACTACACCTCGGTGGCCGCGTTTGCGCTCGGCCTGCAGCAGGCGGGCGCGAGCGGCATCGTCATGTTCAACCGCTTCTACCTGCCTGACCTCGACCTGGACACGCTCGACATCGAGCCGCGCATCGCGTTGAGCACCCAGGCCGAACTGCGCCTGCCCCTGCGCTGGATCGGGATCGTCCGCGACACCGTGTCGGTCTCGCTCGCCGGCTCGACCGGGGTGCACACCGGCGGCGACGTGGCGAAGCTGCTGCTCGCCGGCGCCGACACGGCGATGACGACCTCGGCGCTGCTCCATCACGGGGCGAGCCACATCGCCGGCATCACCGCGGAGCTGTGCGACTGGATGTACGAGCACCGCTATGACAGCGTCGACGAGATGCGTGGCGCGGTCAGCCGCGAGGCGTCGGTCGACCCGGCCGCCTCCGAACGGGCCAACTACATCGGCAACCTCACCTCCTACACCAGCCGTTTCATCGGCGCGATCCCACCGCGGTCGACGCGCTAGCCGGCCGTACGTTCAGCAATTGCGGGCGCCGCGCTCCCGCAATGGGATTGGGTGCGACGAGCAACGCGGATCTGGTGGCTGAGGCTGAGATTTCGACTTGGCCGAAAGTATGTACTGGAAAAGCTTGTGAACAGAACGTACGTGCTGTATCATTCATTCATGTTTGCAGACGTCGTCGAACAACTGATGGGGCTCGACGACGCCCAACTCACTGCACGCTTCCGCGAACTCGAACTGCAACGCCGCCAGATGGAAGCCGAAACGCTCGCACTGATCTCTGTGGCTCATGCTCGTGGCGTGTGTGCCGAGGACGGTCACCGCACCACCAAGGCCTGGTTGCGGGCCAACGCCAACTGGTCACCGGCCGAAGCGGCCTCGGCGTGTCGTAAGGCCCGCCTGGTGAATGATCATCCGGTTGTTGGTGACGCCTTGTTGGATGGTCATCTCGGTCTCGCCCAGGTCGCCGAACTCGGTCGGGTGCGGGGCAACCCGCGGTGTGGCGACCGGTTGGGTGAGGTGATCGATCAGTTGGT
>CAZYWK010000041.1:0-33263 GCA_964651825.1 uncultured Ilumatobacteraceae bacterium | reverse complement strand
CCCCCCTCGCCCACTCCGAAACCCCTGCTCAGCAGGGGTTTCTTCGCGTCTTGAGAACCCTAGTTCTACCGGATTTCTACCCTTGTGCGCGCAACAAATTCGCAAGAAGTTGTGTGCGGACTGTGCGTTTCCTGCGCAAGGACGCTCGGTTGCCAGCTGCTTGCGCCGCCACGTGCGGAAGCTCTCGTGCCAGTTCTGCGCACCCTCCTCCGGTCCGCCGAACACCGCGGCGAGGACCGGGTCGGTCTCCTCCGGGTTGTTGATGCGGATCTCGGCCAGACGTTCGTCGAGCGGACCGAGCTGCCACTCGTTGCCGAGCAACGCCGCGTACAACTCGGTGACCGGACGCTCGGTGTCGGCCAACACCGCCATGCCCGTGCCAGGGGGCGGCACGAAGAAGTAGGCGATCGGCACGTCGAACACCACGGAGAACAGGTACAACTCGTGAGCGTCGAACCGGCGCCGTCGGTCGCCGTCGAACCCGCGCTCCATCGCCGAGATCGACGCCTGCGGGAGTTGATGGCCGGTCAACTGACTGAGCCGTTCGGCCACCACCGTTCTCGTCGTCACCGAGAGCCACGATCTCGACGAGGCACGCGACATCCTCGACCGCGTCATCACGTTCGATCGCGCCGACGTCCCCGCTACCACCCAACGCCGCGAACTCGGCGCAGCCGATCGCGGTGCCACGCCGACCGCCGCCGCGCTGCGAGGTGCCGGACTGGCTCCCGACGCTGCGCGCCGACATCGCGGCCACGCTCGCCGACATCAAGCATCGCAGCACCCAGAACGAGACACGGTCACAGAACCTGCGCGTCGAACTCGCCGACGCCGAGCAGCACCTCGCACTCGCGCAGCGCCGCCTCGACCCACACCGCCGACCGATCGAGCGAGCAGCCGCCGACACGAGGGCAGCACAGGAGCGCGTATGGTCGACGTTCAGCGGCTCGCTCCACCTGAAGGGCCGTCACCGCCGAGCCGCCGTGCGCGAACACCGACTGGCCGAGGCCGACCTCGCCGCCGCCAAGCAACGCGAAGCCGAGGTTCGCGCCGTCGCCTCACCAGCCTCCACCGCGGTCGGAGAAGCAGCCACTCGTGTCCGCGCGATTGAACACTCGATCGAGATCGTGGCGATCACGCTGCGATGGACCGCGGGCCCCGCCCAAGTACAAGAGCACCAGGCGCTCCTCACCGCCGTTGACGACTGGGAGCGCTGGGCCGCCGGCCAGCCCATCGCCCGACCCCGCCTCGCATCGATGCTCGACACTCTCCACTCCGCCCTCGCCGCCGACTGTCCCGAATGCACCGCACTCGCCGCGGCGGTCAACGACTGGTCGATGGCCCACAAGGTCGACCTCGGTCACGACCGAGCGGCGGCGCCCGCGTACCGTCGTCCCGTCGCCGACCTCGGGATCGAGCTGTGAGCGATGCATCACGTCGAGGGTTCGCGATGACTCTCCCACTACACGAAGCTTGTCGACGACGACCCGCCGCCGTTACTCCCGCCATGCCTTCTCGTCAGACCTCCACCTCCGGCCGGCGGCGGTTCCATCGAGCGCAGGATCGATGAACGCCGAGACGAGGCTGACGGCCGCATCGACGGTCTCGAAGCGGCGGCAGTATGGGACCTTTCGAGCCGTCGCCGTGTAGGCGGCGCCCCAGCCAGCGGGGACGACAAACCGCTCCAGGGGAACCATGCGGCGTTGCCGGGCCTCGGTAGCGATCGCGGTGCTGAGCGCAGCTCCGTCGACATCGTGAGTGACGGCCAGAACGACGAGGTCGAGCAAGTCCTTCTCCCGACTCGAGGCGCGGTCGCCATAGTGGTGCATGGTGGCGCAGACCTTGTCGGCGATCTGATCGACCACCGGGTACAGCCGATAGTCGAACCTGGCCAGGCGGGGCAGGACGAGTGCGCTGGCCGGAGCCGTGACCGTGGGCTCGGCAGTCAGGCTGGTGCCGGTCGTGAGGTCGACTCCGATGCGTCCCTTCTTTTGCACTCCGATGTAGGTGTCGAAGTCGACGCGGTACCCGTCGGTGTTGGGCTGGCTGTCCCCGCCGACAATCGCCCGGTGCCCGACGTAGATGAACCGGAAGTGATCACCGAGGTCATGGTCGGCCAGCCGCCGCAGGTCGGCGACCGCATCATCGATCCGGTAGCCCTCGCAGTAAAGGTCGATGTCGACCGTGGCCCGGGTCGACGGCACGCGGGCGAGCATGCCTGTGCCGCCCTTGAGCAGCCAGTCGGAGTTCGGCCCCTCGGAGAAGATACGGCTGAGGAACCGGTTGAAATGCTCCAGGCGGATGCGTTCGCCGATCGTGAGCGATGGGTCTGACGTCGCGGCACGCCGTGCCGCAGCCTTGATGGCATCCTCGACGCCTTTCGCGGCGGAGTAGGGCTCCAGCTCAGACACCAGTGCTCACCAGATCTGCGAGGCTCGCCGCGGTTGGCAGGTCCAGGGCTTTCAGTATGTCGACTTGGGATGCGCCGGTCGCTGCAGCGAGTGCGGCTGCCCACTGCTCGCCAAAGGACCCGAGCAGTTCCCGAGTTGGGAGGTCGAGCGAAATCCGTTCTGCCAGCACAGTGAAGGCGGCCTCCAGTGCTGGCGTCGTCAGCGTCTCGGTGGAGGCTGCGAAGGCTTCGAGTGCTGGGGCGAGCGACTGCGTGACCGACTGGGCGATCGCTTCGTTCAGGTCTCGGAGCGCTATCTCCGTGGCGGGACCGAGGAGGGCCCTGGAGATCTCGGGGGTGTTGAAGCGTGCGAGGCTGTTGGCGGCGACCAGTTCGCTCAGCGTCTCCGACGTGCCGATCGCATGCGCGAGGGAGGCTGAATCGAGACCGGCGAGCGTTGCAAGGTGGTTGAACAGCGCGGTGCCGTCGTTCTGACGGTGGCCGTTGCGAGCGGCGAGCGGCCCGAGCAGCTCGATCAGGCGTCCGGTGTCGAGACGGCGAGCACGGGCTGCGTCGCGCAGTGCGTCAGCGACCAGGCTCAGATCGGTCCGGGCCGCGACCAGGTCGGTCAGGGTCCGCTCGATCGTGGTCACCGGGAGCCCGTGGGCGATCGTCACGTCGTCGGGGCCGCGCAGCCGTTGGCGGTAGACCACGTCGGGGCGCTGAGTCTGACGACGGACGGGAGTGCTGAACTCGTGTCGGGCGGCGGGCAGGTCGCCCACTTCGTGCAGTGAGGCAGCGGACGTGCCCATGATCACCACGCCATCGGCAAGGTCACGAAGGCGCGCTTCGGCGGTGGGCGAGGGGTCAGCAGCGAGCCACGCGGCGCGCAGGCTCTCGAACTCGTCGGCGGGGGCGCCAGCGTCGCGATACACCCCATGAGCGACCCGTTCGAGGTGCCCGGCGACTGTCAGGCGGGAGAGATCGAGCCGCGTGACCCCGGACGCGGCCGCCTGAGCCGTCGTCACCATCCCCCACTGAGATGTCGACAGCCCGGCGAGTACTCGGAGTGCCTCGGACGACTTCATACTTCGATTGTATCGAAGTAGGTGATACTTTCCTAGCTCATCTCTCGACATTGCCCGCGGATCTGGTTCAGGCGTCCAGCAGGCGGACGCCGACAAGGCGGAGGTTGTCGGCGAAGTCATTCGGGTCGAAGGCGTCGGGGTCGTTCTTGCCGCTCCACTGGCCGGCCCATTCGGCTCGTTCGGCGTGTTCGGGGTGGGTCGGGTCGGCGAGGACCTCGACGAGCTCGTCGTAGCCCCACGTGCCGCCGCAGTCCTCCGGTGGGGCGGCGCGTCGGCCGTCGGTGCAGGCGGGCAGTGACATGCCGGCCGGGGGTGGCGCGATCTTCTCGACGGTGACCTTGTGGATCCAGTTGTCGCCGAAGTCGTACGTGTACGTGAACGATGTTCCGGCCTCGGCGACCTTGTGGAGGCGGTGCTTGCGGGCGTCTCGGATGGGCGGGCCGAAGTCCGAGTCGGGGTCGGGGATGCCGTAGCGGGTGCGGCCGAACTCGAACTCGTACAGGTGGTAGTTCCACCAACCGAACGCGGCCTGGATCGTCTCGTGCACGTCGGCGAGCGTGGAGCGTCCGTCGACGAGCACGCGCCGCCAGATCGGCGGCTTGATGCCTCGGAGCGTGACCTTGAGTTGGTAGGCGTCGGCAGTCGTCGGTGCGGCCGCGGGCACCGAGAACGGGATCACGTTCGACCGGCCGGCGCCGAGCACCGCGGCCAGCTCCCGGTCAGGCGAGCCGGTACCCGACAGCAACGGGCCGATCAGCACGCGTGACACGCGCAGCGAGATCTCGTCGAGGTCGGTCATTCCGTCGACCTTGACCATCATCTCGCCCTGGAAGGCGAACTCGTTCATCACGCCGAGGATGCTGCGGTCGTTGGTCGGCGCGACCCGGACCTCACCCATCGCTGCGAGCTCGCCGGCGACGAAGTCGTCGCTCGCTCCGTGCAGACGTAGTTGCGCTGTGATGGCATCGGGAATCCGGTCGAGCAGCGTCGCCGCGGGCGCGAGTGGGACGAACAGGGGCAGCAGCGTGCGGGTGTTGACGAGCAGCACCGCCTGCGGCCGCCAGAACAGCACGTTGGCGAACCAGTCCCCGAGCACCGTGGTCGACACATCCCGAGCGCCGGCGGTCGGAGCCTTCAGACGGTCACGCAACTTCTTGGTCCCCCGAATGACGAGCACCCCGCAAGCATCGCACGACCACGACGTACCACTTCTCGTCGCGAGCGCCGACGGGGGGCTGCCGCTGGAGTGCGGGGTGTATACGCCGCCGCTGACGAGGTCCGCGAGCTGGCCCGGACTTCGCGAGTTATGCCATACATCTTTACGGCGCCTCGTCGGCAAACAAGTTCGGCATATCTGCGTGGCGTTTGAAGGGCGGCCGAGGTGGGCGCATGCGCCCGTGTCTGACAGACGAGGTCGGTCGCCCGGAAGCATGTGAGGACGGCCGGACCGGGCTCTACTTCTACCGATTCTTCCACCGGAACTTCTACCGGACGGGTGGAAACGGGGTAGAAGCCGTCGGCATGTGACAACAGTGTCATTCGCGAAATACCAGGTAGAACAGCATTTCATGGACTCAGGCGGACTGTGGAAACCCCGAGAATCTGAGTTCAAGTCCCCCTCGCCCACCAAGAAACCCCTGGTAAATAGGGGTTTCTTCGCGCCAGAGAACCCCGAAGATCGGCGCCGCCAAGTCCCTGGAGGCGCTCGCGCGGTTCAATTCACTGATGGTGCTGCGCTACTCAGCCACCCACCGCGTCGAGCACACCAAGGTGCACCGGCTCGATGCGCTCGACGCCTACAACCGGAAGTTTGTGAAGAAGATCGCCGTGCGCGGCATCACCGTGAAGGGCCCCGCCGGCTCGACGGCGTACTTGTACCTCGACTCGATCGGGATCGCCAAGGGCGCGCCCGCGGGCGCGTGTCGAACGGGAGGTGCAGACCAAGGGCGGCCCGACCGTGCGTCAGGTGAAGCGTCTCGATCACGGCACGAACCTCTGGGATGCGTCCGGTGGGATCGAGGCCTCCAAGGGTCTCTTCATCACCGACATCGACGCCAACCGCGACGTGATCGAGCTGAGCAACGGTGACATCGTCGTTGCCGGCCAGCTCGCCGACCGTCATCGGCGACATACTGGCTCGATGATGGAGTTTCGCGGATGAGGTTGGCGACGATCCGGATCGAAGGCGCGACCCGCGCGGTGCGGGCCGATGGCGATGTCGCTGTCGAGCTCGGAGCGGGCGATGTGGGCGAGGTGCTGCGCCGGCCCGACTGGCGGACATGGGCGGCGAGCGCTGATGGGCCGGAGCACCTGATCGACGACGTCGACTTCGCGCCGCTCGTCACCGCGCCGGACAAGATCGTCTGCGTCGGTCTCAACTACCGGAACCACATCGCGGAGACCGGCCGGGACGTCCCCGCGCATCCGACGCTGTTCGCGAAGTACCGCGCCGCGCTCATCGGGGCGCACGACCCGATCGTGTTGCCGAAGGTCTCGCCGAACGTCGACTGGGAGGCCGAGCTGGCGGTCGTCATCGGCGCGCCGGTGCGTCACGCGTCGCACGCCGACGCGGCGGCTGCGATCGCCGGCTACTCGATCCTCAACGACGTGTCGGTCCGCGACTACCAGAACCGGACGTTGCAGTGGCTCCAGGGCAAGACCTTCGAGTCCACGACACCGCTCGGTCCGTGGCTCGTCACGGCCGACGAGGCACCGTGGCCGCAGGGCGAGATCAGCTGCACCGTCAGCGGCGAGCGGATGCAAACGGCCGACACGGCCGACCTCGTGTTCGACCCGTACGCGCTGATCGAGTACGTCTCCTCGATCATCACGCTGGAGCCCGGCGACGTGATCGCGACGGGCACGCCCGGTGGGGTGGGCGGGGCCCGCAAGCCGCCGGTGTTCCTGAAGCCTGGCGACGAGGTGGTGACCCGCATCGCCGGGCTCGGCGAGTGCCGCAACGTCTGCCGACCCGAGTGACCGCGAGCGGCGTCGCGAAGCGGTGCGGCGCGTCAGGACGTCATCGCACCGCACCGTCCGCCCGGCGAGCAGTCGCCCAGGCGGCGATGTCGTCGAACGCGGCGGGGTCGGTGAGCGCGTCGCGACTGGTGACCGTGGCCGGGTCGGCCCCGAGCAGCAGCCGTTTGATCGGCACCTCGATGCGCTTGCCGGTGAGCGTGCGCGGGATCTCGGGGAACTGCTCGATCACGTCGGGTACGTGACGAGGCGACAACTCCTGGCGCAGCTGCCGGCGCAGGCCGTCGAGGGCGTCGTCGTCGAGCGGGTCGCCGGTGCGGCTCGCGATCAACATGATCAGTTCACCCGGCCCACCGTCGGGATCCTCGAGGTGGATCACCACGCTGTCGGCGAGGTCGGGGCGGGCATCGGTGATGGAGTAGAACTCGGCGGTCCCGAGCCGGACCCCGCCGCGGTTGAGGGTCGCGTCGGACCGGCCGGTGATCACGCATGCACCGTCGGGCTCGAACCGGATCCAGTCTCCGTGGTGCCACACGTCGCCGAACTTGTCGAAGTAGGCCGACCGCAGCCGCTCGCCCGAGGTGTCACCCCAGAGCATCACGGGCATCGACGGCATCGGCGTGCAGATCACGAGCTCGCCGGTCTCACCCGGCAGGCACTCGTCGCCCACGCCGTTGAACGCGCGCACGTCGCACCCGAGCATGCGGGTGCTGATCTCGCCGGCGCGCACCGGCAGGACCGGCGCCGCTCCGAGGAACGCGGTGCACACGTCGGTCCCGCCGCTGATCGAGCACAGCTGGACGCCGGCGCCGACCTCGTCGCGCACCCACCGGAAGCCCGAGGCGGGGAGCGGTGCACCGGTCGAACCCACCTGGCGCAGCGCTGACAACTCGAAGGATCGTGCCGGCGCCACGCCGGCCGCTCGGCAGCTCATGATGAACGGTGCACCGACGCCCAGCACCGACACCGCCTCGTCGTCGGCGATCGCCCACAGCGTGTCGAGGCTGGGATATCCGGGGTCGCCGTCGAACAGCACGATGCGCGCACCCGTGAGCAGCCCGGACACGAGGTAGTTCCACATCATCCAGCCGGTCGTGGTGAACCAGAAGAACGTGTCGGCCGGGCCGAGGTCGTGGTGGAGACGGAGCGCCTTGAGGTGCTCGACGACCATGCCGCCGTGGCCGTGCACGATCGCCTTCGGCAGGCCGGTGGTGCCCGAGGAGAACAACACGTAGAGCGGGTGGTCGAACGGCACGGGCTCGAAGGTGAGCGGCGGTGGGTCGGCGGTGGGGTCGACGAGCTCGTCCCACGTGATCGGTGTGACCCGTTCGATGTCCGGGGCGTCGATGCCGCCGTACGGGAGGATGACGACGTGCTCGACGGTCGTCAGGCCCTCGACGACCTCGCGCACACGCTCGGCACACGACACGACCCGGGCCCCGTACCGGTACCCGTCGATGGTGAGCAGCACCAGCGGGTCGAGCTGGCGCCAGCGATCGAGGACCGCGGACGTGCCGAACTCCGGGGCGCACGACGACCAGACCGCCCCGATGCTGGCAGTGGCGAGGAAGGCGACGATCGTCTCGGCGATGTTCGGCATGAGTGCGACGACGCGGTCGCCGCGCCCGACGCCGAGCCGGCGCAACCCGTCGGCGCACCGTGCGACATCGTTCGCCAGCTCGCCGAAGGAGAGCGACATCCGCTCACGGCTCTGCGAGAGCGACACGATCGCGATCGCGCCGGCGTCGCCGGCCAGCGCGTGCTCGGCGTAGTTGAGCGTGGTGCCCGGGAACCATTGAGCGTTCGGCATCCGGTGCGATCCGAGTGCGAGCTTCGGCGTTTCGTGCCAGCGGATCCCGGCCCACTCGGTGAACGTGAGCCAGAACGCGTTGGGATCGGTGATCGACCAGTCGAGGAGTTCGGGGAACGCGCCGACCGGCTTCGTGGTGCGCTCGGCAGCGAACCGAGCGAAGGCCGCGAGCTGGCTCGACTCGAAGGCTGCCGGAGCGGGCTCCCACACCAGCTCGCCACGCTCACCGGGCGACAGCTCCGCGTCATCGGCGCTCACGACGTTGATCGTGCCACACACGACGGCGAGTGCTTCAACGTCGCGCAGACTTGTCCGACGGACCGCCAGATATCGTCCGGCCGGTGGAAGACGACGACGCCGTGGTGTCCGACGCCACGCTCGATCGCTTTCTGCGCTGGGCGTTGATCGGGGCGGGTGTCCTGGTGATGATCGTTGTCGTCGCGGTCGTCATGCGTTGGGTCGCCGGCTCCGACGACGACGAGCCGGACTTCGGAGCCGTCGAAGTGGGCTTCTTGCAGGACATGATCGACCACCACGAACAAGCCCTCGTGATCGCGAACACGTTGCTCGATGCGAACCCCGACGGCGATGCGGCGTCGTACGCACACGACGTGGTCCTCTTCCAGACCCGCGACATCGGCCGGATGGAGACCTGGCTCGACGAGGCCGGCTATGGCCGGGGTTCGCCGGACCGGGAGGCGATGGTGTGGATGGGCGAGCCGTCCTCCGTCGCCGAGATGCCCGGGATGGCCACGCCGGAGGAGCTCCAGGCACTCGCTGCCGCGACGGGCGCCGACGCCGACCGGTTGTTCTTCGAACTGATGTCCACCCACCATCTCGGCGGGGTGCACATGGCGGACTACGCGGCCGAGCACACCGATCTCGAGTGGCTGCGAACGTTTGCCGAGGCGGTGTCGTACGGGCAGCAGATCGAGGTCGTCGAGTACGAACAGGCCATGGAGCGGTACGGCCTGAACTCGTGACATTTGGCACAACTGGCCCGGCGCTCAGGTAGCCTGACTTCCACGCCCCGGGAGGGTGTCGGCAGGCAGGGGAGCCATGGAACGCGAGCAACCGGACGACAAGTTCAGGGCTGACTTCGACTCGTTGATACGCGCGCACGGTCGGCGCTTCGTCGTCGGCGCACGGATGCGGTTTTGGGCGTGGCGGATCGTCCACGAACCCGCCTGGGCACACGGTTTGATCGCAGCAACCACGATGTTCGGTGCGCCCGGCATCGGTGCCTGTGCCCACACGCCACGCACGCCGAGCGACGGCCTCGTCCCGGCCGACCAGCGCACGCGCTGAACGACGAGACCGTCGATGAGGATCGGACTGACCGGAGGGGGCAGGAACGCGGAGGCGATCGTTCGCCAGGCGCAACGGGCCGAGGACGACGGCTTCAGTTCGCTCTGGCTGCCGAGCGCCGTCGACAACGACCCACTCGTCGCGATGACGCTGGCGGCACGCGCCACGACCCGGATCGAACTCGGCACCGCGGTCCTGCAGACCTACGCGTGCCACCCGGTCCTCCAGGCCAATCGCGCGGCGGCGGCCGCGGGTTCGGCCGGGCGTTCGGCGATCACGCTCGGGATCGGACCGTCGCACGCGGAGTTGGTCGACGCGATGCTCGGGATCGACTGGTCGCACCCCGGCCGGCACACCGACGAGTACGTCCAGATCGTCACCACCCTCCTGTCGGGACGGGCGGTGCAGTTCACCGGCGAGGACTTCCGCGTCACGGCCGCGGCGCCCGTCCTGCCCGAGGGAATCGACGTGCCGGTGCTGGTCGCGGCGCTGGCACCGCGGCTGTTGCGCGTCGCGGGCCAGTACACGGCCGGCACCATCACCTGGATGGCCAACGCCCGCGCCGTGGCCGAGCACGTCGCGCCACGCATCAACGCGGCGGCGGCCGAAGCCGGACGCGAGGCACCGCGGGTAGTGGTCGGGCTGCCGGTTGCCGTCCACGACGACGTCGATGAGGCGCGTGACGTGGCGGCCGAGATGTTCGTCGTGTACGGAACCCTGCCGAACTACCGGCGCATCCTCCATCACGGCGGCGTCGAAGCTCCCGCCGCGGCCGCGATCGTCGGTGACGAAACCTCGGTCACCGCACAGATCGAGGCACTGTTCGCGGCGGGCGCCACCGATTTCTGGGCAGCCCCGTTCGCAGTGGGTGCGGATCAGGCCGCCAGTCGTTCACGCACCCGGGCCTTGTTGAAGGAACTCGCTGCCGCCTGAGGGCGAGGTGGCGCAAGCGGCGATCGCTTCGATCTCCACGCGCGCCCCGAGCGGGAGTGCCGCGACCGCGACCGTTGTCCGAGCCGGTCGGTGGTCTGCGAGCACGCGTTCGTACTCCGTGTTCATGGCGTCGAAGTCGGCGATGTCGACGAGGTAGACGTTGCACTTCACGAGGGCGGAGGCATCGAGGCCCTCGGTGGCGAGGACGGTCTCCAGGTTCAGCAGGCACGCCCGCGTCTGCTCGGCGACGTCTCCGGTGACGCTCGTCGTGTTCGGAGCCTTCCCGACCTGGCCGGACAGGAACAGCAGGCCGCCTGCTGACGCTGACGGCCGGTACGGTCCGACCACCCGTGGGAGGACCGGTGTTGACTTCGCGCCGCCGGTCATGTCGATCAACGCGGCGGCGGCTCGGAGACCACGGATCGGCTGTTGAGGTCGACCTCGACCCGTTCGGCGTCGGTCACTCGCACCGTGTACGACGGCTGGCACTGCTGCTTGACGGCCTCCCATCCACATCCGAGGTCGAAGGCCCATTGGTGTCCCGGGCACACGAGGCGGCCGTTGAGCACGACGCCCTTGTGCAGCTCACGCTGCTTGTGGATGCAGATGTTGTCGAGTGCGTAGAGGTTGTCGTCGTGGGCGATGACCACGATCTGTTCGCCGGCCGGTGTGTCGATCACCGTGCGGCGCGCTTTCACGACCGCGGCGAGTTCGCCGACATCGCTCCACTCGCTCGGTGCATCCCCTGCCGCCGGCGCGGCGGGGATGGCGCTGGTCACGTCGTTGTGCATGGATTGATCCTCGCTCTCGGGCTCGATCGGTGGATCAGGCCGTGTCGTCCGCGTCGAGCCATCGTCGCTTGAGGCGCTCGGCGGCTCCGGACGGCAGGGAGCGGTCGACGGCTCGTTCGTCGAGGGGAACCTGGTCCGGGTCCCACGAGACCGAGACGTTGCCCTCGACATAGGTCTGGCAGGCCAGCCGCCATCCGTCGTCGAGCAGCCCGCCGAGGCGCTCGCGCTCACGCTTGCGCGGCGCGCTCAGGTTCTCGGCACCGCTCTCGACGAACACCCGATCCGTGCCGCAGTTGCCGCTGGCGCACCGATAGGGAACGCCGCATTCGTTGCGGATGGCGACACGGAGCAGGTTGACGTCGGTGTCCTCGGGGAAGTCGACCGCGAAGCCGCTCGTGAGGAACTTGATCGTCGGCATCAGCCGGTGCCGAGGGAGACCAGCGATTCGTCATGATTGCCCTGGCGCGGTCCCGTCGGACCGAGATCCGGGGCGACGTAGGTGTCGTACAGCGCCTTGGTGTACGAAAAGCGCATCTCGGCACCGGCCCGCACGATGTCGAGGCACCGCTGCTGGAGGTCGGGGGTGTCGGCGTGATCGAGGACGATCTGGTAGCCGCGCTCGCCGTGGACCTCGTCGGAGGTGATGTGGAGGTCGAAGAACTCCACGTCGTCTTCCGAAAAGCCGTACTTCTCGATCAGCGGCGGGAGCTGCTTGCGGTAGATGCTCGGCACCTGCGACTCGAGTCCGACCACGAGCGCTGCCGTGGCAACCGCGAAGTGCTCGCGCATGGCGACCGCATAGCACCAGCCCTGCAATCCGCGGGTGACCGCGTTCATGTTCTTCGGATCGGTGACGCGCTCGCGGGTGGTGCCGCACGCCTCTGCGAAGCGGATCAGCAGGTCGGTGTGGCGGATGTCGGAGAGTTCCTCTTCGTACATGTTCTGGAGCAGGAAGTCCTTGGCTCCGGTGTGTTCGTCGGGGGTGTTGGAGTAGATGTAGGCGAGGTAGTCGGCGAACGGACCGACGTAGTGGTAGTGGTTCTCCGCCCACCGGGAGAAGTGCTCACGCGAGAGTTCCCCGTTGGCCCAGGCCAGGCTGAACGAAGCGTTCTTCGCCTCGCGCCCGACGAGCGCACCTTCGAGTGCGGCCCGAAAATCATCCGGTGAAAGCAGGTCTGCCATGATTCTTCCCCTTCGTTCTGGCTGAACGCCGTGATGGATTGCGAATGAAACGCTTCACTCAATCACGTATACAGTATACCATCGGCGGAAAGATGCAAGAGGTGGAGGGGAAATGTCCGCAGGTGAAGAACACGGGGACGAGTCCGAACAGGTCCGCATCGTCGAATCGATCGCCGCGTGGGTTGCCGCGTGGGGCACCGAGGTTGCCGCACTCGACTTCGAGGCCGGAGTGCGCCGCTTCGATCAGGCGGCCGTCGCCTTCGGCACTCGGGCCGATGTCGTCGTCGGTCTCGACGCAATCGCCGCCCAGCAGTGGCGGCAGGTGTGGCCCACCATCGTCGACTTCTCGTTCGACGTCGATGAGCTGGTCGTGTTGGCCGATGGCGCCGACAGCGAGTTGGCGGTTGCCATCGTCCCGTGGTCCTCGACCGGGTTCGACGAGAGCGGCCATCCCTTCGACCGTCCGGGACGGGCAACGATCGTTCTGCGGCGTCGCCCGTCGGGTTCGCCCGGACCAGACTGGCTGGCCGTGCACACCCACTTCTCGTTGGCGTTCGGCACCCCCGCACGGTCGTTCGGCCGGCCGAGCACTGCGGCGTCGGGCGATTGCGGATGAGCGCAGGGGCGTTGCCCGGCGACGTCGAGGTGATCGCCGAGCAGTTGACGGGGCGCGGGGCGCGGGCGGTGGTGTGCGCCGCCGCACCGATCGCCGCCCAGGCGGGGGCGCAGGCGATCCGTGAGGGAGGGAACGCGTTCGATGCCGTGATCGCGGCGGCGCTGGCCGAGACGGTGTTGCTCCCCCCGAAGTGCGGCCTCGGCGGCGATCTCGTGGCCCTCGTCATCGAGCCGGAACGTCCCCCGATGGCGCTGCTCGCGATCGGTGGAGCACCGGCGGGTCTCGCGGCATTCGCGTCTGGCGGCTCACCGTGGACCGAGACCGGACCGAACAGCATCGGCCCGCCGGGTGCGCCGGCCGGGTACTCCGAGTTGGCCGATCGAGCCGTCCATCCGCTCGCTCGACTCGCGGCGCCGGCGATCGAGCTCGCACGTGGCGGGTTTCCCTGGGCCCCGGTGTGCACTCGCCTGCAGCATGCGTCAGCGGCCCTCGTGCGCCGGTGGAATCCGAACGGGACCGTCTACTACCCGGACGATGCGGTGATCGAGCCCGGAACGATCGTCACCATGCCCGGCCTCGCCGACGCGCTCGACGAGTTCGTGCGTCGAGGCCGCCGGCTCTTCGACGGGCCGGTCGGCGACTCGCTGTTGACGGCGATCGCACGGGCCGGTGGCGTCCTCGAACGGGCCGACCTTGCGTACGGGTCGGCGCAGTGGGCCCCCTGCGTGCGGACCGACATCGGAGCGCAGGCGGTCTGGGCCACCCCGGCGCCCACCCACGGCCCGTCGTTGCTCGACGCGGTCGCGGATGCACAGCCCGGCGACGAGCCGGTCGCCCAGTACCGGCGAGTGATGCGGTCGATCGAAGCGCGGCGAGAGCAGCTCGCGGATCCGAGCGGGACCTCGATGGTGAGCGCCAGCGACTCCGACGGTCGCACCGTCGTCGTGATCCATTCGAACTCGTTCCCCAGGTTCGGCAGCGGGCTCATCGTCGACGGCTACGACCTGATCCTGAACAACCGCGCCGGACGCGGGTTCACGCCGGTGGAAGGTCACCCGAACTTCCCGCACGCGGGCCGGCGACCGATGACCACCCTGCACGCCTGGGCGTTCGGAAGCGGCGACACCGTCCGCTTCGCGGGCGGCACGCCCGGCGGCGACAACCAGATGCCGTGGAACGCCCAACTGATCCAGGGGCTCGTCGATGGAGTCGTGTCGCCCGGACGGCTGGTGGTCCAGCCGCGTTGGGAATGGTTGCCGTCCGACGACGGGGTCAAGGTCGAAGCGGGCCTGAGCGGCATCGGTGCGCTCGGCGAGCTCGCTCCCCGTGTGGTCGAGGTCGACCGATGGAGCATGACGTCGGCGCAGCAGGTGGTCGGTGTGTCGCGGCCGGGGCAGCCCATCGAAGGTGCCGCCGACCCGCGGACCGTCGGACTCGCCCTCGGCGTCTGACGACCCGCCCGCTGGGGCGCCCTACCCGGCCGACACGGGGGTCCCGGGCTCGGCCGACAGGCGCCGGTCACGGAGCGCGAGGAGCAACACGGGGCAGGCGACGGCGACGGCCAACGTGACCCGGAGCCCCACCGCGCCACCGATCAGGCCGATCAGTGCTCCGGCGAGCGCCCCGATCCCGATCTGCGTCGAGCGGTAGACACCCAGTGATGGCCCGTGGGCTCCGAAATCGTCGACGGCCACGACGTTGGCGATCGGGAAGAGCGAGCTGATCGTCCCGGCGAACAGCGCCGCCATCGCATAGGTGACGATGTTGGCAGGGAGGAAGACCCACGCGAGACCGGTGACCGTCAGCAGCGCGCCGATACGCCGCGCGCTGACGATCGGCCCGACGCGGTCCATCCCGGCGCCCGACACGATCTTGGCCAGGATCGAAATGACCCGCCCGACGGCCAGGAGCGCCGCGGCGGCGCCGGCGGAAAGGTCCCACTCGGTGACCGCGAAGATCGTGAGGAACGGAATCGCGCCGTACTGGCAGATCGAACCGATGGCACCGATGAAGGTCGGCAGACCGATGATCGCCGCGCGGGGGAACCGGAACGGGGTGCGGACGCTCTCGGTCTCCACCCGGAGGAACATCGTGGCCGCCAGACAGGCCGCACCGAGCGCAGCGGACACGACGAAGGCGACGCGCCAACCGGCGACCGAGCCGACGGTACCGAGCAGCGCGGCCACGGTCAGGCCGGCCGAGAACGCGACGCCGTACATCCCCATCGCGAACCCTCGCCGGCCGCCGCCGGCGACGAGCGGAACCGCACGGAGCCCCGCCGGGAAGTAGAGACCGGCACCGGCGCCGAGCATGACCTGCGCGAGGACGAGGACGAAGAAGCCGTTCGCTGCGGCGGCGACGAGGCTGCCGAGTGTCGTCGAGGCGAGCGCGACGATCATCAGGCGACGCGGGCCCCACCTGCCGAGCAGGGCCCCACCGACGAGATTCGCGACCGCGATCGACCCGGCCAGGAGCCCGAACGCGATGCCGGCATCACTCTCGTCGAAGCGGAGCCCTTCGGCCGCCCCCGGGAGCACGGGCGACAGCACCTGCTCGCCGACCGTCACCCCGAGGTACGTCAGGCACAGGACGACGAACGCACCCCAACGCGGTGAGATCTCCACCTCGGTGACGGTGGACGGCGCGCTCACGGACGCACCGGCAGGATGTCGGCGGCGAATCGCTCGAGGTCTTCCACCAGGAGCGGCGCGCGCAACGACAGCATCACCTGGGTCGCTCCGGCGCGCCGGTACGACTCGAGCATGTCGAGGATCCGATCGTCGCTGCCGGTCAGGATCGACGGCGCGAGTTGCTCCCACCGGGGTCCATACCGCTCGGGGATCAGTGACTCGTCGAAACACAACCCGAGGCTCACCGACCGTTCGATCACCGCCGGGTCGCGTTCCGCGGCCTCCGCCGCGCGCGACACGATCTCGTTCTTCCTGGCGAAGTCGTCGCTCGTGGCCATCGGGATGTTCCAACCGTCGGCCACCCGGCCCGCGAGCGGCAGGGTTCGTTGCTCACCGCCACCGCCGATCCACATCGGGAGCCGGGGCTGCACCGGGAGCGGTCGGAGACGGGCATCGTCCAACTCGACGCCGGGCCCCGAACGGGTGACGGTGTGCCCGTCGAGCAGATCTCGGACGGCCGTGAAGCACGCCTCCAACCGCCGGATGCGCTCGGCGGGTGGATCGAAGTCGAACCCGAATCGCCGGTACTCGTCCTGCAGGTACCCGGCACCGAGCCCGAGCACCGCGCGCCCTCCACTCGCATGATCGATCGTGATCGCCGCTAGCGCGAGCGAAGCCGGATGCCGGTAGCCGACCGAGTACACGAGGCATCCGACGCGAGCTGACCGTGTGGTCGAGGCGAGCGTGGCGTGGGCGGCCACGGCGTCGAAACTGGTGCCCGTGCCGTCGAGCGACTGGAGGTGATCCCACACCGTGATGAGGTCGTACCCGAGGCGATCGGCAGCGCTCCACACGTCGCGCAGTTCGGCGAACGCGGCGTTCTGTGTCGGTGTGTGCACGCCGATCGCCAGGGCTTTCGCGGGAACGGCCATATCGGATACAGTATGCAAGACGGCCGCGCCCGTCCATCTCATTTCGACATGCACCTCGACGACGCGACGATCCTGAACCTCATCGACGCCCGCGACGCGCGGGCCGCGGTCGGCGCGGCCTTCGACGCATGGGGGCGCGGAACGGCGGCGACGACGCAGCGGGTCCGGGCGGCGGTCGCCGCCGACGGCGAGAGGCCGGCGGCCATGGCCTCCGCGATGGCGGCTGTGGTCCCGCCGTACAGCGGTGGAAAGATCTACGCGACCAAGGACGGCGCGTTCACGTTCGTCAACGTGTTGTTCGATGATGCGGGTCGGTTCCTGTGCACGCTCGACGGCGACGCCATCACGCGGCTGCGTACGCCGGCCACCACCGCGCTGGCCATCGAACATCTGGCGGTGCGAGGCGCATCGACGGCGGCGATCATCGGCACCGGTCGACAGAGCTGGACCCACATCGAGATGCTCGCCGACACCCTGCCCGAACTGAACGAACTGCGCATCAACGGCTACCTCGCGCACGAGGCTCACGAACTCGCCGAGCGGGCGAACGCACGCGGTATCCCCGCTGTCGTCACCGACACCGCGGATTCGGCGGTCGCCGGTGCCCAGATCGTCGTCACGATCACCTCCTCGGTGACGCCGCTGTTCGGCGCCGACGCCGTTGGCCCCGATGCGCTCATCTGTGCGCTCGGGGCGACGAAGTACGACCGGGTCGAGATCGGACCCGACGTGGTGGCGCGTTGTGGTGTCGTCGTGTGCGACGACGTCGTGGGATCGCGCGTCGAATGCGGCGACCTCATCAGTGCCGAGCGCGCCGGCCGGTTCGACTGGGACGAAGCCGTCGAGCTCCACGCCGTCGTCGCCGGGACCCGAACGGTCACCCGCCCCGGATCGTCGCCGATCCTGTTCGAATCGCAGGGTGTGGCCCTGCAAGACGTCGCCCTCGCCGCGGTCGCATGGGAACGTGCGACCGCCAATCGCTCGAATCCTCACGTCCCCGGATGAGCAACCAAAGGAGAAGCCGATGATCGAAACCAAGCGCCTGACGATGGACGAAGCGGAGATCGCCGTCGATGCCGCGCTGGCCAAGGCCGCCGAGCTCGGTATGGCGTCCGTGATCTGCGTCAGCGACGCCGCGGGTTGGCCGATCGTGATCAAGCGCCCGGACACCGGCAAACCGACGAGCGTGGAGATCGCCATGAACAAGGCGTTCACCGCGGCGTGCCATCGACGCCCCACCCACACCTACACGAACGCGCAGCCCGGCCAGGAAGCGTTCGGCATCATGAACATGCACCAGGGTCGGTTCTCGATCTTCGTCGGCGGTTGGCCGATCGAGGTCGACGGCGAGGTCGTCGGCGGCGTCGGGGTCTCGGGCGGTCACACCCGCGAAGACATCGCGTGCTGCAAGGCGGCGATCGAAGCGCTCATGGCACACCTCGGCAAGCCGGTCGACTTCGCCAAGTGGGACGACTGGCAGCCGCCAGCGCCGACGTCGGAGTGATCGAGATGGCCAACGATCCCGTGCCCGTCCTCAATCGCATCGGTGGCGAGACGCGATCGGCAGCCAGCGGCGCAACGTTCGAACGTCGCAATCCCGCCGACTCTTCGTCGGTCGTCTCGATCGCGCCGGAATCGGGTGCCGAGGACGTCACGGCAGCGGTCGACGCCGCACTCGATGGGCTGTCACGGTGGCGTCGGAGCACGCCGACCGCGCGGGCCGACGTGCTGAACCGTGCGGCGCGCCTCCTTGCGGACCGGTCGGGGTCGATCGCTGCGGAGATGGTCGCCGAGGAAGGCAAACCGCTGAGCGACGCCACGGGGGAAGCGAGCCGGACCCCGAAGAACCTCGAGCTGTACGCCGGCGAGGCCTACCGGCTCACCGGTGCCACCTTTCCGAGTGACGACACCCCGATCGTCTACTCGACCCGCGATCCGATCGGCGTCGTGGCCGTCATCACCCCGTGGAACTTTCCGCTCAACATGGCCAGCCGAAAGATCGGCCCTGCCCTCGCGGCAGGAAACTCGGTGGTGTTCAAGCCGTCTCCGATGACACCGCTGATGGGCGAGCGGCTGGCCAGCGCGTTCATCGAGGCCGGGCTGCCCCCGGGGGTGCTCAACGTCGTCCACGGCGAGCGAGCCGGTGCGCACCTCGTTGCCGACGAGCGGGTCGCGGCGGTGACGTTCACGGGCTCGACGGCGGTCGGGCGCCTGATCCACGCCGCGTCGGCGATGGGCAGGCGCCTCCAGCTCGAACTCGGGGGCAAGAACCCGATCGTCGTGCTCGACGATGCCGACCTCGACGCGGCGGCCGAGATGGTCGCGCGATCCTCGTTCTCGCTGACCGGCCAGGCATGCACCGGAGCGGGGCGGATCCTGGCGCACGAGCGCATTCACGATGAGCTGGTCGAGCGTGTCGCCGCACTCGCCGGGCGACACGTCATGGGAAATGGCATGCAGCCGGGAGTGACGATGGGACCGCTCGTCGACGATCGATCCCGCGACCACATGCTCGAGGTCTGCGCCGAGGCCGAGCGCGCCGGAGCGACACTGGTGTGCGGTGGGCAGCGCCCGACCGACCCGGAACTCTCGGCCGGGTCGTTCTTCCCGCCGACGATCTTCGCCGACGTCGATCGGCGATCGACGCTGGCTCGTGAGGAGGTGTTCGGCCCGGTGATCGGCTTCGAACGCATCACGGACTTGGACGACGCGCTCGACTCCGCGAACTCCGTGGAATACGGGCTCACCGCGTCGATCTGCACGACGTCGATCGCCGCCTCGCTCCGATTCGCGGCGGAGGTCGAAGCAGGCATGGTGCGCGTGAACCGGCCGACGGTCGGCGCCGCGTTCAACGCGCCGTTCGGCGGGATGAAGGCGTCGGGCACCGGGACACACCGCGAGCAACTCGGACCGACGGTGATGGACTTCTTCACCATCAGCCGCACGACATGGCTCGGGTCCTGACATGGATCTCGGACTGGTCGGCGCGCGGGCACTGGTACTCGGCTCGACGTCGGGTCTCGGTCTCGCCGTCGCGGAAGGCCTCGTCGCAGAGGGTGCCGCCGTCGCGGTGGCAGGACGCGACGAGGAACGAACGGAGCGCGTGGGCAACGAGATCGGCGCCACGGCCTGGGTGTACGGCGACCTCTCCGAGGAGGGCGTCGGCGCCAGGACGGTGACGTCGGCCGTCGATCAACTCGGCGGGCTGGACATCTGCATCGTCAACACCGGCGGGGGAGCGCCCGGGCCGATCATGTCGACGGCGGGCGCAGACGACGCAGCCTTCGCGTCGATGCTGCGTCCGGCGCTCGAAGTGGCGCGCACGGCTGCCCCGCACCTGCGCGAGCGCGGTCGAGGGCGGCTGTTGTTCCTCACCGCTCGCTCGGTCGTGGAGGCGAGCCCGGACCTCGCCCTGTCGTCGGTGATGCGCAGTGGCGTGGCAGCAGCCGCGCGATCGTTGGCGCTCGAGCTCGCTCCCGAGACGCTCGTCAACGTGGTGGTCACCGGACAGTTCGACACGCCCGCCCTCGGCCGTTTCGAAGCCGCCAAGTCGGCCATGAGTGGCGACGACGCAGCGGCCGTTCGCCGCGAACACGTCGCGTCGATCCCGCTCGGTCGACTCGGGACGGCCCGCGAGTTCGCCGATGTCGTGGTGTTCCTCGCGTCGGCCAGATCGTCGTTCGTGACCGGCTCGGTCGTCCGCATCGACGGTGGAGCGGTGCGCGGCTTCTGACGCTCCGACGGCGATCAGTCGGCTCCGTTGACCGACCGATCGTCCAACCCGATGAAGGCGACACGTGCGGCTCGCACGTGACCCTCGCTGACCGTGCGGGCGAGCGCAGGATCGCGTTGTTCGATGGCGTCGACGAGCGCGGTGTGTTCGTTCCACGAATGATCTGACCGCTCACGGATTCGTGTGGCGTAGACCCACTGCACGAGGTGTGACAGACGGTGGAGCGTCGCGGTCAGCAGTTCGTTGCCCGCCGCTCTGCACAGCCCGTCGTGAAAACGGGTGTTGAGGTCGGGGAGCCGTTCGAGTCGGCCCTCGGCGATCTTGCCCCGCGCGTCGGCCACGACGGCGCGGAGCGCGGACACGTCGTCCGGCGTGTGTCGCTGGGCGGCGAGTTCAGCGACGAGCCCTTCGAGCGGCAGACGTACCTCGAACAGTTCGACGGCGCGTTTGGCATCGACGATGGCCACGTGCGCGCCGCGCCGAGGAACGATCTCCACGAAGCCCTCCACGGAGAGCGCCTGGAGCGCTTCGCGAACCGGGTTGCGCGACACACCGAGCGACGCGGCGATCTCCTCTTCGAGCAGGCGGACACCGGGCTCGAACTCGCCGTGGATGATCTGGGCGCGGATGTCGTCGGCCACCGCCTCTCTCAGGGGACGTTGGGAGTCGCCCAGCTTCACGTCGTTGCTCCAATCCCGGCCGGTGAACGTGGCGCATCAGTCACTCTCGACGATGATGGCCGACAATTCGTGATTTGACGCCTTTGTGTTGAATGTATACAGTATGCGGTGCGGAGGAACTGTACCACCGCCCAGGGGCGCCACGGCTGAGCCGTGGTGTGCGATTTTCAAAGGGGAGACTGCGACATGCGAACACATTGGAGATTTGCCATACCCACACTTGCGTTCGCGCTCGTGGTGGGAGCGGCATGCGGGAGCGATGACGACGCCGGTGGCACGGACACCGCGGCGCCGGCGGGCTCGACCGAGGAGTCGTCAGCGGTCGATTCCCAGCCGGCGGTCGACGGCGCGTCGATCACCATCGCGCTCGGCTCGGAACCGACGAGCCTCGACCCCCATCTCGTCGATGACGGCGGTGAGCGGGCGATCAACGACAACATCTACGAAACCCTGTTGACGCGCACCGCCGACGGTGAGCTCGTTCCAGGTCTCGCGGCCGAACTCCCGACGCAGGTCGACGACACGACGTGGGAGTTCAAGCTTCGCGAGGGTGTCACGTTCCACAACGGCGAGCCGTTCAACGCCGAATCGGTCGTGGCGACCATCGACCGCATGGTGGGGCTCGTCACCGCCGGGACGACGGACAACAGCGGCTTCTACTCGACGCTGACGGGTGCCGAAGCGATCGACGACACGACCGTGCACATCATCACCGACGGTCCTGACGGCGTTCTGCCGGCACGGATGTACTGGTTGAAGCAGATCCCGGCGAGCGCGGCCCAGACCGCGGACCTCTCCGAGGCACCGGTCGGCACCGGCCCGTACGTGTTCGAGAGCAGGAACCAGGGGGTCAACATCGTCCTCGCCGCGAACGCCGAGTACTGGGACGGCGTCCCGTCGGTGTCGGAAGTGACCTTCGAGTTCTCCGACGACAGCTCGACCAGGCTGGCCGGCCTGCTGTCGGGCAACTTCGACCTGATCACGAACCTGGCCCCCGAGGACGCGGCCCAGGCGCCACAGGTCGCGACGGCCCAGAGCCAGGAGCATCCGATCATCATCCTCGACGCCGACGAAGGCATCACCAGCGACGTCGAGGTCCGTCGGGCGCTGAACCTCGCGGTCGACAAAGATGCGATCGCCGAGAACCTGTTCGGCGGGTTCGCGAAGGTCGACGCCGGTCAGCTCTTGAGCGAATCGATCCTGGGCTTCAACCCGGGCCTCGAAGCGTTCCCCTACGATCCCGACACCGCGAAGCAGATGATCGAAGACGCCGGAGTTGCCGGGCAGACGATCGAGCTGGTCGGCGAATCGGGCCGCTGGCTGAAGGACCGTGAACTGCTCGAAGCGGTCGCCGGATACTGGACCACCGCCGGGCTGAACGTGCAGCTCGAGATCCTCGAGTTCGGCGCCTACCTCGATGTCCTGTTCGACCGTGAGAACCGCGTCGATGCGGTGTACGTGTCGAGCTCCAACGACATCCTGGACCCCGATCGCCAGCTCGCCACCTACTACCAGGCCGGTGGTGTCGGATCGTCCAACACGAACGAGCAACTGTCCGAGCTCATCTCCCAAGGCCGCAGCGAGCTCGACCCGGTCGCCCGCCAGGCGATCTACGAGGAGGCTCTGCAGATCGCCTACGACGAGGCCTACTTCGTCTGGCTGGTGAACAACCAGGACATCTACGGGCTGTCCGAGCGGATGCAGTGGCAGCCCCGGGTCGACTCGAAGCTGCTGGTCAAGGAGATGACGGTCACGGGCTGACCGAGCCCCTGGTCGGTCGAGAGCGAGGAGGATGGAATGGGTAGGTACCTGGCAGGACGGTTGCTCCAAGGAGCGGTCGTCGTGCTCGGAGTCACCGTGCTGGTCTTCGTGATCCTGCGCATGCTCGGTGATCCCGTCAACTTCATCCTCCCGCTCTCGGCGAGCCAGGCACAGCGCGACCAGCTGCGCATCGACCTCGGGTTCGATGCGTCGCTCTGGTCGCAGTTCTGGGACTTCCTCGGCGGGGCGGCGAGCCTCGACTTCGGCACGTCGACGCTGTTCAGGAATCAGGACGCGTTCGACATCGTCATGAAATTCCTGCCGAAGACGCTGCAACTCGTCGCCGCCGGGATGACCATCGCCCTGGTGGTGTCGCTGCCGCTCGGGGCCATCGCCGCAACCCGGCCCGGCACCTGGATCGACAAGCTGCTCGTCACCGGGAGCCTGATCGGCTTGGCGGCACCGCAGTTCTTCCTCGCCCAGGTGCTGCTCTTGCTCACCAGTGTGAAGTTCAAGATCGTCCAGTTCGGTGACGGCCCCTGGACCCACCTCATCGTGCCGGCCATCGCCCTCGCACTTCCGGCGATCGGTCGGCTCACGATGGTGGTGCGCTCGGCGATGATCGACGAGTTGAACAGCCAGTACGTGAAGGCGGCGCGGGCCAAGGGCGTCCCGCGCCGCCGGATCGTGGGCGTGCACGCGCTGCGCAACGCCGGCATCCCGTTCGTGACCCTGTTCGGCTGGGAGACCATCCGGGCGCTGGCCGGGTTCACCCTCGTGATCGAGGCCGTCTTCAACTGGCCAGGACTCGGCAGCCTCGCCATCCTCGCCATCAAGGAGCGTGACTTCTTCCTCATCCAGGCCATCGTGTTCGTCGTGGCCCTGATGGTCGTGATCATCAACATCGCCATCGACATCGTGTACAAGCTCGTCGACCCGAGAGTGCAGCTGACATGAGCATCGAAGAGTCATCCCGTCCCGCGGTCGACGAGCTGTCGGCCCACCAGCGCGACGTCGAGCAGGCCACCCAGCTCGAGGACAGCCTCGAAGGCCGGCCCTACGAGGTCCGCACCGCGACCCGCGGCCTGTTCGGCGAGCTGCTGTCCGACCGGACCGGGCTCACGGCGGCGATCTTCCTGGGGTTGGTGATCCTGGTGGCCGTCCTCGCGCCGCTGCTGGCGCCGTACGGTCCGGTGGAAGGCAACCCGTCCACCTCGCGCATCCCGCCGATCTGGGACGGCGGCACGTGGGACCACGTCATGGGCACCGACGCCCAGGGTTACGACGTGTTGTCGCGGCTGATGTACGGCTCGCGGACCACGCTGCTCATCGGCCTCGCCGTGGTGTTCTTCGCCGGTACGTTCGGTGTGGTCTATGGACTCGTCGCCGGCTATCGCGGTGGGCGACTCGATCGGTGGCTGATGCGCTGGGTCGACGTGCAGGTCGCGTTTCCTGGGCTGTTGATCGCGCTGATCATGATCGCCGTGCTCGGAGCGAGCAAGACGTCGTTGATCTTCGTCCTGACCTTCAACGGCTGGATGGTCTACGCCCGCATGACCCGTGGTGTCGTGCTGTCGGCCAAGGAACGCCCGTACGTGGAAGCAGCCGAGATGGTCGGCTGCAAACCGCGCCGGGTGATGTTCCTGCACATCCTGCCCAACCTCATGTCGTCACTCGCCACCTTGGCCGTGCTCGAGTTCGCCCGCATCATCCTCGCGGAGGCGACGTTGTCGTTCCTCGGGCTCGGGCTGCAGTACCCCGACGTGTCCCTCGGCATCATGGCCAATGCGGGCCGGGAGCAGTTCTTCTCGCTGCCGCGGCTGGCCATCATCCCGGGGATCTACCTGACCCTCCTGGTGCTCGCGGTGAACTTCCTGTCGTCCTGGCTGCGTGTGGCCACCGACCCGATCGAGCGCGAAAAGCGCTTCGCCGCCGGCGTGAAGTCGGCTCCTCCGGCGGAGGCCCTCGCATGACGACCGTGGACGCGGCCCACCACACCTCGCGGAGCACACGCGGGGATGGAGAGATCGTGTTGGAGGTCGACGGCCTCAAGGTCGACTTCTTCACACGGCGCGGAACCGTGCAGGCCGTGCGCAACGTGAGCTTCGACATCGCCCGCGGAGAGACGCTCGGCCTCGTCGGCGAGTCGGGCTCCGGCAAGAGCGTCACCGCTCAGGCACTACTCGGGATGATCGAACTTCCCGGCAAGATCGTCGGCGGGGACGTGCGTTGGAAGGGTGAGTCGCTGGTCAGTGGCCCGTCGGTCGAACGCACCATCGAGCGAGTGCGCGGCAAGGAGATCGCGATGGTCTTCCAGGACCCGATGACCTCGCTCGACCCGGTGTTCACGGTCGGGTCCCAGATGGTCGAGATCCTTCGCCATCACCGCCGTCTGTCGCGCAAGGCCGCGCGCGCCAGGGCGATCGAACTCCTCGACCTGGTCGGCATCGCCAATCCCACCGAGCGTGTCAAGAACTACCCCTTCGAGATGTCCGGTGGGATGCGCCAGCGCGTCCTCATCGCGATGGCCCTGGCCTGCGAACCGGAACTCCTCGTGGCCGACGAGCCGACGACGGCGCTCGATGTCACGATCCAGGCCCAGGTCCTCGAACTGCTGTCGAAGCTGCAGCGTGAGCTGAACCTGGCGGTGCTGCTCATCACCCACGACCTCGGTGTGGTGGCCGGCGTGTGTGACCGGGTCGCAGTGATGTACGCCGGTGAGATCGTCGAGGACGCCAGCGCCGTCTCGCTCTACGCCACCCCGGCGCACCCCTACAGTGCCGGGCTGCTGAACTCGACACCTCGACTCGACGTCGTGATCGAGCGACTCGTCTCCATCGACGGCGCGCCGCCCGACCTCCGAACGCCGCCGCTGGGGTGTGGGTATGCCGATCGATGTCCGATCGTGACCGCACGATGCCGCGAGGAATCCCCGCCGCTGGCACCGGTGGGAACCGACAGTGAAGGGAGGGTCCGTGTCGCAGCCTGCTTCCGCCCTGGCGAACAACGCTACGCCGCACGCTGAATCGTTGATCGAGGTCGACCACCTGTCGATCCGGTTCCCCGTCGGCCGCAGCGGCTTCTGGGGCCAGAATGTCCACCACGTGCACGCCATCGACGACGTGTCCTTCGACATCCGGCGCGGCGAGACGCTCGGGCTGGTCGGAGAATCGGGTTCGGGCAAGACGACGCTCGGTCGCGCCATCCTGCGGCGGATCACGCCGACGAGCGGATCGATCCACTTCGACGGCCGCGACATCACCGCGGTCAAGGGCGAGGAGCTGCGCCAGCTGCGGCGCCGGATGCAGCTCGTGTTCCAGGACCCCTACGCGTCGCTGAACCCGCGCATGACGGTGCTCGACCTGATCGCCGAGCCGTTGATCGTCCACGGCCTGGTGAAGTCGACGAAGGACGCGCGCGAACCGGTCGCCGAACTGATCGTGAAGTGCGGCCTCCCGGCGGACACCGTCGATCGCTATCCGCATGCGTTCTCCGGGGGGCAGCGCCAACGGATCGGCATCGCCCGTGCACTCGCGCTGGAGCCGGAGTTCATCGTCGCGGACGAGCCGGTGTCGGCACTCGACGTGTCGGTGCGGGCCCAGGTGGTCAACCTGCTCCAGGATCTCCAGGTCGAGCACGGGCTCACCTATCTGTTCATCGCGCACGACCTGTCGGTGGTGCGTCACATCTCCCATCGCATCGTGATCCTCTATTCGGGCAAGGTCGTCGAGATCGCCCCTGCCGCCGAGGTGTACGAGGGACCGAGACACCCGTACACCGAGGCGCTGCTCTCGAGCGTTCCCATTCCCGATCCGCCGTTGCAGCGGTCCCGTGAACGGGTGGTGTTGATGGGCGAGATCCCCAACCCGATCGATCCGCCGCCGGGGTGTCGATTCTCGAGTCGTTGTCCGCTCGTCGAGGCCCGGTGTCGCGTCGAAGCTCCGCCCCTCGAAGAGAAGTCCCCCGGCCATTGGGCCGCTTGTTTCGTTCGCTGAAGGGCCCATGACCGCGCAACCCGCTCCCCCGCTGACCGATGTCGCCCCGGCACCGGTCTCGTTCGTCCCTGTTCTGATCGTCGGAGTGCTCGCGGGCTTCCTGGCGGGACTCTTCGGGGTGGGTGGCGGAATTCTGATCGTGCCCGCGCTGGTGCTCGTCACCAAGATGGATCAACGACGGGCGCACGGCACCTCGCTCGCCGCCGTGTTGCCGATCGCAGCCGCCTCACTCGTCACCTACGCGTCGCACGGCAACGTCGACTGGCCCGTGGGTCTGTGGCTCTCGGTGGGCGCGGTCGTGGGTGCGGTGATCGGCACGCGGCTGTTGCACGTGCTCCCGGAGCGGACGCTGGCGGTGCTGTTCATCACCATGCTGGTCATCTCTGCGGTTCGGCTGTTCACCGCATCGGACGCCAGCGGTCGTGAGCCGATCTCGGTGCTGACGGTGCTCGCCCTCGTCGGTGTCGGGCTGGCGACGGGCATTCTGGCGGGGCTGTTGGGCGTCGGTGGCGGCATCGTCATGGTGCCGGCGATGATTCTCCTGTTCGGCATCACCCCGGTCGTCGCGAAGGGCACCTCGGCCGCGGTCATCATCCCGACCGCCCTGATGGGCACGTGGCGCAACCGGCGCAAGCGGAATGCTGACATGCGAGCCGCCGTGATCATCGGGCTCTCGGGCATCGCCAGCGCCGCGCTGGGAGGAACGATCGCGGACAAGATGAGCGAGACGACCTCGAACGTCCTGTTCGCCGCGCTCTTGTTGATCGTCGCCGTTCGGATGGCCTGGCAGCTGGTCCCGCGGCACGGTCGCGTCACGGAATGACCGCAGCCACCTATGTGTGCGCGATCGCGGCGGTCGTCGTCGGGGCGGTGGTGCAGGGCTCGCTCGGTTTCGGCCTCGGGATGCTCGCCGCGCCGATCCTCGGCCTGATCGATGCCGCGCTCGTGCCAGGGCCGGTGCTGTTCGTCGCAGTCCTGATGACGGCGTGGGTCGCGTGGAAGGACCGTGCCGAACTCGACTGGATCGGCGTGAAGTGGGCGTTGTTCGGCCGTGTCGGCGGCACCCTGCTCGCGGTGGCCGTCGTGAGCCGGCTGGTCGGTGACGCGCTGACCTTCGTGCTCGGCATGTCGATACTCGTCGGCGTCGGGTTGAGCGCGACGCGATGGCACCTGCGCCCGACCGTGCACACACTCATCGGCGCAGGGGCGCTCTCGGGTCTGATGGGCACCTTGACATCGGTGGGCGGGCCCCCGATGGCGTTGGTCTACCAGCGCGAGGAGGCCGCCCGGCTTCGCTCGACGCTGGCGGGATTCTTCATGTTCGGTGCCGCGCTGTCGCTCGGAGCCCTGATCATCGCCGGCCGCTTCGGCCGCGACGAGTTGGCGGACGGTCTGCTCCTCCTTCCCGGTGCGGTCGTGGGGCTGGCACTCTCGCGATGGGCGCGACCGCTGTTGGACCGCGGCTGGGCGCGACCGGCGGTCCTCACCCTGTCAGCGGCCGCGGCGTTCGCACTCGTCATCGAGTCGGTGCGCTGAACCGCACCGGTCGTCAGCGCAGACGCGCCGGGCTGAGGTCATCGAGGTTGACGCCCAGACCGCGAAGCGCGGTCGGCCACTCGCCGAGGTTCATGCTCGCGGCGAGTGCGGCGGCCATCGCAGGCGCCGTCTTGATGCCCGCTCCACCCTGTCCGACGAGCCAGACGAAGGTCGGCTCGGCGTCGTCAGGACCGACGGCCGGGCTGCGATCGACGGTGAACGTGCGCAGGCCTGCCCACGACGTGCGGATCGATCGGACGTCGAGATCGGTGACGTCGTTCAGCGTCTCGATCGCCAGAGCGATGTCTTCTTCCTCCGGTGCCGCATCGGTCGGGTCGCTCGGATGCTCGTCGGCGGGTGACAACAACAGACCGCCAGATTCCGGTTCGAAGTAGCAGCGATTGGCGACGTCCATCACCAACGGCCACCCCGTGATGTCACGGGCGGTCCGCGCCAGGCACACCGACCGTCGCAGCGGGAGCAGCCCGAGGGTGCGGATCCCGCACTGCGCGGCGACGACGTCACCCCACGCTCCGGACGCGTTCACGATCAGGTCGACCTCCAGGCTGCCCTGGGACGTCGCGACGTCCCAGCCGCGACCACCCCGGCTGGCGTGCACGAACGCGTGGTCCACCAGGAATCGGGCACCCTGACGCTGTGCGTCCCGAGCGTAGGACTGCAGGAGGAGCGCGACGTCGAGGGCTCTCGCGTCCGGTTCGAAGACCCCGCCGGCGGCGACGGCGTGGGGCCGGAGGGCCGGTACGAGTTCGCGTGCCCGGTGGCCGGTGACGCGCGCCGTGTTGTCGCTCACGCCCCTCGCCGCGTCGGCGGTGGCGTCGAGTGATGCTTCGTCGCCTTCGCGCCCGATCCACAGCAGCCCTCGCGGTCTGGTCAGCGGTTCGTCGGTGAAGCCAGGAGCGGGGAACTCGAGCGCGTGCCGGCTGGCCCGGGCGAGTGCACACATGGTTCGCGTGCCGGTCGTCTCGGAGAGCGTCGCGGCTGAGCGTCCCGTCGCATGCGTTCCGAGAGCTCGCTCCCGTTCGACGACGGTGACGTCGGCGACCGGGGCCAGCTGCGACGCCGCGGCGACACCGGCGATGCCGCCGCCGATGACCAGTACTCGAACCTTTGGCATCGCGGGGATCAGATGTCCGCGTTCACGGTGTCGCCGGCGACCGACACGGAGCGGAGGTCGTCGAGTACCGAACGCATGTGTCGACGCGTCGCCGTGTCGGCGGCGGCGTCGTCCTGTGCCTCGATCGCCCCGAAGATCTCGACGTGCTGCTCCCAGCTCACGACACCGCGCTGGTCGGCGAGCATCGAGAAGACGAGTTCGGTCTGGGTACGCAACGGCTCGACGACCGGACCGAGATACGGATGGCCAGCGGCGGACTCGATCGCCAGATGAAAATCGCGGTGCGCCTGCGCGGCGGCAACCAGGTCGCCGTCCAGCGTCGCCTGCTTTCCCCGGCGCAGCGTCTCTCCGATCTCGTCGAGCTGGGCGGCGGTCCGTCGTTGGCTGGCGAGCCGGGCCGCGTACGCCTCGAGCAGCGTGCGCAGGTCGAGCAGTTCGGCGGCCTCGTTGGCGTCGAAGCTGGCGACGTATGCGCCCCGCCGTGGCACCACCGTGACGAGACCTGTCGCCTCGAGCGCACGCAGCGCCTCACGGATGGGGTTTCTCGACACGCCGAGCTGATCGGCGAGATGGTCCTCGAGGAGTCGCTCACCCGGAGCGAGTTCACCGTCACGGATCATGTCTCGAATCTGGTCGGTGACGGCCTGACGGAGGGTCCGGTGGTTCGCCCCTACCGATGCACCGGAAGTCACCACAGCGAACTCCGGCGGATCGGCACGCGCCAAGCTTATGGCTCGGATGCGCGGCTCGAACGACATGGAATGTCGTGCGGGACACGTTCCGGCCCGCCGCCGCGTGGGACGTGTCGGTACCATCCGCCGATGGCGACATTGCTGGCTCATATCACCGTGCGTGCGGGCGCCGAGGCGGACTTCGAAGCGATCGCGCGGACCTTGCACGAACGCACTCATTCGACCGAGACGGGCGTGCGGTACTACGAGTACTGGCGTGGTGCTGATCCCCGCACGTACTACACGCTGTTGTCGTTCGACGACCACCGGGCGTTCATCACCCACCAGACGAGCGATCACCACGAGGCCGCGTCACCGGCCCTCGGTGGTGTGGTCGAAGCGTTGCGGCTCGAATGGGTCGATCCAGTGCCAGGAGCGAGCGACCTGCCGCCGACCCGGATGCAGGACGCCCCGGCCGACGCCAGCGAACTCGTGGCGACCTACACCGACGTCTTCGCGGCCGTGGTCGCGGACTGGTGGCAGACCGTCGGCGACTAGTGAGTCGGGTCGGTCACGTCGGTCGACTCGTGCCGAGCGCGAGCGGCTCGGCCGCCTTGTGCACGCGTAGGTTGAGCTTGATCGTGGCGAGCATGATGCCGGGCTTGTGCATCCAGTCGTTGCCCTCGCCGTATTCGATCGCGTCGAGCCGGTCGAGCAACACGCCCCACGCGATCTGTTGCTCGAGACGGGAGAGCGTGGCGCCCGGGCACACGCGGGGCCCGGTGGAGAACGTCACGTGGCGCCCGACGCCGGCGCGATCGAGGTCGAGGTCGAACGGGCAGGCGAACTCGTCGCTGTCGACGTTCGCCGCGGCGAAGCGCAGGTGCAGCAGCGATCCCGCCGGCACCGCAGTTCCCTGGAACTCCTCGTCGCGGCTGGTGATGCGCGTGGACAGGCCGTGCGTGGGCGCGCGCAGGCGAAGGGTCTCCTCGACGAAGTTGCGCAGTTTCGACCGGTCGGTGCGGAGTTCGGCGAACGTCGCGGGGTGTTCGCACAGCAGCTGCGCCTGCTCCTCGAGGCGTACTGCGTTCACCGACATCCTCTACGGCGAGTTCGTCGGCCGATCCGAGATCGCCGGCTACTTCGCCAAAATGGAAGCCGAGATGCCCGAGATGGGCGTGAGCTTCGAACTCGTCGACGTCGCCGGCGACGACACCGTGGGATGGAGCCAGTGGAACTGCCGGTTCCCGAACGTTGTGGTGCCGGGCTGGACACTGCACACGTTCCGCGACGGAGCGTTCACCTTCGACGCCGACTACTTCGACACGAACGCGGCGAGGGCGCTGCAACAGAGCACCTGAGCTTCACGGGTTGCCGAGGGGTTCGGTCTCAGGTGTCGTTCAGGGTGCGGGCGGCCTGCGGAGCAGTTCGACGACGTTGCCATCGGGATCGTGGAGCATCCCCATGGTGATCCCCCGCGTGCCGAATGCGCCGAGGTCGTGGAACACCCCGGCCCCGGCCGCCACTGCCTGCTGCCAGATCTCTTCGATGTTGTCGATCTCGAACGTGAGATAGCGGATGCCCGTGGATGCATCGAGGCCGCGGGCATGGGGTACCGGGGGTGACCCGGTCGGGTCGACGAGCTTGAGCCACGACACCCCGAAGCGCAAACGATGCATCGTGCCCCACGGAATCGGCATCGACTCGACGTACTCGAGTCCGATCGCCTCGACGTAGAAGCCCCGCATGAGATCGATGTTGCGGGTCACGATGCCGACGTCGAGCCCGGCCTTCGAAGCGAGAGGAACGATCATCTCATCGATCATTCCAGACCGCGAGCGTGTGCACCGCTACGGCAGCCGATCACGGCCTTGACAAAAGGGTTCCCTGGGCCAGCAGGTGGAGCGGATGACGGGAATCGAACCCGCGTTCTCAGCTTGGGAAGCTGATGTTCTACCATTGAACTACATCCGCGAAGACTGAGCAGGATAGCGGGCGGTCACGCGGGGGCCGCGATGTATCGTGTCGCAGTGATCCTGTCCGACCGAACCCTGCGTGAGCAGTTGGCCGCCGGCCGGATCGTGATCGAACCGCTCGACGAGTCGTTGATCCAGCCGTCGTCGATCGACGTGCGGATCTCGAACCTGTTCCGAGTGTTCCGCAACCACACGACCGGCGTCATCGACGTGAAGTTGAACCTCGAGAACCTGACCGAGCTCGTCGAGATCCCTGCCGAGTCCGACCAGCCGTTCATGCTCCATCCGGGCGAGTTCGTGCTCGGCTCGACGCTCGAACGAATCGGTGTTCCCGACGATCTCGTCGGTCGTGTCGAGGGCAAGTCGAGCCTCGGCCGGCTCGGGCTGCTCATCCACAGCACGGCCGGCTTCATCGACGCTGGCTTTGACGGTCACATCACGCTCGAGCTGGCGAACGTGGCGAGCCTCCCGATCACCTTGTATCCCGGGATGAAGATCGGCCAGGTGAGCTTCATGGCCATGACCACTCCCGCCGACCGTCCGTATGGGGCAGGAGCGTCGGGGTCGAAGTACCAGGGCCAGCGGGGGCCGACCCCGAGCCGCTATTTCGAGAACTTCCGGTCGTCGGAGTAGCGGCGGACCTTCGCCTTCTTGCCGCGCATCGTCGTGGTCCCCATCGTGGCCACCACGTTGTCGGCCGACCCCGCCGGCACCCCGACCACCGAATAGTTGTCGGTGATCCGGATCGGTCCGATCTCTCGACCTGACAGCCCGGTCTCGTTGGCGATCGCACCCACCAGGTCGCCGGGACGCACCCCGCCCTTGCGGCCGACGCCGACGTAGACGAACTCTGTGTCGCCGTTCGCCTGCGGCTTGCCGCCACGGTCGGACTTGCCGTTCTTGCCGCCCTTGTCGAACTTCGCCTTCTTGCCGTCATACGGCTTGCCATCCCACGACTTGCCTTCGAAGTTCTTGCGGTCGCCCTTCTTGCCGTCGTTGCGGAAGCGCTCGGACGCGTCGGGAATCTCGCGTTCGTCAAGCAGCGCGCCGCGCTCGGCGTGCACGAGCTTGATCGCCGCCAGGGCAATGTTGCGGTCGCTGTCCTCGCCGGCGAGCGCGTG
>CAZYWK010000040.1:19930-34097 GCA_964651825.1 uncultured Ilumatobacteraceae bacterium | reverse complement strand
GGACGGGGCCAGAACGAACGGGGTGTGCGTTTGGGGACGGGGCCAGAACGAACGGAGTGTGCGTTTGGGGACGGGGCCAGAACGAACGGGGTCAGGCGGTGCGGTGGATCTCGAAGCCGGCGCGGGCGAGGGAGGTGGAGAGCTCGGCGACCGCGGTCCGGTTCTGCTGCTGCACGGTGGCATCGAGGTCGGTCCACGCGACGAGTAGCGGGTTGTGCTTCGCGACGTCGTCGCGAGCGGTGCCGTAAGTCCATCCGCCGGCTTCCCGCTCGGCCTTCCACCGCGCGTGCTCGCCAGCGGCGATGTGCTCGATCTCCTCGTCGGTGAGCACGCGGTCCGACGATCCCCACCGACGCATCGGCGCCGCCTCGCAGCCGATCGCGCGGAGCTGTTCGAGCATCGCATCGGCGGCCCGGCGGCTCGACTCACGATCGTCGTCGCTCAACTCCGACCAGCGTCGATGGAGCGAGGGCGCGCCGACCCCGTCGGCGCCGGTCGAGTCGTGAGCGGCGGTGCGTGCCACGTGGCCTTCGTGGATCGCGCGCGCGAGCTGTTCGCGGACGCCCCCGTCGATCAGGTCGAGCGAGCACGAACGCTCGACGAGTGGAAAGGTCGCGATCCTCGCCGAACGCGACGCCTGTCCGTCGGCGACGTCGAGTAGGCCGGCCAACCCCCCGTCGGAGCCCGTGCGGACGACGATCGTGGCCGCGGCATTCGCCAGCCGGCTGCGCACGAACAAGCCGCTCGTCCACGCCAACGACTCGTCGTCGAAGGCGACGACGACGAGCGACGGCGGCCGCTCGCGCAGCACCGCTTCGAACCGGTCGACCGCGGCGCCCACCGGGGCACCGAGGTCGAGGTCGATGCACGCTGCGTCGACCGCGTCCGTGAGTGCCGGGTGCTGCATGCGCAGGGCGTGGTAGCGGGCCTCGGCGAGGCGGTCGACGAGGGTGATCGAGAGCGGCTGACCGGTGTCGAACAGGTGCTGACGTGCCGCGGTGAGCACCACACTGCGGCCGAACTGACCGAGCCCCATCACCACGAGGTGGGGCTCGGTGCCGTCGTGACTCACGAGCGGGTGTTCGGCGAGCACGGTGCTGGCGGCACGCTCGTGCAGGTTGAAGAACTCGACGCGCGGGCCGGTACCGCCGGTGAGCTCGGTCGAGCGCAGCAGCGCGGCGAGCTCGGTGTCGGCGAGGTGCACCGCGCAGCGCAGCGCGGGGAGCGACGGCGATCGCGGGAGGGCGCGCACCGCCGCGGCGATCGCCGCGTTCACCGCGTCCGAGCTCGCGACGGCCACGATCCGCTTCGCTCGTTCGGCCCTGACGGAACGTAGGACGGTGGCGTCGGTCGGATCGCCGATCACGACCGCGACTCCGAGGTCGGTTGCAGTTGCCACGCCGGGCATCGACGAGTCGGCCTCGACCGCCACGACCCGCTGGCCGTCCCGGGTGAGGGCCGCGCACAGCAGGGTGCCGATCGGGCCCAAGCCGCACACGACCGTGTGGTTCCGGGCCCGCCCGGCGCGGAACCGGGCGAACTGCTCGCGGAACACGACGCTGGCCGACTGCAGCAATGTGCTGGCGGCGATGATCGGCGCCACGAACCGGGCGACCTGCAGCCGCCAGTTGATCGCCTCCGACTCGCCGTCGAACTCGAGTGCCGCCAGCTGCAACGTGAAGTACAGGTTGTCGAGCACCGACGTCGACATGCCCAGGTCGTGGGCCTGCTGGATGAAGCCGCCGATGCCGAGCACCAGCAGCGCGAGCCAGGCACCGGCGAGCAACCACCACCGCTGGCGCGCCGAACCGAGCCATCTCATGTGGTCGCTCGTTCCGACGGGATGACGACGACGTCACGACCGAGCTCCCGTGCCTCCTCGACCATCTGGGCGGTGCCCCCGCGACCCCGCGACCGCTCGCCGTCCCAGAGCGCGAGCAGCACGTCGCAGTGGGCGATCACCGATCGGCCGGCTCGTTCGTAGGCCGACTCACGGCTGCCCCCTTCGTCCGGCCCGACGATCTCGACCTCGTCGGCGGCCGTGAGCAGCCGGTCGAACTCGGCCCGTGATGCGGCGGTGACGAAGTCGTCGCGGTAGTCGTCGGGCTCGAGGGGCAAGACGACGACCAGTCGCCCGGCCTCGGCGGGCACGAGCGAGGCCGCGAGACGATCTGCTCCCTCGGCCAGTGACGACCAGATCTCGACCTCCGCGACGGGCGCCGTCGAGCGGATCGAGCGGACGGCGTCGGCGAGGCGTCGGGTCAGCGAGGCCTCGGCGGCGAGGTCGCGATGCCCGGTCACCCCGACTCGAATCATCGGACGGACACTACCCGTGGGTATCGTCTCCGATCGGTGACGGGGGAGGACAGCAACGGGCGCCGGCTGGCATACGAGCCGAGTCTTGATGGCCTTCGCGCGCTCGCGGTCGGTGCCGTGCTCCTCTTCCACGGCGGGGTGGCCGGCACGACCGGCGGCTTCCTCGGTGTGTCGGTGTTCTTCACCCTCTCCGGGTTCTTGATCACACTGCTCCTGCTACGCGAGCGCGACGCCACCGGCCATATCTCGTTGCGGGGGTTCTGGAGCCGGCGCGTCCGCCGACTGTCGCCGGCGGCGATGGCCTGCGTGGCGGTCGTGCTGCTCACCTCGGCCTGGTGGCTCGACCCGATCCAGCTGCGCAACCTGCCCGGCGACGGCATCGCCGCACTCGCCAACGTCGCCAACTGGCGGTTCGTGGCCGACGAGCAGTCCTACGCCGACCTGTTCGCTACCGGGCCGAGCCCGCTCGTGCACTTCTGGTCGTTGGCGATCGAGGAGCAGTTCTACCTCGTGTTCCCGGTGCTGATGGCCGCGCTCCTGGCCCTGCCGTTGCGTCGGCGGGCGGTCGCCGCGGTGCTCGCCGCGCTGACGATCGCCTCGGTGGTCGCGATGCTGCTCACCAGCGATCATGACCTCGCCTACTACGGCACACACACCCGCGCCGCTGAGTTCCTGGTCGGCGCGTTGCTCGCCTTCGTCGTGGCGGCCGGGTGGCTCGAGCGGCTCGGTCCCCGCATCGGCGCCGCCGCGTCGTGGGCCGGGTGGCTGGCGGTCGGAGGGTTCGCGGTGCTCGTGGCGACGACCGATCACTCGACGTCGTGGCTGTACCGGGGCGGCTTCCCGGCCCTGTCGTTGATCTGGGCGGCGATGATCGTCGCCGCGTTGGTGCCTGGTCACTTCCGGCGGGCGTCGGGCGTCGCCGCGCTGGCGGTGGTGGGACGGATGTCGTACGGGCTGTACCTCGTCCACTGGCCGGTGTTCCTCGCGCTCGGCCCCGATCGGGTCGGTGCCGACGGTGTCGCACTGTTCGGGGTGCGGATGGCGGCGAGCGTCGCGATCACCGTGGTGCTGTACCACCTGCTCGAGCAGCCGATCCGCACACGACGTCTGTTCCCGACGGTGTCGGCCGCATCGATGGCCTACGCCCTCGCCGCGGTCTGCCTGCTCGTGACGGCGGCGCTCGTGGTCCGCTCCGATCGGGAGACGTCGATCGCCGCTGACGTTCCCGACGAGGTGATCGCATTCTCCGCTGCGGATCAGCCGACCGGTGAACCGGCAGCCGATGCGCTGACGGCGAGCGGCGCGATCGCATCGGCGGGCCAGCCGTCACCGGCCGCCGATGCATCCTCCGGGAGTGCGACAGCCGGCGCCCCGCGCTCGTCGGCACCCGAACCGCCGGCGCCCGTGCGGGTGCTCGTGATCGGCAGCGACGACGGTGCCGTGGCCCGCCTGCGGGCGGAGTCGGAGGGTCGCCTCGTCGTCACCGATGCCGTGCAACCCGGTTGCCCGTTGTCGCTCACCGACGGCGAGCTGGCCGATCCGGCGGGTCCGTGGGCGAACTGCCGGAGCGCCGACGTCCTGCCGGCGACTGTCCGCGGGTTCGGGACGCGCACGCAGGACTTCGATGTCGTGCTGGTCGCCCTGGGCGCGGCCGAGCGTGAGCGGCTCGCGCTGCTCGGCGGCGAAGATGCCGTGTCGGAGCATCAGGACATCCGCAACGTCTACTTCTCCGGTGTCGACCGGGCCGCCACGGCGCTGTCCGCGATCAGCGAGGACGGATACGACCTGCTGTTCCTCGACGGGGCGCCTCAGGACGATCTGGTGAGCAACCTCATCGATGTCGCGCACATCCGGGCGATCGGCTCGACGGTGATCGATCCCACCGTTTCGGACGATCAGCTGGTCGACGCGATCGTGGCCGCTGCCCGTCCCCAAGCTGCGGCGCGCACCAAGCTGCTCGTGATCGGCGACAGCACGTCGTACGCGCTGGCGGCCGCACTCGACGCGGCGGCCGCCGATCGGTACGAGGTGGTGTGGGCCGGGCAGAGCAACTGCCCGCTGACGCCGGCGTACGAGGACCGTTGGTGGGGGGAGGTGAAGCACCGCACCGACGACTGCCCGTCCGCCGAACGGATGTGGCCCGACGTGGTCGATTCGTTCGAGCCCGACGTGATCCTCGCCGTCGCATCGCTGCCGGAGTTGGCCGAGCAGCGCTACGGCGACGACGACGTGTGGCACCGGCCGGGTGATCCGGAGTACCTCACCCGCCACGTCGCCGGTGGCGCCGGCCTCGCCGCGATCGCGGCGCGCTCGGGTGCTGTGCTCCTGCTGGCCGATGCGCCGGCCTTCGGCCCGGATGGCTTCGGGGCGGGACCACTCGGCGAACCCGATCGGCTCGTGGCGTGGAACGGAGTGCTGGCCGGCTGGGCCGAGCGGTGGGCGATGATGCGCGTCGTGCCGTACGGCGAAGCGCTCGCCGTTGCGGAGCTCGCGGCTGGCGGTCCGGGGTCGCTGCGGGCCGACGGCGCTCATCTGAGTCCAGAGGCCGCGCAGACCGTGGTCCGTGACGGCCTGCTCCCCGGCCTGGCGGAATGGATCGCCTCGACGCGCGCTGCCATGATCGAATCCGGCTGTCAGCTCGACGGCCCTGCCGGCCCCCGCATCGACCTCGCGACCTGCGACCGCCACCCCTGAACGGACGGAAATGCGCGTCGCTGTCGGCGGGTGCTGACGACAGACTGTCGTACCCATCCGTCACCATCGACGCTGCATGAAGATCTTCCACCGACTCCTCCTCAACGCGCTCGTCAGCGGCGTGATGACCAGCTTCCTCTGGTTCGCGCTCACGTTCTGGATCTATCTCGAGACCGGATCTGTCCTTGCCACGTCGGTGATCGGTGGTGCGTTCGCCATCCTCTCCGCGGCGCTGGGGGTGCTCTTCGGCACGTTCGTCGACCGGCACCGCAAGTGGACCTCGATGTTCGTCGCGTCGGTGATCACGCTGGTTGCCTACACGATCGCCCTGATCCAGTACGGCGTTGCATCCCCCGAGTCGTTGGTGTCGTTCAGCTCGGTCCACTTCTGGCTGTTCATCACCCTGATCCTGATCGGATCGGTCGTCGCCAACATGCGCGCCATCGCCATGTCGACGGCGGTCACCATGCTCGTGCCGGAAGACCAACGAGCCCGCGCCAACGGTCTGGTCGGCACCGCCCTCGGGGTGTCGTTCGCGATCACGTCGGTGCTGAGCGGCCTGGCGGTCGGCCAATTGGGTATGGGCTGGGCGCTCATCTTCTCGGTCGCCGTCACGAGCGTCGCCATCATCCACCTGGTGCTGATCCGCTTTCCCGAGCCGGCGCCCGAACGGGCCGCCGACGCGCCGCACGAGCCGATGTTCGACTTCCGCGGCGCGCTCGACGCCATCTCCGGTGTGCGGGGCCTGTACGGCATGATCTTCTTCGCCGCGTTCAACAACCTGCTCGGCGGTGTGTTCATGTCGCTGTTGGACGCCTACGGGTTGTCGCTGATGTCGGTCGAGGCGTGGGGGATCATGTTCGCCTTCGTGAGCCTCGGCTTCATCGTCGGTGGGTTGGTGGTCGCCAAGCGCGGTCTCGGCCGGCGCCCGATGCGGGTGATCCTGATCTGCAACGCCCTCAACTGGACGATCTGCAGCCTGTTCACGCTCCAGTCGTCGATCCCGATGCTGTTCGTCGGCATGCTCGTGTGGATGTCGCTGATGCCGGCGATCGAAGCGGCCGAACAGACCGTTCTCCAGCAGGTGGTGCCGTTCGAGAAGCAGGGGCGGGTGTTCGGTTTCGCGCAAACGGTCGAGAACGCCGCGTCGCCGTTCACCGCCCTGCTGATCGGCCCAGTCGCCCAGCTCGCGGTGATCCCGTTCATGACCGACGGACGCGGAGCCGACGCGATCGGTGGATGGTTCGGCACCGGCCACGCACGCGGCATCGCGCTGATCTTCACGATCGCCGGGATCATCGGGGTGATCGCCACGTTCGCCGCATCCCGTTCGGGCTGGTACCGCCACCTCTCGGCGCGCACCGACATCCCGATCGAGGCGGATCAACCGCCCCCCGAGCCCGACCGGTCCGAACAGTTCAGCTCGTAAACTCACCCACCGCGACACACGGCCACACCGAGCTCGTCTGAGGAGACCGCCAATGCCTGCAACTTCCAACGATCAGCGCGTCGTCCGCCTGCCCGGGATCGGGACCCGTCTCGAACTGCGCGACACCAGCGGCGACCCGCTGCACGTCGTCCGTCGGCTCGACGGGCACCTCGAGCTCCATCTCGACCACCATTCGGTGATCGAGTTCGACACCACCGCGGCGCGGACACTCGGCGCGTTTGCCAGCGGCCACTTCGTCCTGGCGCCCGAGTTGGACGACCGGCTCGGCGACGTGCTCGGCGGCCTGCTGTTCGATTGGATCCATCTCGACGCCACGTCCGACGCGGTGGGGCAGTCGATCGCGGAGCTCGCCGTGCGGAGCAGGACCGGCGCCACGATCGTCGCCATCCTGCGCGGTTCGGTCCCGATTGTCGCGCCGGAGCCCTCGATGGTCCTCGAGGCCGGTGACGATCTCGTGATCGCCTGCCGGGTCCAGGACCGCGACACGTTCGCGGAGTACGTGTCCGGCGATCGCTGAGGGGCGCGGAGTTCTCTCCTCGGTGTCGCGTTAGCGTCGCTGTCGGGCGGGCTACCTCATCAGCGCGTCGGGTGGGCGGCCGGCGCAACTCACCGCAGGGAGCTCACATGTCCTCTACTCACCCCGCCCGGCGCATCGGCGCGCTGGCCGCGATCGCACTGGCCGTCACTTCGGTGCCGGCAGTGGCGTTGGCCGGTGGCCCGTCGAAGCAGGGCTGTACCAACCGCAATCTCAACACGACCGACAAGCTGCTGGCGTGCATCGACGGCGACGACGTCGCCGTTCATCTCGAGGCGCTGCAGGCGATCGCCGATGCCAACGGCGGCACCAGGGCATCGGGGACGCCCGGCTACGACGCGTCGGCCGACTACGTTGCCGGCCTGCTCGAAACGGCCGGATTCGCCGTCGAACGGCAAGTCTTCGAGTTCAGCCTCTTCACCGAAGTCTCGAGCGCGCTCACCGTGGATGGTGCCGCCATCGAGACCCAGACGTTCGAGTACTCCGGCTCGGGCGAGGTCGTCGACGGCAACGTCGTGCCGGTCGACCTCGCGCTCGGGCTCGGCAACACCTCGACGTCGGGCTGCGAGGCGGCCGACTTCGACCCTGCTGCTCTTGCCGGACCGAACGACATCGCCCTGCTCCAGCGCGGGGCGTGCGACTTCGGCGTCAAAGCCGCGAACGCACAGGCGGCGGGCGCGGAGGCGGCGATCATCTTCAACCAGGGCAACACCACCGCCCCCGCCCGCAACGGGATCATCGGAGGAACACTCGGTGAGGCGGCCGTCGGTGTCGTGTCGATCCCGGTCGTCGATGCGTCCTATGCCGACGGGGTGGCGATCATCGACGCCACCAGCGTCAGCGTGGCCGCATTCACCGAGATCGAGACGCGGACGACGCAGAACGTCATCGCCGACCTGCCGGGACGGAACCCCGACAACGTCGTGATGTCCGGCGCCCACCTCGATTCGGTGCAGGAAGGTCCCGGCATCAACGACAACGGCAGCGGATCCGCGGCCCTGCTGACGGTGGCGTTGGAACTGGCGAACAACCGCAAGTACGTCCCCCAGAACACGCTGCGGTTCGCGTGGTGGGGCGCCGAGGAGGCCGGCCTGGTCGGCTCGACGAAGTACATCCTCGATCCGGAGTTCGGCGTCACGGACGAGGAGTACGCCGCGCTCGCCGCGTACCTCAACTTCGACATGGTCGGCTCGCCGAACTTCGTGTACGGCGTGTACGACGCCGACGAGTCGTCGTTCGTCGCATCGGCACCGGTACCTCCCGGCTCGGCCGAGCTCGAGGATCTCTTCGAGGCGTATTACTCGGCCGCCGACATCCCCTACGACGACTCGGAGTTCTCCGGTCGGTCCGACTACCAGGCGTTCATCGACGTCGGCATCCCGGCGAGTGGGCTGTTCACCGGGGCGGAGGAGACCAAGACCGAGCAGCAGGCGGCGATCTGGGGCGGCACGGCCGGCGCCTGGCTGGACCCCTGTTATCACCAGGCCTGCGACTCGATCGGCAACGTGAGCGCGGAAGCGCTCGACGTCAACGTCGACGCGATCGGCTATGCGGTGTTCAACCTCGCCGCGTCGACCGAGTCGGTCAACGGTGTGCCGGGCATCCGGCTGCCGGGTCGTGGGCCGGCTCACGTGGTGCTCGACGGACCACAGGGCACGTTCGTGTCCGGCGGTGGTGGGGGTACGGCCCCCGGGCACCAGCACTCCACGAGTTGATCTGATGACCGCGTCCGGCCGGGGGTTCTTTCCCCCGGCCGGGCCCGATCAGATCGCGGCGGCCTCCCGCAGCGCGGCGATGTCGTCCCAGGTGAAGCCGGCTTCGAGGAGCACCTCCTCGGTGTGCTGGCCGAGCTCCGGCGCGACCTCCCCGGTTCGAGCCGGCGTGTCGCTGAAGCGGACGGCCGAGGCGACGACCGGATCGCCGGCTCCCGTGCGGGTGAGGTACCCGTTCGCCCACACGTTCGGGTCGGCGACGACCGCCGCGTGGTCGCGGACCGGGGCGTGCCGGATCCGGTGCTCGCTGAACAGCTCACACCAGTCGTCCGTGGACCTCGTCGCCAGCGTGAGGGCGAGCTCGGCGAACACGGCCCGCTTCGTGTCGGCGAAGTAGATCGGTTCGGGGAAGCGCTCGGCGAGGTCGTCGCGGCCGATCAGGTCGTAGAAGCGGTCCCGATCCGGCCCGGCGACACCGACGATGGCGAGCCAACCATCGCTCGTCGGAAAGATGCCGTACACACCTGGGATCAGCGGATGGCCGCTGTTGGAGCGACCCGGCGCCTCGCCGGTCAGCAGCGTCGCAGTGAGCTCCGAGGCCTGCGCCCACACCTGGCCGCCGAGCAGCGACACGTCGATGCGCTGACCCCGGCCGGTGCGCTCGCGGGCGTACAGCGCGGCGGTGATGCCGCCGACCAGGTTCAGACAGGCGATGTGATCGCAGATCGTCACTGCGATCGGGCTGAACGGTTCGCCGTCGGTGCCGATCGTGCTGATCAGGCCGCCCGCCGCCTGCGCGCTCAGGTCGGCACCCTCGCGGCCGGCGTCGGTGCCCTCGGTGCCGAAGCTCGTGCCCGCGGCATAGATGATCCGCGGGTTGCGATCGGCGACCTCGTCGTACGACAGGCCCCAGTCGTCGAGCGTGCCCGACTTGAAGTTGGAGACGAACACGTCGGCTTCCTCGGCGAGCCGGAGGAACGTGTCGCGGCCCTCGGGTCGCCGCAGGTCGATGGTGACGCTGCGCTTGCCGCGGTTGCAGCCGATGAAGTACGGCGCCCGGAACTCGGTCGGCGACGCAGGGAGCCAACGGCTCTGGTCGCCGATGCCGGGCAGCTCGATCTTGACGACGTCGGCGCCCCAGTCGCCGAGCGTCGCCGCCGCCTGCGGGCCCTGCACCAGCAGCCCCGCCTCCAACACCTTGATCCCGTCGAGTGCCCCCATCCGCCCGACCGTAGCTGCCCCTCCAACCCACGTTTGCGTCGGGATCTGGTTGCACCTGTCCGTGCTGAATCCCGACGCAAACGTGGGAGAACGGGGCTCGCTACGCTGCGGGCGACCGCCGAAGGGGGCTGCAACCGTGATCCTGTCGTTTCCGGCGCGCCTGAGCGCCCTCGCCGCCGAACAGCCAGGTGCGCCCGCCGTCACCTGCGTGACACCCGGGCAGGACGGCGTGACGCTCACCCGCCACCAGCTCGAGTCGCGGGCCAACCGCCTCGCACGCGAGCTGCAGTCGCACGGGATCGGGGCAGGCGACTTCGTCACCGTCGCGCTGCCCAACTCGGTCGACTGGTTCGTCGCGTACCTCGCCTGCTGGAAGCTGGGCGCCACGCCGCAGCCGGTGTCTCCGAAGCTGCCAGGACGCGAGCTCGGCGCGATCGTCGAGCTCTCGGGCGCCAGGGTGGTGATCGGCGCGCCCGACGAGGCGTTCGAGCATCTCCCCGACTCGATCGTCCACCTCCCGCTCGGACACGAGCCGTCCGCCGGGTTCTCCGACGAGCCGCTGCCCGACGCCGTGTCACCGGCGTGGAAGGCCCCGACGTCGGGCGGGTCGACCGGCCGGCCCAAGCTGATCGTGTCGGGCGACCCGGCGCTGTACGACACCGACGCGCCACCACCGCTCGCCCTCGCCACCGACGGCTGCCTGCTCGTGCCCGGCCCGCTCTACCACAACGGTCCGGCGGTCTGGTCGTGCCAGGCATGGCTGCTCGGGAACCACGTCGTGGTCCTCCAACGCTTCGACGCCGAAGCGGTGCTCGCCACCATCGAGCGCTACGCCGTCGACGTCGTGTACCTGGTGCCCACGATGATGAAGCGGATCCTCCGCCTCGACGACGAGGTCCGACTCGGCTACGACCTCTCGTCGCTGCGCGTCGTCTGGCACCTCGCCGAACCGTGCCCGCCGTGGCTGAAGCAGGCATGGATCGACTGGCTCGGCCCAGAGCGCATCTTCGAGCTGTACGCGGGCACCGAAGCCCAGGCTGTGACGATCATCAACGGCGTCGAATGGCTCGCCCACCGCGGCTCGGTGGGGCGTGTGTCGTCGGGCGAGATGAAGATCTGCGACGAGGACGGCAACGAGCTCGCCGCCGGCCAGCAGGGCGAGGTGTGGATGCGTGCTGTTCGTGAGGCCCCCACCTACCGCTACGTCGGAGCGGACGCGAAACGGCTCGCCGGTGGGTGGGAGTCGCTCGGCGACATGGGCTGGTTCGACGACGACGGCTACCTGTACCTCGGCGACCGGGTGCAGGACATGATCCTGTCGGGCGGCGCGAACATCTACCCCGCCGAGGTGGAAGCGGCGATCAACGAGCATCCGGCCGTCGAATCGTGCGCGGTGATCGGCCTGCCGAACGACGACCGCGGCAGCGACGTGCACGCCATCGTGCAGGCCGACGAGTCGGTCGTTCCACCGGCCGCGTTGCTCGCGTTCCTCGCCGACCGGATCACGACGTACAAGCTCCCGCGGTCGATCGAGTACGTCGACCAGCCGTTGCGCGACGATGCGGGCAAGGTACGGCGCACCGAGCTCCGTTCCGCCCGGCTCTGACCGCCGCTCACTCCCACCCACCCGATCCGCTCACGAGGAGACCGACATGACCACCGATGCCACCGACCCAGGGGTTCCGGCGACGGGCCGCCAGATCCGTTCGCTGATCACCGCCGACGGCACGCTGCAGCTGTCGATCGACGACGTCGAGGTGCCGGCACCGCGTGACGACCAGGTGGTGGTGCGCGTCGACGCGGCGCCGCTCAACCCGTCCGACCTCGGCTTGCTGTTCGGTGGCGCCGACATGACCGCGGCCACGGCATCGGGCAGTGGCGACCGTCCGATCGTCACCGCACCCGTCGAGCCGGCCGCGCTGCGCGCGATGGCGCCACGAGTCGGCGAGTCGATGGCCGTCGGCAACGAAGGCGGCGGGGTCGTTGTCGCCGCCGGTGCGTCCGACGCCGCCCAGGCGCTGCTCGGCCGCACCGTCGGCGTGCTCGGCGGAGCGATGTACTCCGAGTACCGGTGTCTCCCCGTCGCCTCGTGCCTGCCGCTGCCCGACGGCGTGACCGCGGAACAGGGCGCCGCATGCTTCGTCAACCCGCTCACCGCGCTCGGCATGCTCGGCACGATGCGTCGCGAGGGCCACACCGCGCTCGTCCACACCGCGGCCGCGTCAAATCTCGGTCAGATGCTCAACCGGGCCTGCCTCGCCGACGGGATCGACCTGGTCAACATCGTGCGTCGCTCTGCCCAAGCCGAACTCCTTCGTGACCAGGGCGCCGTGCACGTGTGCGACTCGTCCGCCGACAGCTTCCTCGACGACCTCACCGACGCGTTGGTGGCGACCGGTGCGACGATCGCCTTCGATGCGATCGGCGGCGGCAGGCTCGCCGGCCAGATCCTCGCCTGCATGGAGCGCGCCGCCAACGCCACGGCCACCGAGTTCAGCCGCTACGGATCGAGCGTGCACAAGCAGGTCTACATCTACGGTGGGCTCGACCGGGGTCCGACCGAACTGACTCGCAACTTCGGCATGGCGTGGGGCGTCGGCGGCTGGCTGCTCACGCCGTACCTGATGAGCATCGACGCCGACGAGAACCAGCGGATGCGCGACCGCGTCGCGTCCGAGATCACGACCACGTTCGCCAGCAGCTACACGGCACGGGTCTCGCTCGTCGACGCGTTGAGCCTCGACGCGATCCGTGCCTACGGCCGCCAGGCGACCGGCGAGAAGTACCTGATCGTCCCGTCGTCATGACCCCCTGGAAGCGCGTCGAGCGAAACGCCTGAACGTGGATCGGACGGACGGCGTCAAGCCGTGGGTCGTCAAATGGGGCCGCACCAGCTGGTTGCTCGCCGGGATGGCCGTCCTCGTGTCGATCGTCGTGGCCCTCTGTTCGACGCTGTCGGGCATCGTCTATCCGCTCGTCGTCGCACTCGTGATCGCCACGCTCGCCGTCCCGGTGATCGATTGGTGCGAGGAACGGCGCATCCCCAAATGGGTCGGGGCCTTCGCGGTGATCCTGGGGCTCGCTGCCGTCGTCGCCGGTTCGTTCGTCATCACGGTGCAGGGCGTGCTCGACCAAGCCGGCGAGATCGATGCCGTCATCTCGAACGGCCTCGACGAGATCAACGAGTGGCTCGCCGACAACGACATCGACACCTCCGGCTCGAGTGCGCAAACGGACCAGATCGGCGAGATGGCCGGCCCCGTGGTCGGTGGCATCGCGGCGCAGATCGGCTCGATCTTCTCGGGGTTGGTGGCGTTCGGGTTCGGTGTGTTCCTCGCCACCCTCATGTTGTTCTACCTGCTCACCGACTTCGCCAACATCCAACGTTGGGTCGGCGGGCACCTCGGCGTGCCGGCCGACCTCGGCGCCGCGATCCTCGACGACTCGGTCCATCTGCTCCGGCGGGGCTTCGCCGCGCTCACGCTGTCGAGCTTGTGTACTGCCGTGCTGATCGGCTTGACCATGCTCGCACTCGACCTCCCCCTCGCGTTCACGGTCGCCATCGTCACGTTCGTCACGTCGTACGTCCCGTACATCGGCGCGATCTTCGCCGGCGCGTTCGGGTTCCTCGTCGCGCTCGGCGCCGGCGGTCTGCAGGACGCGATCATCTTGTTGATCGTGATCCTGATCGTGCAGAACGTGGTGCAGACCGTCGTCGGCAACCGGCTGACCAGCCACACGTTGTCGATCCATCCGATCGGCAGCCTGATCGCGACGATCGTCGGCGGGATCGTGGCCGGGTTCCTCGGCGCGATGCTGGCCGCGCCGGTGGTCGCGATGCTGCGGCAGGTGGCGCGCCGGGTCAGCGAGTCTCAGCACGGCGTCGGGGTCGAGCCGGCGTCGTCGGTGTGATGCGTGCCGACTGCGGCGACGAGGCGGTGGCGTGAACCTGCAGGAGCACCTGCCCCCGTCGTGGCGCTCGATGTTCGACCGGCGGACAGCGAAGGACGATGCCGTCGCCGGCCAGCCCGTCGGTGTCGAGACCGTCCCCGACGGGCTGGCCGCCGGCCTGCTCGCCGGCGTGAACCCGCTCGCCGGGCTGTACGGCTACCTGTTCGGCACGCTCGGCGGGGCGCTCGTCACCAGCACGCCGTTCATGGCCGTGCAGGCGACCGGAGCGATGGCACTCGTCGTTGCCGACACCGACCTGGCCGCGCGTGACGATCCTGAGCGGGCGCT
>CAZYWK010000040.1:0-19830 GCA_964651825.1 uncultured Ilumatobacteraceae bacterium | reverse complement strand
CACTCGTCGTTGCCGACACCGACCTGGCCGCGCGTGACGATCCTGAGCGGGCGCTGTTCACGCTCGCCGTGCTGACCGGCGCCGTGATGATCGCGGCCGGTGTCCTGCGGCTCGGCTCCCTCGTCCGCTTCGTTCCCAGCGCGGTGATGGTCGGGTTCATCACGGCGGTCGGCGTCAACATCGTGCTCGTCCAGCTCGAGAACTTCACCGGATACGACTCCGACGCCGAACATCGCGTCACGCGCGCCATCGACCTCGTGTTCCACTTCTGGCAGGTCGAGTGGGCCTCGGTGTTCGTCGGCGTGTCGACGATCGTGCTGATCGTCGTGTTGCAGCGCACCCGCCTTCGCGCCATGGGGATGGTCGCCGCCATCGTGATCACCTCGGCGATCGCCGCCGCGATGAACTGGAACGACGAACTGGTGCCGATCGTGCGCGACCTCGCCGATCTGCCGAACGCGCTGCCCGGTGTGCGCCTGCCGGTGCTCGGTGACGTGCTCGCGCTGCTCCTTCCGGCCGTGTCGCTCGCCGTCGTGCTGTACGTGGTCGACGAGTCGAACAACCTGAAGATGAAGCGCATCGTGTTCGAGGCCGACGGCCGGCGCCGCGAGACCGATCCACCGGCTCGGATCGGTCGCCACGAGGTGGTCGTCGTCCAACCGTACGGCAGCCTGTTCTTCGCCAGCGCGCCCGTCTTCGAGGGCCAGCTCCCGACCGTCGACGGCGGGACGTGGGGCTCCGTGGTCGTCGTACGCCTACGAGGGGTCGAGCAACTCGGCCTCTCGCTCGTGGAGGTGTTCCGGCGCTACGCCCAGCAACTGCGCGCCGCCGACTCGCGGCTCAAGATCGTCATCGCCAGCGAGACGGTGGTCGAACAGTTCCGGCTCGCCGGGATCGACACCGACATCGCCGCCGACGACGTGTACCTCGGCACCGAATGGCTCGGCGAGACGGTGCGCCAAGCCTACGACGACGCCTGCGCCTGGGTCGCCCAACACTGAACGTCCACCACTACGGTGACGGCCCGTGGCCGAGCCCCGTTCCTTCCCCCAGTCGCGCTTCCAACCGCCGCCCGGCGCCTGCGAGATCCTGTTGCTCCGCCACGGCGAGTCGGCGCCACACGTCGAGGGCGAGGCCTTCCCGCTCGTCGACGGGCACGGCGACCCGCCGCTGTCGCCGGAGGGCGAGCGTCAGGCCGTGCTCGCCGCGCAACGCCTGATCGCCACGGGCGAGCGGATCGCCGCCGTCTACGTCACGTCGCTGCAACGCACGCATCAGACAGCCGCCCCGCTCCTCGCCGCGTTGGGCCAGACCGCGATCGTCGAGCCGGAGCTGCGCGAGGTGTTCCTCGGCGACTGGGAGGGCGGTGAGTTCCGCCGGCGTATCGTCGACGGCGACCCGATCGCGCTCCGGATGATCACCGAGCAACGCTGGGACGTGATCCCCGGCGCCGAGTCAGACGAGGTGTTCGGCGCACGCGTCCGCCGGGGGATCGAGCGGATCGCGGCCGAGCACCCCGACGAGCTCGCCGTCGCCGTGGTGCACGGTGGCGTGATCGGGCGCGTCCTCGGCCTCGCGACCGGAACGGGCGGGTTCGCGTTCAGTGGGGCCGACAACGCCTCGATCAGCCACGTCGTCATCACCCCGGATCGTTGGATCGTGCGCTGCTACAACGACGCCACCCACCTCCGCCCCACCTTCAGCTCCGCCCCCGCCGTCCCGTTCTCGTGATTGTTCTGCGTACCCGCGTACGCAGAACAATCACGAGAACGGCGGGTTCGACGCGTAACCTCGCCGGATGGCGTGGCAGATCCTCGTGCTCAACGGGCCGAACCTGAACCTTCTCGGCGCCCGCGAGCCGGAGGTGTACGGCGCCGACACGCTCGCCGACATCGTCGCCGAGCTCCGGACGTACGCCGCCGGCCGCGACGCCGAACTGCGCGACGTGCAGTCCAACAGCGAGGGGGCGCTCGTCGACGCGCTCCACGATGCGAGGACCTGGGCCGACGGGGTGGTGTTCAACCCCGGTGCCTACACCCACACCAGCATCGCCTTGCGTGACGCGATCTCGGCGATCGAACTGCCGGTGGTCGAGACCCACCTGTCGAACGTCCACGCTCGCGAGGAGTTCCGCCACACGTCGATGCTGAGCGCCGTGTGCCTCGGCGTCGTCGGCGGCTTCGGCCGGCACAGCTACCACCTGGCGCTCGACGGCCTCCTCCGCCACCTCGCCACCACCTGAACTCCTGGGTCAGGCAGCCGACGTTGCAACCTGCAACGCTGGGGTCAGGCACCGAACGTTGCAGGTTGCAACGTCGGCTCCGGTCGTCGCTGTGTGCCGGAAGACACCACCGCGCTCGCTGGAGTCGGGCGCATCGCGGCCGATACTCCACTGGTGTCCGCCCACCCTGACGTCGCGCGCTCCGAGCGCAGTTGGCAGCACATCGTGCTGTCGCGGGTCGGCGCGGTCACCGGGCGGATCTCCACCGGGCCGATGCGTCGGGCGTTCGCCCTGTCGACCCGCTTCGCACTGCTCCTCGCCGGCACGGTGGTCCTCGCGATCGGTGTTTCGGTCACGCTGTGGACGGGGCTCGGCGCCGGCCCGCTCGACCTGTTCATCGGCGCCGTGCGCGTCCGCACGGGCTTGCCGCTCAGCGTCGCGGTCTGGATGGTCGTCGGAGCAGTGATCGCGACAGCGTGGGCGCTCGGCCGCCGGCCCGGGCCCGGCACCATCGTCGGGCCGTTCGTCGTCGGCGTCGTCATGCAAGTGGCCACGTCATGGCTCTCGGGCGTCACCGTGCCCGACGCCCTCGTCGTGCGCGTCGCGCTCCACCTGCTGGCGATCGGGGCCATCGGTGTCGGTGCCGGCGCGCTCATCGTGTCCGGCCTCGGAGCGGGTTCGGGCGAGCTGCTCGCCAGCGCGGCCTCGACTCGGTCGGGCCGGGCCGAACATCATGTGCGCCTGGCGTTCGAGCTGTCGTGGCTCGTGCTCGGCGTGGCGCTCGGCGGCCCGGCCGGCCTGGGCACCGTGCTCGTCGCGCTGACGATCGGCTGGTCGGTCGCCAACGGTCGCCGGATCGTCGATCGCTCGACCGGAGCTGCCGTTCAGCTCCTGGCGACCAGCGCGATCGTGTCGCACAACGGTCGCACGGCAGCGCTTGCGAGCGCGTCAGGGTCGTAGCACGCAACCCCGTCGCCAGGCTGGTGTCACCGGTGCCGAGGCGGGAGACTGGGGCGATGAGCGCACCACACTTCGGATCCGACCACGACGGTGACCACCCGGACCGCACGGCCGAGTGGGATTCGTTGCGACACAAGCACCTGCGCCCGAAAGGTGACCGCCCGCCCACCACTGCACGCGGCGTGCACCACCAGGCCCTGCTGTCGTCCGATGTCGAGCGGACGATCGAGTTCTACCAAGGCCTGCTCGGGTTCCCGTTGACCGAGCTGTTCGAGAACCGCGACTACCCGGGCTCGACGCACTTCTTCTTCGACATCGGCAACGGCAACGCCCTGGCGTTCTTCGACTTCCCAGGTCTCGGCCTCGGTCCGTATCAGGAGGTGCTCGGTGGACACCACCACCTCGCCATCTCGGTCGAGCGGGCGCAGTGGGAGCGGCTCGCGAAGGCGCTGGAGGCGGCGGGCGTCGAGACGTTCATCGAGGCCGACGCCTCGATCTACTTCCTCGGGCCCGACGGTGAGCGCCTCGAACTCCTCTCCGACCCGCTCGGCGAGATGTACGGCATGACCGTCGTCTGAGTCGATTGGCGCGGCTTCACCGCGAGTCCGACCCCGACCGTGTTCAGGCGGAGGCGGGAGCCACGAGCTGGATGTCGAGTTCGAGGGCGACCTTGTCGGAGATCATCACCTTGTCGCCGCCGAGGGCCATGTTGAACTCGATGCCGAAGTCCTTGCGCGAGAGTGAGCCGGTGGCCGTGAACCCGGCGTGCGTCGACTGGTCGACGGGGAACACCGAGGTGCCGAAGAACTCGACGTCGAGCTCGACCGGCTTCGTGACGCCGTTGAGCGTCAGGTCGCCGACGAGTGTGTACTCCTCGTCCGAACCGGTGATCGAGGTCGACCGGAACGACATCTTCGGGTTCGTGTCGGCGTTGAAGAAGTCGCTCCCGGCGAGGTGCGCGTCGCGGTCGGCGTTGCCGGTCGACACGGTGCCGAGCTCGATCTCGGCGCTGACCGAGGTGGACGCGAGATCGTCGCCGACCACCACGGTGGTGCTGACCCCGTCGAAGCGTCCGCGGACCTTCGACAGTCCGAGGTGCCGGACGGTGAAGCCGACGTTGCTGTGGAACGGATCAGCGGTCCAGGTACCGGCGGCGAGGGGCAGGGCAGTGGGGGTTGTCATGCCGGCAGTGTAGCGTGATGCTTGCTACCGCAACTAATATCTTTTCGCCGGATGGAGATCCGCCGGTGCCTGGCACGCGCCTCGCCGGGCACCCACTCGTCACCTGTCGCGAAGTGCCTGACCCCCGACGCGACAGGTTCAGGCGTCGCGCAGAGCCTCGACGAGTGGCGCGTAGCGATCGAGCGCCTCGAGGACTTCGGATGCGGGACCCTGGGGCAAACCGAGCACCGCTCGCCGGACCCCCTGCGTTGCGAGATGCGCCAGCTTGGCCTCGTCGGGTGGCGCGGCGAACATGCCGATCTCGACGGTCGACGGATCGCGACCGATCGCTTCGCACGCCCGCTCGATCTCGACCCACTTCTCCAGTGCGTGGCGGCCTCCGATGGGCATCCAGCCGTCGCAGAGCTCGGCGATGTGGGCGGCGGTCTTCGGGCCCGCGTCGCCGCCGAGGATGATCGGCGGGTTCGGGAACTGCACCGGCTTGGGCCAGGCCCAGCTCGGCTCGATCTGCACGTGGTCGCCGTCGAACGACGCCTCCTCCTCGGTCCACAGCGACTTCATGGCGAGGAGGTTCTCGCGCAGGATCGCCCGCCGCTGCCCGTAGGCGGTGCCGTGCTGGGCCATCTCCTCCTTGTTCCAGCCGTAGCCGACCCCGAACAGGAAGCGTCCCTGGGAGATCAGGTCGACGCTCGCCACCTGCTTGGCCGTGTGCAGCGGGTCGCGCTGGGCGACCAGGCAGATCCCCGTCGCCAGCCTCAGCGTCGTCGTGACGGCAGCGGCGGCGGCGAGGGCGACGAATGGATCGTGGGTGCGGGCGTAGAAGTCGGGCAGCGGTGGTGCGCCGGCCCTGCCACCCCACGGCGTGGCGCGGCTCGTCGGGATGTGCGAGTGCTCGGGGAACCAGAGCGACTCGAAGCCGCGCTCCTCGACGGCGCGGGCCACCTCGACCGGCTGCATCGTCTGGTCGCTCGGGAAGATCTCGACACCGATGTGCATGCGAGCGAACGTAGTCCGAATGTCGGCTACCCGAGGCCGAGCCGCGCCAATTGGTCGTCTGGCGCCTCGAGCTCTCCCAGCGCCGTGTGCAGCAGGTCGATCATCTCCCGCTCGGACGACTCGCCCATCCGGTTCTCGGCCTCGGTCGGATCGGCGTCGAGGTCGTAGAGATGGTGCTCACCGAGGTGCCCGCCGCCGCCCACCCAGAACGGCACGACGTCGCCGGCCACGAACGGCTGGCGGATCACCGGCACGTCGCTGCCCGGCATCGTGTCGAGCCAGGCCCGCTGGTCGGGCTTGGGCAACTTGGCGAACTCGGCGAACGCGCCGGGCACCGGCATCGTCGACCATCGGTTCGACCACATCGACAGCGGCTCGTTGGCCGCTTCCGGCGCGCGTGCGTACTTGTGCCGCCCGTCGGTCACCTGGACCCAGTTGCCGAACACCCCGCCGATCGCCCAGTCGCGGATCGCGGACGCCTCGCCGGTCAACAGCGGAACGATCGACCGGCCGTGGGTGCGGTGCTCCGGTGCGACACCGAAGATGTCGGCGATGGTGGCGTTGAGGTCGACGTTGGTGGTGAGCGCGTCGATGTCGGCGCCGGACCCGCCCGGCCAGGCCACGAGCAGCGGGGTGTGGCCGAGCGGCTCGAACTGCGGCACGGTGGGCTTCCCCCACAGGTCGCCCGCCGTCGCCTCGCCCGCACGTCCGGCCCGCCGAACGTCGCCGAGGTAGTGGCCGTGATCCGTGCACACGATCACCGCCGTCGAGTCCCACAGCTGCTGGGCGTCGAGTTCGGCGACGATCTCGCCGAACCAATGATCGATCATCGACAGCTTGGCGCCGTAGTTCGCCCGGATGTGCCGGGCCTGCTGTTCGGTCAAGGCGCCGGAGCTGACACCGCCGACGAGGTACGGCGGCCAGATCAGGCGCAGCTCGTCCCACGGCGCATCGTCGTACATCGACGCCCACGGCTCAGGGGTGTCGAACGGTTCGTGCGGGTCGAACTCGTCGACGAACAACATCCAGCGGTCGTGGGCCGGCGACTCGCGGCGCAGCCAGTCGGCCGCGGTGCGCATGGTGCGCGGGCCGGGGAACTCGTGCTCAGCGCGGAACCAGGTGCGGGCGTCGTCGTAATGACGGCGGCCGAACGTGGGGTCGTCGACCCCCATCCGCTGCCGCAGGAACCATCCCGCGTCGGCCGTGGCCGGCAGTGGCAGGCGATCGTCCGGCGAGCCGTACGCCGACGGATCGACGGTGGTCCGCCACGGGTCGCCCTCGTGGCCGCGCACGTAGTCCCAGGCGCTGAAGTCGGTGTGGTAGTTCTCGCCGCCCGACTCGAAGAGATGGGGATGGTCGGACACGAGCATCGTGGTGACGCCGGCCCGGCGGAGCGTGGCGGTGATCGACTCCTCCCACAGCTCGATCGAGCCCCACGGCTTCCACAGGAAGTCGAGCGCGCCGGTGAGGATGTCGTGGCGGGCCGGCATGCACGGCAGCGAGCCGGTGACGTGGTTCGTGAACCGTGCCGCCCGCGTGGCGAATCGGTCGAGGTTCGGCGTGGCGAACTCGGTGCCGCCGTAGCAGCCGAGCATGTGTCGGTTCAGCGAGTCGAGCAGCACCACGACCACGCGGTCGATCGGTGCTGCGGCCGCATTCCCGGTCGGGTTCGCCGTCATCGTCAGGCGTTCGGGGCCAGGGCTTCGAGGACGCGCCAGTCGACGACGCCGGGGCCGTCGACCGCGTCGACGAACCGCGCGTCGCGCCGGTCGATCTCGGGCAACCAGAGGGTCGAGTAGCCCAGGTCGTTCTCGCGGCCGGCGAACCCGGCCCCCTCGCCGGCCGACATCGATTCGGTGAAGAACCAGACTCCGGTCGTGGTCAGACGGTCGCGGGCGTTCATGGCGCCCGACACTACGGCGGGGTCCTGACGCGACGGTAACCCTGGCTCTCGGTGACGAGGTGCGGTGGTCGAGCCGGTGTGGCGGCTCAGGTAGGTGGGCGGTGTTCGAACCAGTCGCCCGACGGGATCGGGACGAGCTCGTATCCCTCGCCGTACTCGTAGGCCCACACGTCGAGGCCGGCATGGGTGCGGATCGCGACCCGGCGGTATCGGCCGCCGACCGTGTCCTCCTCCTCGTCGAGTACCACGAGGCACTCGTCGAGCGCGTCGGCGGGGATGCGGAACGTGCGGCCGTGGATCGTCGTCGGGCCACCGAACGTCGCCGCCGGATAGTCCTGGCCCGTGTCGAACAGCGATCCATCGACGCTGTCGGCGAGCCCGTCGTCGATGACGAAGGGTCGGAGGAACGACCAGCGGACATCGCCGGGTCGCAACGTGCCGTAGACGAAGACGTGGTCGATCACGCCGCCAACGCTACGGGTGACCCAACCGTGCCGGTACCGGGGCCAGCGGCCCGTGCCTCGCTGGCGGACAGCGTCGACTTGGCCGCCGCGCGCGCCGAGGTCAATGACCGCCGTGGGCGGTGTCGCACAACTGCTCTTCGCCCTCGGCGATCTGCCCCGCACCGACCCCTTCGAGCGCGGCGAACGGCCCGCACTTCTGCGGCACGATCCACACGTGGATCATCGGCGCCGGCGGCGGGTTGACCAGCCCGCTCGGGCACGCGCCGTTCGGTGACGTGATGCCGGCGACCCGTGGATGCTCGGGGAAGTTCGCGTAGCAGAGGTTGTTGTGGATGTGCCACTGGGTGAGCGCTCCACCGAGCTCCGGCACCTGGTCGAGCGACACGCTCGAGGGCAGCATGTACATGGCGCTGACGAGCTTCTTCGAACCGTCGGGTTGCGGTTCGTACACGAGGCTCTCGGGGAAGTCGGGGTCGAGGGTGATGTCGTCGTCGATCCACGACCACTGCACGAAGTGCTCGTGGCCGGTGGCGCCGTCGCCGATGCTCTGGAAGCCGGCGGCCTCGGCCACGCGGTAGTCGCTCCATTGCGGCAGATCGACGAGCGTGACGGCGATCAGGTTCTCGGCCGCCGCTTGCTGCTGGGGCGTGACGCCCGGGGTACCGCTGAGGTCGATCGGTAGCGTCGGGTCGTACGGCTTGGCTTCGGCGGTGGTGTGATCGTGTGCCGTCGTGTCGCTCGACGTGGCGCCGTGGTCGTGCTCGGCCGAGCACATGTCGACGCGCTCCGCCTCGGCGACCGCGGCCGTGCCGGCACCGATCCCCTCGAGCGCGGCGAACACCCCACACGGGTGCGGCTGGATCCACACGTGCACCATCGGGTTCTCACCACCGGCACGCACACCGTTGGCGCAGTTGCCGTCGGCGTCGATGATGCCCACGACCCTGGCGTTGCCGCTCTCGTCGAGCGACCAGCAGAGGTTGTCGTGCTTGTGCCAGGTCATGAGCGGGCCGGCCCAGTCGGTGAGCGTGGGATCGTCGGCAGGACGGGCGCTGGCGATGTACATCGCACCGGCGAGCGTGCGTTGGCCGTTCTCGACGGTGTACACGAGCGACTCAGGCGCGGTCGGGTCGAGCAGGTCGTCGTCTTCGATCAGGTCACCCTTGATGAAGTGCTCGCTGCCGGTCCCGGCGTCGCCGATCGAGGCGTACCCGGCGGCGACGGCGTCGGCGGGATCGGCGTACTTCGGCAGCTCGCGCAGCGTGTCCTCGACGAGCTTGGTGGCCCGCAGCTGCTGCGCCGCCGTCACGCCCTCGACGCCCGACAGATCGATCGGCTGGTTCGGGTCCCACGGCCGCGGCCACGCGAGCGCCACCGGCTCGGCGATCGTCTCGTCGGCCGTGTGGGTGTGTTCGCCGGCGGCTTCGTCGGCCGCGTGGGTGTGGTCGTCCGCGGCGGTCTCGTCGGCCGCATGGACGTGTGCGGCGGTCTCCGCGGCGGCCGCGGCGCCATCGGCGATCACCCCGTCGTCGGCGTGGGAGTGTCCGTCTGCCGTCTCTTCGGTGCCGTGGGAGTGGTCGTCGCCGTGCGAGTGCACGTGGGTGCCGGCGGCGAACATCGTCCAGACCGCGAACAGCCCGATGAGCACGGCCGGTGCCAGCAGGCCCCGCCGCTGACGACGCTCGGCGGGAAGGATCGCGCCGGTGTACGCGGTGATCACCGCGATGGCCGCGAGCGCGGCACAGGCCGTGTCGGCGAACTGGGGAGCCTCCCGGGTTTCGAGTCCCTCGATCCACGAGATGCCGCCGAGGCGGGTGTACAGCCACCCGACGACCGCGCCGACGTTGACCACGATGACCGCCCAGGCAGCGACGCGGTTCGGGCGCAGCACGGCCCACAGGCCCACGCCGAGCTGGAGCGCGGCGGTGAGGATGAAGATCCGCGCGAGGTCCTGATGTTCGGCGTGGATGCCGGCCGCTGCTGCATGCACGGCACCGGCACCGATCGAGGCGAGCCCGGCGAACAGCACGATCGACATGCCCCGCCGGGTGGTACGGCCCGCGGACGAGTCCGTGGTCGTGGTGGTTTCACAGGCGTCGTCGCCCCCGACGTCGACAGTCATCGCGCCACGATACGGCATGTGACGTCGGTCGCCATGACGCGACGGCCACGTTTGCGTCGGGATTTCATCACAGCTGTCGGTGCAGAATCCCGACGCAAACGATGCTCGAAGTGGGAGGATCGGGCGTGATGGACGGATTGACGGCGAACTGGATCGGCGGGGACTGGGCGGCGGCGCGGGACGGGGTCACCGATGCGGTGCTCAACCCGGCGACGGGCGAGGTGCTCGGGGAGGTGCCGGCGAGCGGGGCCGCCGACGTCGATGCCGCGGTGCGGGCCGCCAGCGCGGCGTTCGAGACGTGGTCGCGCACGACGCCGCGGGAGCGCAGCGAGATCATCGGCCGCGTCGCCGAGGTCGTGGCGGCGAACATCGACGAGCTGTCGCGGATCGAGTGCGAGAACGTCGGCAAGCCCATCGGGATCGTCGAGTTCGAGATGGACCTGACGATCGACAACTGGCGCTTCTTCGCCGCCGCCCCCCGCTTCCTGGAGGGCAAGGCGGCCGGTGAGTACCTCGCCGGGTACACGTCGATGATCCGCCGCGACCCGATCGGGGTGATCGGCTCGATAGCGCCCTGGAACTACCCGCTCAACATGGCCACCTGGAAGCTCGGCCCGGCACTCGCCGCCGGCAACACCGTGGTGCTGAAGCCTTCGGAGCTCACCCCGTACACGGCGCTGAAGTTCGCGGAACTGACCGCCGACATCCTCCCGCCCGGTGTCGTGAACGTCGTGTGCGGCCGCGGTGAGACCACCGGCGTCGCGGTGTGCGAACACCCGGACGTGGCGATGGTGTCGCTCACGGGTTCGGTGGGCGCCGGCAAGTCGGTCGCCCGGTCTGCGGCCGAGACGCTCAAGCGCGTCCACCTCGAGCTCGGCGGCAAGGCCCCGGTGATCGTGTTCGACGATGCCGACGTCGACGCCGTCGTCGCCAACCTCAAGCAGACCGCGTTCTACAACTCGGGGCAAGACTGCACGGCGCCGTGCCGGGTGATCGCCGGCGCCGCGGTGCACGACGACTTCGTGGCGGCGATCAGCGACGCCGTCGGCTCGATCGTGGTGGGCGATCCGATGGCGGCCGGCACCGAGATGGGCCCCGTCATCTCCGACACGCACCGCGGGCGCGTCGCCGGCTTCGTCGACCGGGCCCGCGAGGCGGGTGCGGAGGTGACCGTGGGCGGATCGGCCACGAGCGGGCCGGGCTTCTTCTACGAACCGTCGGTCGTCGTCGGCGTCGCTCAGGCGGCCGAGATCGTCCAGCGCGAGGTGTTCGGACCCGTCATCACGGTGCAGTCAGCAGCCGACGAGGCCGAGGCGCTGGCGTTCGCCAACGGCGTCGACTACGGCCTCGCAGCCAGTGTCTGGACCAGCGACGTCGGCCGAGCGATGCGGATGAGCGCGGCCCTGCAGTTCGGGACGGTGTGGGTGAACGACCACATCCCGATCGTGTCGGAGATGCCCCACGGCGGGTTCAAGCAGTCGGGCTACGGCAAGGACATGTCGATGTACGCGGTCGAGCACTACACCGAGGTCAAACACGTGATGATCAAGCACGACTGAGTGAGCGAGTGAGCCAACATGTCACGCAGTGCCTGACCCCTCGTGACTCGTCACGGTGACTTCGAGTGCGTCGAGCTCGGCCTGCAGCCGCGGGGAGGCGAGACCGACGACGTCACCCTCCGCAGGCATCGCATCGTTGTGGCACAGGAACACGATGCGCCCCTCCAGCACGCGGGCGATCGCGATGAACTGGTCGTCGGCCGTCGCGTCGTCGATCAGCTTGCCGGCCGTCGTCCCGCGCACACGCCAGCCCTGCCGCGTGCGGTCGTCGACGGTGGCGAACGGCAGCGGATCGATACCGATCACCCGGCCGAGGAACTCGGTCGGCACGCTCGCTCCTTGACGTCGCGTGTCCGGCGCGAGCTGGAACACCTCGCGCCGGCCGAAGACCCGTGCGAAGCGCGCCGTGGCGAGCGCGTTCACCTCGTCGTTCGACGTCAGCGCGGCGAGGCGGCCGATGCCGCGCAGATCGATCGTGTCGGTTGCGTCCTCGGCCAACACGCTGATCCGCCGTGCGGTGAGGCCGGCGGCCACCGCCCGCGTCACGTTGTAGGGGTCGGTGTCGACGAGCACCGACTTGACCCCCCGGGCGTCGAGTTCGCTCGCGAAGCCACGTGCCGTGGCGTGCGCACCCGCGATCAACACACCGTCGGCGCGTGCCTCGGCGAGCCCGAGCCGCCGCGCGACCGGGCCCGCGAGGAACCCGTAGATCACGATCGTGCCGATGATCACGAGGAACATGATCGGCACGACCTTCGCCCCGTCGGCGATGCCGGCCTCCTCGAGGCGAATGGCGAACACCGCCGACACGGACGCCGCGACGATGCCGCGCGGGGCCATCGACATCAGGAACAGGCGCTCCCGCCACGTCAGCGGCGTGCGCACGGTCGACACCAGGACCGTGACGGGACGGGCGACGAACACGAGCAGCGCCAGGAAGCCGAGCGAGGGCAGCAGGACATCGCTGAGCGCGTCGGGATCGATGCGCGCCGCCAGCAGGATGAACAGCACGGAGATCAGCAACGTGCGGAGGCTCTCGCTGAATTCGTGCACGGACCGGATCGTGGAGTTCTCGCGGCGGGCCAGGTACACGCCGAGCACGGTGACCGACAACAGGCCGGCCTCCTGCTGCACCTCGTTGCTCAGCACGAACGCCCCGATCACGAAGCCGAACGTGACGGGGACGGCGAGCTGGTCGGGGATGAGGAACCGTCGGAACCCCGTGTCGAGGATCACCGCGGCCACGAGCCCGATGCCGATGCCGGCGACGAGGGTGAGGATCAGCGTGCCGAACACGATGATGAGCGCTTCGTCCGGTGCGTCACGGACCGCCACCTCGAACGCGAGCAGTGCTGCCGTCGCGCCGATCGGATCGATCAGCACGCTCTCCGCGCGCAGGATCGGGCCGACCTTGCCGGCCGGGCGCACGAAGCGCAGCAGCGGGCCGACGACGGTCGGGCCGGTCACGATGAGCACGGCGGCGAGCACGACCGCGGTCTCGCTCGACAGGTCGAGGATCCTCGACGCACCGACCCAGGTGATCAAGAACGCGGCGACCGCGCCGATCGAGATCAGGCGACGCACGACGACGCCGGTGTGGCGCAGCTCGCGCGGTGGCAGGTCGAGCCCGCCCTCGAAGAGCACCACGGCGACGGCGAGCGACACGAGCGGGAACAAGGCGCCGCCGAGCAGGTCGTCGGGGTCGATGACACCCGCCACGGGCCCGAGCAGCAGCCCGGTGAGCAGGAGGGCGATGATCGAGGGGATCTGGGCCCGCCACGCGAGCCATTGCGCGACCATCCCGGCCCCGAGGATGAGCGCGAGCGTCGGCCCGATCGTGGAATCGCTCGCCGCCACGAGGGCGGGCGTCATGCCGGCAAGCACCTCACCATGCGTCGTGAATGTATCGACTCACTGCGACGTCGCCCCCGGGCGCGCCGGTGTCGCATCGGACAGGCCGCCGCCGGCCGTGCGCCGCCGTACCAGTGCGGCGTTCAACTCGGCGCTCATCAGCGCGGAGATGGCGAGGAAGCCGAGCCACGTGACGAGCCCGAGCACGAGCGCGAACTGGCCGTAGGTGTCGCTGGCGTTGTCGGTGATCCGCCGCACGATGCCGGAGCCGAAGTACTGCAGCAGGCTGAACGCCACCCCGGCCGCGATCGCCCCCGGCCATACGTCGCTCCAGGTCGGCGATGCCGTGGTGAGCAGGCGGTACATGAAGGCGATCACCGCGATGTTGACCGCCAACCCGGCGAGGAGAAGGAGGATGCGGCTGATCCCGGGGAGGCCGGCGGCGTTGACGATCGCCGAGATCACGACGCTGCCGATCTGGCCGACGCCGATGATCACGATCCCGAGCAGGGCCCGGCCACGCTGCACCGGCATCGGCTCGCGGTCGTCGATCGGCACCTCCCAGATGTCGTCCTGGGCGACCTGCAGCCCGACGAACGCCTTCGTCGCCGACCACAACGCGGTCGCCAGACCGACGATCAGCACCCACACATTGCCGTCGAGCGATGTGGGATCGTTGGCCAGCTGCTGGCCGAGCACCGGGATCTCGGCCAGCGCCCCGTTGACGATCCGCTCCTGCAGGTCCTCGTTGTTGTGCAGCACGAAGCCGAGGATCGTGGTCGCCACGAGGAGCAGCGGAAAGATCGACAGGAAGCCGAAGAATGACAGCAGCGACGCGTTGCGGCCCGACTGGTGAAGCCTCCAGCCGTCGAGCGTCTCAGCGGCCACGTCGATCACCGCGTGGCGCTCGCGCAGCCGCATCACCCGGTCGCTCGTCGTCCACGCCATCAGCCGGCGCCCTCACTCGTGGCGGTCAGGTTCCAGTCGATCGGCGGTCGGCCGGCCTCGACGAGCGCGGCGTTGGCCCGGCTGAACGGCCGGCTGCCGAAGAACCCGTTGTGGGCCGACAGCGGCGACGGATGCGCCGATTCGATCACCGCGTGACGCGAACGATCGATCAGCTGCGCCTTGCGCCGGGCCGACGCGCCCCACAGGATGAACACGACCCGCTCGGGCTTGTCGTTGACGGTGCGGATCACCTGGTCGGTGAACGTCTCCCAACCCTTGCCCTGGTGCGAGGCCGCCTGCCCGCCGCGGACGGTGAGGGTGGCGTTGAGCAACAACACGCCCTGGCGTGCCCAGGCTTCGAGGTTTCCATGCGTCGGGATCGGCACACCGAGGTCGCTGGCCAGTTCCTTGTGGATGTTGACGAGCGACGGTGGGACCCGCACGCCGCGCTGCACCGAGAAGCACAGGCCGTGGGCCTGCTGCGGGCCGTGGTACGGGTCCTGGCCGAGGATCATCACCCGGGTGTCGGAGTACCGGGTGAGATGGAGCGCGGCGAACACCTGATCCGCCGGCGGGTACACCACGTGACGCTCGCGCTCGGCGGCGACGAAGGCCTGCAGGTCGCGCCAGTACGGCTGCTCGAACTCTCCGCGAAGCAGTGGGTTCCAGTCGGTCGCGGCCATTCCCATCGTTGCCTAGCATGTCCGGAGTGACCGCATCTCCTCCACGAGCCGTGCTGGCCACGCTCCCCACCCCGCTCGAAGTCGGTCCGACACTGCCGGGCGGGGCGCGGCTGCTGGTGAAGCGTGACGATCTCAGCGGGCTCGGCGGTGGCGGCAACAAGGCCCGCAAGCTCGAGTTCCTGTGCGGCGCAGCCCTCGCCGAAGGGGCTCAGGCACTCGTCACCGTCGGCGCCGCGCAGTCGAACCACTGCCGGATGACCGCCGCCGCCGGCGCCAGGCTCGGCCTCGAAGTGCACCTCGTGCTGTCCGGCGACCAGCCACCTCCCGGTGCGGCCACCGGGAACCAGTTGCTGTCCACGATGTTCGGCGCCCAGCAGCACTTCACCGGCGCCCCCGACCACCACTGGGGCGAGCTCGAGATCGCCGGCGAGGCCGTCACCGACACCCTCGCCGCCGACGGGCTCCGGCCGTACTCGATCCCGCTCGGCGGCAGCACGGCGACCGGTGCTCTCGGCTACGCCTTCGCCGTCACCGAACTGCTCGACCAGCTCGAAGCGTTCGGGCTCGCACCGTCGACGATCGTGTTCACGTCGTCGAGCGGCGGCACCCACGCCGGCCTGCTCGCCGGGCGGGCGGCTGCGCTGGCGGCGGGACGGACGTGCCCCGACCTGCTGGCCATCGGCGTCGCCAAAGGAGTCAACCTCGGCTACCCGGACGTCGCCGAGCTCGCCGCCGAGACGCTGGAGCTGATGGGCGTGCGGGCGTCGATCGAGCCCGGTGACGTCGAGATCGACACCCGATGGATCGGCGACGACTATGCCGTGCCGACCGAGTCCGGCGACGCGGCGATCCTGTGGGCCGCGTCGCGCGGCGGTTGGCTGCTCGATCGCACATACTCCGGCAAGGGGTTCGCCGGCGTGCTGGGGGCTGCCGCGGAGGGCCGGTTCGCCGAGGGGACCGACGTGCTGTTCGTCCACACCGGTGGCTGGCCGGCGCTGTTCGCGCCCGGCGGCGCACCGCTAGCGTCGCGGCCATGACCGGCACCGACATCCTCGACGTCGACCTGCTGGCGTTCGAGCAGGGCGATGGAGCGAGGCGACGGGCCGTCGTCGACGGCGTCCGTCGCAGTCTCGCCACCGGCTTCGTGTACACGAGCCACGACCTGTCCGACGACCTGCTCGACACCGCGTACGGGATGCTCCGCGAGTTCTTCGAGCTCCCGACGGAGACCAAGCAGGGCTTCGTCGCGCCGGGCGCCAACGGCCAGACCGGCTACACCGGCCTGCTCGTCGAGACCGCCGCGTCGAGCGACAAGCCCGACTGGAAAGAGATGCTCAACTGGTCGCGCCCGATCGCGGCCGGCCACCCGCTGCGGAGCAAGTTCCTCCAGGCCTACCCCGACCAGGTGCTGCCGGAGGCCGCAGTGCCCGGGATCACCGATGTGCTGTACCGGTTCCACGACTCGATCGCCGACCTGCAGCGGCGGTTCCTCCACGTGATCGCCGAGGGCATCGGCTGCCACGAGACGTTCTTCGACGACATGGTGAAGGACGGCCCGACGCTCACCCGTGCCATCCGCTACCCGGCGATGGGCGACATCGGCAAGGATGGCCACGTGTGGGCCGGTGCGCATGGCGACATCAACCTGATCACCGCGCTCCCGCGGGCGACCGCGCCAGGCCTCCAGGTGAAGGTCGGCGAGGAGTGGGTCGACGCGATCCCTCCCGACCGGTCGCTGATCGTCAACACCGGGATCATGCTCGAACGGCTGACGAACGGGCAGATCCCGATCGGCTGGCACCGTGTAGTCGCCGATCCCGCCTACGAGGGCGAGCGGTACAGCGTCGTGCAGTTCTGCCATCCCCGGCCGTGGACCGTGCTGTCGCCGGTGCCGTCGTGCTGCACGCCCGAGCAGCCGCAGCGCTTCGCCGCCATCAGCGCTGCCGACGCCCTCGACGAGGTCCTCTACGAGATCAACCTCGTCGAAACCGCCCGCCGCGTCGACTGACCCGCCGAGCCGATCATTTCAGCCGCGGCGGACCGGGACGGGCGGGGTCGCGGCGTCATCGCGGAGGGCGAGCTCGATCCAGATGGAGGTCGGCAGGTCGAATGGGGCGATCCAGTCGAGCATGATGCCGCCGAAGCCCGCCGCGCCCGGGCCGTGGGTGTCGGGCGGGGTGAACGTGCAGCCCTCGTTGGGATAGATCATCGCCGCCCAGCCGGCCGCCGTCACCTGGCCGGTGGAGGTGATGTCCCATTGCGAGTCGATGGCCCGGTCGTCGTCGGTCGTCTCGATCGTCACGGTGCCGAGGCCGATGCCCGACGGCGGCTGGATCCACGGCCCGATCGCCACCGAGCAGGCCTGGCGGAACAGGGCATCGAGCACCGGACCGTACGCGTCGAGGGGCGTGCCGTCGAGTTCGCTGATCGTGAGGCGGATGTGCGGTGCGACCGCGTTCGGGTCGAGCTGCACGGTGGCATCGGTCGGTACGTCGTCGGCGCGGACGTCGATCGGGAGGGGGTCGGTGTCGCCCATGAAGCCGAGCACCTGGCCCGCCCGCACCGACTGGCCCACGATCGCCAGCGCGCTCAGGCGCAGGTGCGGCGGCGCGCCACCGTCGTTCGTGCCCGGATTGTCGTCGTTGAAACCGGAGTAGGTGTAGATGCGACCGGTGACGTCGGTGATCGTGACCGCGATCGGTGCACCCGGCCTGTCGGCCACGTCGGTGACGACGCCGTCGTGCACGGCGAGCACCGGCTGGAGCTTCACACCGAACACGATCCCGGGGGCGGAGTCGGAGCAGAGCCCGGCGACCGCGGCCTCCGGTTGCTCGCAATCGGGGGCGGCGACCCGGCTCGGGCCGAGGACCGGGAACGTGACCTTCACCGAGCCGTCGTCGGACGGGGGCACGGTCGGCGGCAGGCCGGCCCGGGCGAGCGCATCGGCGTAGGTGAGTGCTGCGGGCACCGGTTGGCCGGAGATGAACGAGAACACGGCGAGCCAGCGCTGCTGGTACTCGCGGATCGTGAGGACGTTGCCGGCCGACGGCACCGGCACGACGTCCATCAACTCGGGGATCCGGGCAGCCTTCGGGTAGTACCACATCACCGGGATCATCGAGACGTCGTTGTTCCACTGGGCGAGGAACCGATTGACGTCGGCAGCCGCCCGTTCGTCTTGGACCCACGGCGGCGCGAGGTAGGCGGCGGAGTAGCCGCCGTAGTTGTTCCAGCTCGACCCGATGTACTGGTAGGCGCCCGACGCGTTGCCCTTGTTCGGTGGGATCGTGTAGTTGCCCCGCGACTCCATGTACCGGATCGTCGCCAGGATGTGACCGACCTGGCCGGACTGGACGGTGACGTGGGCTTGCGCGGGCGCGGCGGGTGCCGGCGCAGCCGTGGTGGGCGGCACGGCTTCGGTCGCGGGCGCGACGGTCGTGGCGGCCACGGTCTCGGCCGGCGCCGGGCTCGACGGTGCCGCCGTCGTCGAGGGGACGGTCGTCGGTGCGGCGGTGCTGGGAGCGACGGTCGTCGGCGGGACGGTGGCCGGAGCGATCGTCGTCGGCGTGGCCGGGGTCGTGTCGCTCGGCGGTGGGTCCTGGGCCTTCACGGTCTGGCTCGACACCACAACGGCGAGTCCGCCCACCGCGAGCGCGGCGAGCGCCACCCGCCGGGCGCGGAGCGTCGGCAGGCTCTCGGATCCATGCCGTTCGGATCCCGGGCGGCGGGCGAACCGTCTCATCTCGTCGTGCTCGGGCGATGTGCGACGCGCCGAACGGCTGATGTATCGGCACCGAGGTGGCGCGGGTGGAGCGCGAATCCGGACATCCGGTGAATTTCGTCTGCGGCCCGTGAGCGCTACCGTCCCTCGGCGCCATGTCGATCGATTCCGAGACCTCGAGGGACGAACCGGCCGGCGACGCGTCCGCAGACGTGCTCGACGAGAGCTCGGCTGCGGAGCCGGTCGCCGCTGTCAAGCCGCCGACGTCGGGAAGCGTCGTCCTCGCCGTCGACATCAACGCCGAACGATTCGAAGCCGCACTGGTCACCCCCAGCGGCTCGCTCGTCGACCGGGCCTCGGTCGTCGTCGAGCGTGACGTCGGGCCGGAATCGCACTACACGAACCTGGCCACGATGATCACGGAGTTGCTGACGGTCGCCGGCGAGCATCACGGCGTGCGCGTCGTCGGCGTCGGCGTCGGCTCGGTCGGGCCCGTCGCCCGGAACCTGGAGATGGTCTCGCCGGCGGGGATCGTGTCGTGGCGTGACTTCCCGTTGCGTGCCCGGCTGCGTGAGCTGACCGGTCTCCCGGTGCACGGCGACCTCGACGCCAAGGTGCTGGCGCTCGCCGAGGGGTGGCTCGGCGCAGCCCAGGGGCATCAGAACTTCTGCACGATCACGGTGTCGGAATCGGTCGCCGGCGGCCTCGTGCTCGACGGCGACCTGCTCGACGGCGCGTCGGGATACGCCGGTCAGGTCGGCCACATCATCGTCGAGCCGAGCGGCCGCCGATGCGTGTGCGGGGCGCAGGGTTGCCTCGATGCCGAGGCGTCCGGGGCCGCGATCGAGTCGATCACCGGCCGCCCGCCGACCGAGCCGACGTACGAGATCATGCAACGGACCGGGATGCTCGTCGGCCGGGCAGCGGCGACCGTGTGCAACACGTTGGACCTGACACTCGTCGTGGTCGGCGGCACGATCGCCCGCCACTTCGCGGCGACGTTCTTCCACTCCGCCCAGGCGGCGCTCGAAGAACACGCGCAGCTGCCCTACAGCCGCGGGGCCCGCATCACCCCGTCGCGCCTCGGCGACAACGGTGCACTGATCGGCGCCGGCGCCTTCGGCTGGCGCCAGCTCCGCCGCGCCCAACGCTCCACGTAGGAGCGCTCGTGCGTTTGGGGACGGGGCCAGAACGAACGGGTCGTGCGTTTGGGGACGGGG
>CAZYWK010000039.1:8511-34221 GCA_964651825.1 uncultured Ilumatobacteraceae bacterium | reverse complement strand
CAACAACGGCCCGATCGCGCGCTTCGCCCCCGCCTGATCAGGCGACCCAGTCCCCTCCCCCTGCTCGTCGCCCCGTCCCAACCCGTCACCCCGTCCCACGTTTGTGGCAGCCCAAACGCCGACGGGTCGGCCGAACGACTGCCACAAACGTCGGCGCCCAGTTTTGTGGCAGCCCGAACGCTCACGGGTCGGCCGAACGACTGCCACAAACCTGGGGGCGAGGAGAACGCGGGCGGCGGGCGAGCTCGTCTCGGAACTCACCGGACAGCGTGTCCGCGGACCGCTCGGCCGTCAGCGGCGCGCCCCCATGAACATGCCCTTCAACGCCTCGTAGTGCTCGATCACGTGTCCGGCCCCGAGCACGACCGCTTCGAGCGGCACGTTCGACATGCGCACCGGAACCTCGGTCTCGCGCTCGATGCGCTCGGCCAAGCCGCGCAGCAGGCCGCCGCCGCCGACGAGATACATGCCGCGCACGAGGAAGTCCTGCGACAACTCGGGCGGGGCCTTCGACAGGCAGCGGATCACCGACGCGACGATCGAGGAGATGACGTCCTCGATCGCGAAGCGGACCTCCTCGGGGGTCAGCAGTACGGTCTTCGGGAGGCCTGACATCAGGTCGCGGCCGCGCACCTCGGCCTGGTTCTCGTCGTGGGTCGGGTCGGCCGAACCGATCGCCACCTTGATCTCCTCGGCCGTGCGTTCACCGATCGCGATGCCGTGCTCGCGGCGGACGTAGTTCTGGATCGCCGCGTCGATGTCGAACGAACCGACCCGCACCGCCTCCAGGGCGACGATGCCGCCGAGGCTGATCACCGCGGTCTCGCTCGTGCCGCCGCCGATGTCGATCACCATGTTGCCGACCGGCTCGTCGATCGGGAGGTCCGCACCGATCGCTGCTGCCATGGGCTGCTCGATCAGGTTGGCGTCGGCGGCACCGGCGCGGCGGGCGGCGTCGGTGACGGCGCGGCGCTCGACCTCGGTGATCGCCGACGGCACACAGATGACGACCTTGGGGCGGGTGAAGCGGCTGACGCCCACCCGCTGGAGCAGGAGGCGGATCATCCGTTCGGTGATCTCGAAGTCGGTGATCGCGCCACCGCGGAGGGGCCGCACGGCGACGATGTAGCCGGGGGTGCGGCCGATCATCTGCCACGCCTCGCGTCCGGTCGCCAACACCTCGCCCGTCTGGCGATTGAGGGCGATCACCGACGGCTCGTTGAGCACGATGCCGCGGCCCTTCATGTACACGAGCGTGTTGGCGGTGCCGAGGTCGATCGCGAGGTCACGTGCCATGACGGGCTCCGGGGGTGTGGCAGGTCATCGTGGGGGGCACGTCACGGAGCATCGGCACCATCATCGTCTGCCGGCGGTGTTTCCGGTGGGTTCATCTTGCCGATCGTCGGACGGCGTGCCTCCGGTGAGAGCGCGTCGATCTGACGTCGGAATGCTTCGACGTGGTCGTCGGGGGCGCGGCGGCGCGACAGCCCGACGATCACGAGCACGAGCACCGCAATGGCGAGCGCGATCGCGATGACGACGCCGGTCGACACTCAGGCTCCGCCGACCGCTGAGCTGTCGATCCGCGTGACATCGTTCGCGCCCGTGCCCCAGTCGGCGCCGTCGGCCCACACCTCGTGTTTCCAGATGGGCGCGGACTCCTTGAGGGCGTCGATCGTGAACCGTCCCGCTTCGAACGCTTCGCCCCGGTGGGGGGCGGACACGACGGTGATCACCGACGACTCGCCGACCACGAGCCGCCCGGTGCGATGCCACACCACGATTCGACCGGTGCCGGGCCACCGCCGCCGCGTCTCGCTGCAGATCTCGGCGAAGCGGGCGAGCACCTGATCCTCGTAGGCCTCGTAGGTGAGGTGTTGCACGTCGGTGCGTCCCTCGGCGTGGTCGCGCACGGTGCCGCTGAACAGCACGACCGCCCCGCATCCGGGCAACACCGCCCACTCGTACGCCTCACCGACCGGGAGCTCGCCGTCGGTCAGGGCGAGCCAATCGAGATCCGTCATCGACTCGGTGCGGCTGGTCACCCCAGGGATCGTACCGATGATGTCAAGCCAGCGATCACGGGCTCTCTCGGGGCCCGCGGACCCACGGGCACCCACCGCCACTAGTCTGCGTCACTCGTGGAGCCCGGCCCGATCCCCCCGCACGAGCGAACGTGGCGGCACCCGTCCGAGCTCGGCCCGCGCGCCCACGTCGACGATCGGGCCGGCCGGCCGAACCACACCCTCGGGCTCGTGGTCGCATCGGGAACCCTGATGGTGGCACTCGTCGCCGTGCTCGTCGTGACGACCACGCCTCGCCCGGGCGACGAGGCCACGATGCTCAGCGCAACGACGATGCCGGCCTACGTGGCGGTGTCGCCGGCGGCCAGCTCACCGGTGGCGCTCGCCAGTGCCGAGCGTGATGTGAAGCGGTTGCCGACGCCCGCGCTCCTCCTCACCAGGCTGATCGCCATCCCGAACGAGGTGGCCTCGGCGCCGCACTTCCACGCCGACGTCCCGCACGTCGCGGCCGCGCTCCCGCTGGCCGACGACCGGGTGACGGTGCAGACCGACGAGATGACCTACCACTGCACCTGGGCCGTCCTGTCGATGCTCGACATCCCCGATGGTGCGCTCGTCGTCGACGGCGACGGTGCGCTCGTCGCCGAGATCGATGGTGGCGAACTGGTCGAGCTCGCCGGTTTCAGCGACGACTGAGTTGGCGTCGGCTGCGGTGCCAGCGCCGGCCGAGCACGCCGAGAGCCAGCACTCCGAGCAGCGCGCCAAGGACTCCTCCGCCGAGCGTCAGCTCCTGGCGGCGCTTCGGGGAGATCATCGTCCACCACCTCGACTCGGTGCTCTCGACGTAGGCCTGCTCGTTGGTGACCGTCGGCTGCCAGCCGCTCGTTCGGAGCCGGCCGTTGGCGACGACCCAGGACTCGAGCGTGTACGAGCGCAGGCCGGGCGGGATCGGGCCGCGCTGGAACCGCCAACGCAGCCGGCTGACGACCTCGGCCGCGCGATCCGGCAGCGGCAGGTGCGGGCGCTCGCCCGACAGCGCGCGGACGCGTTCGCCGGCGACCCAGCCGTCGGGGGCGACGTTGAAGACGCCGTCGAGCCGCTGAGCCACGGCCGCGGCGATCGCGGACGCGAGGTCGTCGAGGTGCAGGAACTGCGACGGCGGATCGTCCTCGGCGAGACGGCGCCCCAGTCCCGACACGTACGCCGTCGCCAGCCGCGAGCTCCCGTCGGCGGCGACCCCGATGGCAGGGCGCAGCACCGTGGTGGAGCGGTCGCCGGTGGCGAGGCGCCACTGCTCGACGAGCTCTTCGGCCGACGCCAGCTGGCGGGCGAACACGAACTCGACGTCGGGGCGCAGCACGGCTTCCTCGGTGAGCGGCACCGCGTTGTTGGCGGAGGCCCCGTAGACCATCGCCGAGGAGACGAACACGACGTGGTCGGCCCGCACCGCATCGGCCGCGGCCAACGTGGCGGTGGTGAACCAGGTGCTGCTCTCGCGCTGGGCGGCACGGGCGTCGTAGTCGCTGCTGCCGAGGTCGACCACGACGTCGGCCCGATCAGCTGCGATCACCTCGCCGCCGAGGATCAGATCGTCGAGGTCGAGCACGTCGATGACCGCACCGGCTTCACCGAGCTGCCGGATCACCCGCTGCCCGAGCGGGCTCTCCGCACCCGTCAACGCCACGCGCAGGACCCGCGTGGACGGAGCATCGGTGACAACCATGGCAGCACGTTAGAGCCGAGGACAGCGGCTCCATCGACTGTCTCGGCCGAGACGACGGATACCTGCCGTAGCATCGAGGGCGTGGCCGATGACGACGATGCCAACGATGCGCTCAACCCGTTCGCCGGGTTGCCGATGTTCGGCGACCTGGCCAAGGCACTGTCAGGGCAGGGCCCGCTGAACTGGGACGCGGCCCGCCAGTTCGCGCTGCTGTCGGCCACCGGTGGCGGCATGCTGCCCGGCGCCCCGGGCGCGGTCACCACACCGAACGTCGACCCGAGCGTGCGCATCAAGTACGCCGAGCTGGCCGACATCGCCCGGCTCCACGTCGCCGACGTGATGCAGCTCGACGTCCCGGCGATCGAGCCGTCCGTCGCGACGCCCGAACAGTGGGCGTTGCAGACGCTCGACGCGTACCGGCCGCTGTTCACCGAGCTCGCCACCTCGCTCGGTTCGAGCGACGATGTTCCGGCGACCACCGACGATCCGATGGCCCAGATGATGGCGGGGCTCGGCAAGATGATGGCGCCGGCGATGCTCGGCATGAGCGTCGGTTCGATGGTCGGCACGCTGGCCCGGAGCGCGTTCGGCGTGTACGACCTGCCGATCCCCCGCGCCACGCCGTCGCTCGTGTTCGTCCCGTCGACGATCGATCGGTTCGCCGACGACTGGTCGATCCATCTCGACGAGATGCGGCTCTGGGTGATCTCCCACGAGCTCGCCGGGCTGACGCTGTTCTCGATCCCGCACGTCGCCGATCACCTGCGCACACTCGTGCAGCGCCATGTCGGCGCGTTCCGGCCCGATCCGTCGGCGATCACCGACAAGCTGACGTCGCTCGACATCGCCGGCGGTGATCCGATGGCGGCGATGCAGGCAGCCTTCGGTGATCCCGAGGTGCTGCTCGGCGCGGTGCGCTCGCAGGAGCAGATCGACATGGAGCCGTTGCTCGACACCGCGGTGGCGGTCACGATCGGCGTGATCGACTGGGTGGTCGACGCGGTTGCAGTCCGCGTGATCGGGGGCAACGCCCTTCAGATCGCCGAGGCGGCCAGGCGCCGTCGGGCCGAGGCGACACCCGACGACGTGTTCGTCGAGCGTCTGCTCGGCATCCGGTTGGGCACCGAGCAAACGGCCCGCGGCAAGCAGTTCGTCCAGGGCGTGGTCGACCGCGCCGGTGAACACGGGTTGGAGCCGCTGTTCACCTCGGCCGAGGCCGTGCCGACGCCGAACGAGATCGAGGCCCCTGGCCTCTGGCTCGCCCGGGTGAGCGACGGCTGAAGTCACGTCCGTTGCGCCGGGCGATCATGTACAGCATCGCCACCCCGGCGGCCACCCCGACGATGAGGAACCCGATCCGGCCCGGCACCTGGATGGCCACGGCCAGGAACGCGCCGACCGCCCAGGCGAGCTGGAAGCGCGACTCGAAGCGGGCGAAGGCGCGGCCCTGATTGGCCCCCGGCGCGTCGCGTTGCACCATGCTCTCGAAGCTCAGCCGGCCGAGCGCCGCCACGAGGTTGAGGATCGCCGCCAGGATCACCGCGCCGACCGGGCCACCCAGCACCGCCACCGCCAGACCGGTCGCGGCCGACACGACGAGGGACACGCTGAGCATCGACTCCTCGCTGATCCGGCCGCGCAGCATCGGTGCAATCGCGTTCCCGACCATCGACGCCAGCGCCGCAACGCCGACGACGGCCGCGAACCAGAGCGCGCCCTGGTCCTGGCTGCGCAGCCAGAACGCGAGGTGGAAGAACGTGAATCCCACGTTGGCCCGCAGCACGGTCATCGCGATGGCCCCGAGCTGGAGGCTCGACGCGTGGAGTTGGGTGGCCTCCTCCTGGTCGGCGTCGTGGGCGGCCACGACCTCGGGTGGCAGACGCGTCGCGGCGTACAACGCGGCGCCGAAGATCAGCGCGCCGTACCAGAGCGTCGCCGGCGCTCCGACGAGCTTCAGCAGGATCCCCGCGGGCACCACAGCGATCGCTCCGGTCAGGCCCGAGATGAGGCCGAGCTTCGCATTCGCCTCGACGAGCTCGTCGTGGGTCCGCACGGTCGAGGGGACGAGCGCCGACTTCGACACGACGTAGGTCTTCTGCAGCACGAGCGACGCGAACACCAGCGGGAACAGCGCGAGCGCGTCGAGGTAGCTCGCCATCAGGATCATGATGACGACGCGGGCGCCGGCGACGAGCTGGATCACCAGGCGGCGACCGCCGGCGACACGGTCGATCAGCGGCCCGATCAACGGGGCGATCACGAGGAACGGCGCGAAGCTCAGCGCGAGGAAGAGCATCACCTGCGAGCGCGCCGCATCGAGCTCGATGTTGAAGAAAAGTGAGTCGGCGAGCGCGACGATCATCGCCGCGTCTCCGCCCATCATCAACGCATGGGTGACGGCGAGGCGCTGGAACTTCGACATCACGCAGCCGAGACTACGAAATCTTCGTTTGCGTCGGGATTCCGCACCGACTGGTGTGACCAGATCCCGACGCAAACGTGGATTGTCGGGGGGACGGTCAGACGCGTTCGTACTTGTAGCCGAGGCCGCGGATGGTGACGATGCGGGTCGGGTTGGTGGGGTCGGGCTCGATCTTCGACCGGAGTCGCTTCACGTGCACGTCGAGGGTCTTGGTGTCGCCGACGTAGTCGGTGCCCCACACCCGGTCGATCAGCGTCTCTCGCGGCAGCACCCGCCCCGCGTTGGCGAGCAGCAGGTGCAGGAGCTCGAACTCCTTGAGCGGGAGGGCGACGTCGTCGCCGTTCACCGAGGCCCGGTGCTCGTCCGGATCGATGCTGACGTCGCCGACTCGGATCGTGCCGGGTGTGACGACGGGACTGGGCCCGGTGGAATCGGCGCGACGCAACACGGCCCGGATGCGCGCGACGAGCTCGCGGATGCGGTACGGCTTGGTGACATAGTCGTCGGCGCCGACCTCCAGACCGACGACCGTGTCGATCTCGGCGCTCTTCGCTGTCACCATGATGATCGGGATCTGCGTCCGCTTGCGCAGCTGACGGCACACTTCGAGGCCCGACACCTTCGGCAGCATCACGTCGAGCAGCACGAGGTCGGGCTGGATGTCGTCGAACCGATCGAGCGCTTCGGAGCCGTCGACCGCGACCACCACGTCGAATCCCTCGCGCCGCAGCCCGATCGACAACGCCTCGACGAAGCTCGCCTCGTCCTCGACCACCAAGATCGTGGCTTCACTCATTCGCACCGCTCCGTTCCGCTCGCTCGCTCTGGTCGCTCGTGTTGCTCAGGGCCTCGCGCTCACCCTCGTCATCGTGCTCCTCGCCGTCGCCAGTGGCATCCCCAGTGGGCACGAGGAGCGAGCTCGGCAGCCGGAACACGAACGTCGAACCCTCGCCCTCCTCGGACGACACCAACACGTCACCGCCGTGGTTGCTCGCCACGTGCCGCACGATCGAGAGACCCAGACCGGTGCCGCCGGTGTCGCGGCTGCGGGCCTTGTCGACCCGGTAGAAGCGCTCGAAGATCCGATCGAGGTCGCGCTCGGGGATCCCGATGCCCTGGTCGGCGACCATCACCTCGACCCACGACTCCGAGCGCCGGCAGCGCACCTGCACGACACCGCCCTCCTTGCTGTACTTGACCGCGTTCTCGACCAGGTTCCCGATCGCCGAGGTGAGCTGCCGTTCGTCGCCGACGACCAGGACCGGAACGCTGGGCTCGAACGACATCACCTCGATCCCCCGCCCGCCGTCAGCGACGCGGCCCCGCCCGATCGCCTGAGCGACCACGGCGCACAGATCGACGACGTCGTCACCGTGGCGGGTCGATTCGATCTGGGACAAGCGGAGCAGGTCGTCGATCGTGTTGACGGCACGATGGGCTTCGTCGACGATGCGCTGCACGACACGATGGACGATCTCGAGATCGTCCTCACCGTCGATGGCGTCGGCGAGCACGGCGAGCGCGCCGACGGGTGTCTTCAGCTCGTGAGAGATGTTGGTCACGAAGTCGGTGCGCATCGCCTCGGTCCGCATCCGCTCGCTGACGTCCTGGATGGTGGCGACCGCACCGCCGTTCGGCAACGGCTCCGACTGGATGGCCAGCCAGGTACGCGGTGGGCCGTGGAGATCGACCATCCGGGTCGAGCGTTGCCCGGCCCGGGCCAGGGCGAGGTTCGACTCGATGTGCTCGTCGACGAGCACGCCGATGTGCGTCCCGCGCAGCACCGACGCGGATTCGTTGCGATACGCGATCGTCCCGTCCGCCGTCGACACCACCACGCCGAGCTCGAGGCGTTGGATCGCGTCGCGCAGCAGTTGGGTCACGTCGTCCTTGGCGACCGGCTGCGCCGCGGAGCGTTCGGGAACGGGAGCGATCGCCTCGGGCGGGCGCGGGCCGGCGGCCGCGGATGCGGTCCGCCGGGAGATGGCGATCGCGAGCACCGCGCCCAGGGCCATCCCCACGACGAGGGCGACGGCGAGACCGATCACGGCCGGATACTCAATCGGACGCTGGCATCGAGGACGCCGTCGGCGGTTCGTTGTCGCTCTCCGCGTACGGCTTGGAGGGAACCCACCCACTCACGATGTACTGGGTGCGATCGCCCACGTTCACGGCGTGGTCGCCGATGCGCTCGTAGAAGCGGGCGACGACCGCGAGCTGCACGGCAACTTGGAGATCGATCGTCCCCGCGGCGTGACTCTCGAAGATGATCTGGATGAACTGGCGGTGCAGATCGTCGAGATACGTGTCCATGTCGCGCAGCGCGGCGGCGCGGGGTCCGTCGAAGTTCAGGTAGGCCTCGGTGGCCTCCTTGAACAGCGCCTGGGCCTGGTTGCCCATCTTCTGGATGACACCGCGCAGGTGCGGGTCGAGTTGGTGGCCGTAGATCCGGCGAGCGGCCTTGCAGATGTTCACGCAGAGGTCGGCCGAGCGCTCGACGTCGGCGATGATCTTGATCGCCGACACGACCGCGCGCAGATCGACGGCCACCGGCGCCTGCAGGGCGATGATCCGGAAGCACGCCTCCTCCAGCTCCAAACTTCGGGCGTCGTAGGCGTCGTCGCCGAGGATCACGTACTCGGCACTCTCCAGGTCGCCTTCGAGCAGGATGCCGGTGACGCGCGGCACCAGTTCGGTGACGCCGGCAGACAGCCGGGCGATGCCGGTCTGGATGTCGTCGAGTTGTTCGTGGTAGTCGGCGCGCAGATCGTTGGACATCAGCCGAACCTCCCGGTGACATAGTCGACCGTCGCTTGTTCCTTGGGGTTGGAGAAGATCGTCTCGGTGTCGTCCATCTCGACGACGTGGCCGGGCAGACCGGTCCCGTCGATCGTGAAGAACGCCGTGCGGTCCGACACGCGGGCCGCTTGTTGCATGTTGTGGGTGACGATCACGATCGTGTACGTCTGCTTGAGTTCGTTCATCAACGATTCGATGGCGAGGGTGGAGATGGGGTCGAGCGCCGAGCACGGTTCGTCCATCAGCAACACGTCGGGCTCGACGGCGATCGCACGCGCGATGCACAGGCGCTGCTGCTGTCCGCCCGACAGCCCCGAACCGGGCTTGTCGAGCCGATCCTTCACCTCGTTCCACAGGTTGGCGCCACGGAGCGACTTCTCGGTGAGCTCGTCGGCCTCTGCCTTCTTGAGCCGCTTGCTGTTCAGCCGCTTGCCCGCCAGGACGTTGTCGCCGATCGACATCGTCGGGAACGGGTTCGGCCGCTGGAACACCATGCCGACCTTGCGGCGCACGGCGACCGGGTCGACGCCCGGCCCGTACAGGTCGAGGCCGTGGAGCAGCACCGACCCCTTCACGTGCGCGCCGTCGATGACCTCGTGCATCCGGTTGAGCGAGCGCAGGAACGTCGACTTGCCACAACCCGATGGACCGATCAGCGCGGTCACCGAGCGCGGCTCGATGTCCATGTCGACACCCTTCACGGCCAGAAAGTCGCCGTAGTAGATGTTGAGATCGCGCACGATGATGCGTTCGTTGTCGGAGATCGACGTGGCAGGGCGCGCATCGCCGACGGCCAAGATCGCCTCGGTCTGCTCGGTCATTGCTCGATCTCCAGTCGTGGGCGCTGAACGGTCATCGTAGGCAGCTCCGGTCGCTGGTGCGACCGGGGTGGGAGGGGTGGCAGGGGCGGGAGTGGTGCGGATCTCGGACATGACGTCAGCGGAGTCCCTTCGGCTTCAAGACGGTGGCGAGGATTCGGGCGAGGACGAACAGCACCAGCACCATCAGGATGAGCACGAGTGCCGCCGTCCAGGCCCGGTCCTGCCCGGCCTCGGGGGGAAGGCCGGGTTGGACGTACTGGTAGTAGGTGTACACCGGCAGCGTGGTCATGCGACCCTCGAGCGGGTTCTTGTTCATTCCCTGTGCCAGCCCGGCGGTGACGAGCAGCGGCGCGGTCTCGCCGATCACGCGAGCGATGGCGAGCGTGATGCCGGTGATGATGCCGGCGATCGCCGTCGGGAGCACGACCTTGACGACCGTCTTCCACTTGGGCACGCCGAGCGCGAGCGACGCCTCGCGCAGTTCGTTCGGGATCAACCGGAGCATCTCCTCGCTCGAGCGGACGACGACCGGGGTCATCAGCACGGCCAGGGCGACCGAGCCGGCGATGCCGGAGCGGGTGCCGGGGCCGAACGCCAGCACGAACAGCGCGTAGGCGAAGAGACCGGCGACGATGGAGGGGATACCGGTCATCACGTCGACCATCGCGGTGATCGCCTTGGCCAGGCGCGACTTGCCGCCGTATTCGACGAGGTAGATCGCGGTGAAGAGGCCGAACGGCACCGAGATCAGCGCGGCGATCCCGGTGACCAGGATCGTGCCGACGATGGCGTGGGAGATGCCGCCGCCCTCGCCGACGACGTTACGCATCGACGACGTGAAGAACTCGGCGTCCAGCCGGTTCCAGCCGTTCGACACGACGGTCCACACGACCGACGCGAGCGGGATCGCCACGATCGCGAAGGCACAGGTGACCACGGCGGTCACGAAGCGATCGGTGGCCCGACGCTTGCCTTCGATCCGCCGCGAGAATCCGTAGATCGCGAGGCAGTACGCGACGATGCCGACCACGATCCAACGCGCCCAGTTCGGTGCGCCCTCCGGTGCCCACGACAGGGCGCCGACGGCGACCGCGCCGAGACCGATGGCAAGGTGCAGCCCTCGCCCGATCGTGTTGTGGGTCATCGCCTGGTTGGGCGATGGCGGGACCGCCGTGGGCCGTTCGGCCATCGTGAGGCTCATCCCTCACGCCCCGAGAACCCGGTGTCGGCGATCCGGCGGGCGAACACGTTGACCCCGAAGGTGATGACGAACAGCACCAGGCCGGTGGCGATCAGCCGGTTGACGTCGAGTCCGGACGATTCGGGAAACTTCAACGCGATGTTGGCGGCGATCGTGTTCGGGTTCTGGTTGCTGATCACGTTGACGGTGATGATGTCGGCGGGCGAGAGGATGATCGCCACGGCCATCGTCTCACCGAGCGCCCGACCGAGGCCGAGCATGGCGCCGCTGATCACACCCGATCGGCCGTACGGCAGCACCGCCTGGCGGATCATCTCCCAGCGGGTGGCCCCGAGGGCGAGCGACGCCTCCTCGTGCAGGCGGGGCGTCTGGAGGAACACCTCACGGGAGATCGCGGTGATGATCGGGAGGATCATGACGGCGAGCACCATCGCCGCGGTCATGATCGTGCGCCCCGACGACGACGCCGGGCCCTTGAAGAGCGGGATGAAGCCGAGGTTGTCCTCCAGCCAGGGGTACACGCTGCGGGCGAGGACGGGGGCGAGCACGCTGATCCCCCAGATGCCGTACACGACGCTCGGGATCGCGGCGAGGAGGTCGATGAAGTCGCCGAGCACGCGGGCGATCCGGCGAGGCGCGTAGTGGCTGATGAACAGCGCGACTGCCACGGCGAAGGGGACCGCGATGAGCAGCGCCAGGAACGCCGCCCAGATCGTGCCGAACACGAGCGGGCCGACATAGGAGACGAACGATTCCCGGAACTCGTCGGCCGACGTGAACGACGGGACGGCTTCGGTGACGAGGAAGATGGCGACGGCGGCCAGGGTGACCAGGATGAGGATGCCGGCGCCTTTGGAGATGCCGCCGAACATCCGATCCCCGAGGCGGCTGGTCGATGTGGAGTCGCCGTCGACGGAGGGTTCGTCCGTCGGGAGGTGGACTGTGGTCAAGGATGTCTCCTGGCAAGGGGGAGGGCTGTCGGGAACCGTAGTGGGCGGGCCGATCGCGCCGGCCCGCCCACTCGGATCAGATGACGTTCAACAGGCGACGGTCAGGATCCGACGCTGATCTGATTGACGGCCTCGGCGAGCTGCGCTTGGACCTCGGCCGTGATCGGGGCCGAGCCAGCGGCCTCCGCCGCGGCAGCCTGGCCCGCTTCGGAGCCGACGTACAGCATGAACGACTTCACGAGGTCGACGGTCTGCTGGCTGTCGTACTGCAGGCAGACGATGTGGTAGCTGACGAGGGCCAGCGGGTACACGCCCGACTCGGTGGTGTCACGGGTGAGCGAGAACGAGAAGTCGTACTCGCCGCGCCCCGGCACCCGCTCGGAGACATCGACCAGCTTGGCCGCCGCTTCGGGGCTGTAAGCCACCCACTCCTCGCCGACCTTGATGCTGGCGGCCGAGAGGCCACCGATCTGGGAAGCGTCGGCGTACCCGATCGAGCCCTCACCGGCGGTAATCGCGGCGACCACACCCGAGGTCTGGGGTGCGCCTTCGCCGCCGCCGGGGCCGTCGTCGTCCCACGCCTGGATGGCGCCGTAGGTCCACACGTCGGGAGCGGTGGCGCTCAGGTAGTCGGTGAAGTTCTGCGTCGTGCCCGACTCGTCCGAGCGGTGCACCGGATTGATCGTCGTGTCAGGAAGTTCAGCATCCGGGTTGTCGGCGACGATCGCGTCGTCGTTCCACGTCGTGATCGCACCGGTGAAGATGCCGGCGAGCACGTCGGGCGACAGGTTCAGCGCGCCGACGCCTGGCAGGTTGTAGGCGATGGCGATCGGAGAGATGTAGTGCGGGAGGTTGATCGCACCCTGGTCGCCGGCGCAGCTGTCGAGCGAGGCCTCGTACTCCTCGTCCTTGAGCGGGGCGTCGGAACCGGCGAACTGGGCGCCGCCGGCGAGGAACGTCTCGCGGCCTCCGCCCGAGCCAACCGGGTCGTACTCGACCGTGGAGTCGGGGTTCGCGGTCTGGAAGCCGGCCTGCCAGCCGGTCATCGCAGCCTGCTGCGACGACGCGCCGGCGCCGATCAGCGTGCCCGAGACCTCGACGGCCCCGCCGCCCTCGGTGCCGGCCGGGGCGTCGGTACCAGCCGGAGCATCCGTGCCGGCGGGGGCATCGGTCGCGTCGCTGCCGTTGTCGTCGTCGCTGCCGCACGCGGCGGCGACGAGGGTCAGTGCAATCGCGCCAGCAAAGATTCGGCGCCTGGAAGTGTTCACGCGTTGACTCCTGTCGGGGGGTTGGTTCACATGTCGTTCACGATGCCGGGCGGAACAGGTCCGATCGACGGCGCGAACGGTACGGATGCGAGGTGAACGACGACCCGAACAAACGTGAACGAGCGGTGAACAGTGAGGTGAAAGTCGGCGAACTGTGTTCGATTTGGCCCCGCTCAGGGCCAAGTTTCACTCAGACCCGGCCCTGGAGCTGCTGCTCCACCGTCCATCGGTACATGCGCTCTTGCGGGTGCGGCACGAAGGTGTCACGTGGACCGATTCGGGCCCAGGCGTCGTCGGCCTGGAGCTCCCACGCCACCACGTCGTCGTCGAGGCCGAACTGCAAGGCCTGATCGAGCCACGCCGTATGCCGAGGGTGGATGATCGGCACGAGCACTTCGACGCGGCGGACCAGGTTGCGCGGCATCAGGTCTGCCGAGCCGATCAGGTGGATGGCGTCGGCAGCTGCGCCGTCGATCCGCCCGCCGTCTGGATCGTCGGCCAGCACGTTGCCGTGGGCGAACCGGTAGATGCGGCTGTGTTCGAGGAACCGGCCGAGCACGCTGCGCACCCTGATGTTCTCCGACAGGCCGGGCACGCCGGCGCGCAGGCAGCAGACTCCGCGTACGAGCATGTCGATCTTCGTGCCGGCCTCACTCGCGGCGTAGAGCGCGTCGATGATCTCGTCGTCGGCGACCCCGTTGCACTTCATCGTGATGTGTCCATCGGCGCCGAACGACGACTCGTGCTCGATCAGATCGCTGAGCTGGCGACGCAGGTCGCGTGGCGCGACGAGCAGGGTGCGGTACTCGTCGGTACGGCTGTAGCCGGTCAGGTGGTTGAACAGCTGGGCGGCGTCGGCGCCGATCTCCGGATCACAGGTGAGGATGCCCAGGTCCTCGTAGATCCGGGCCGTCTTCGAGTTGTAGTTGCCGGTGCCGACGTGGCAGTAGCGCCGCAGTTGATCGCCGTCGTCGCGCACGACGAGGACGACCTTGGAGTGCGTCTTCAACCCGACCATGCCGTACACGACGTGCACGCCGGCCCGTTCGAGCTGTCGCGCCCATTGGACGTTGGTGGCCTCGTCGAAGCGCGCCTTGAGCTCCACCAGCACGGCCACCTGCACGCCGCGTTCGGCGGCGCGGATCAGCCCGCGGATGATGGCGCTGTCGCCGCCGGCGCGGTAGAGCGTCATCTTGATCGACTGCACCCGCGGGTCGTCGGCGGCCTGGCTGATGAACGCCTCGACGCTCGTCGAGAAGCTCTCGTAGGGATGGTGCACGAGCACGGCCCGGTGTCGCACGACGTCGAAGATCGGCCGGTTCCCGGCTTCGGCGGCGGCGATGCGGCCGGCGGTGACCGGCGGCCACGGCTCGTCCTTGAGGTCGGGCCGCTCGAGCTCGAGCAGGCTCCACAGGCAGCTGAGGTCGATCGGCGAGCGATGGAACGTGACGTCCTCGGGCGTCAGTTCGAGTTCGCGCACGAGCAGGCCGAGCAGGTCGGTGCCGACGTCGTGGGCGACCTCGAGTCGCACGGCGCGCTTGAAGCGGCGGCGGCGAAGTTCCATCTCGACCGCTTCGAGCAGGTCGTCGGCCTCTTCCTCTTCGAGCGTGAGGTCGGCGTTGCGGCTGACCCGGAACGGCGCCCACTCCTCGATCACCATGCCGACGAACAGGCGGTCGAGCCGGGCTGCGATCAGCTGCTCGACCGGCATGAACCGCCCGGGCCCGACCCGCACGATGCGGGGGAACACGTTCGGCACCTTGAGGCGGGCGAAGCGGCGGTCGCCGGTCTCGGGATCGGCGACCATGACGGCGAGCGACAGGGCGAGGTCGGAGATGTAGGGGAACGGGTGGCCGGGGTCGACGGCGAGCGGGGTGAGCACCGGGAACACGCGCTCGTCGAAGAACGTGTCGAGGCCACGGCGTTCCTCGTGCGTGGTGTCGGCGTAGGACACCAGATCGATGCCCTCCGCGCGCAGCTCCGGCACGAGTCGGTCGAGGAAGATCTCGTCGAGGCGCTCGACGAAGGCCGGGATCAGCTCGCCGATCGCGGCGAGCTGCTGGGTGGGCGTGCGGCCGTCCATCGAGGGGCGGTCGATGCCGGCGACGATCTGATCCTTGAGGCCGGCGACGCGTACCTGGAAGAACTCGTCGAGGTTGGTTGACGCGATCGCGCAGAACTTGGCCCGCTCCAGTAGCGGGATGCCCGGCTCGGCGGCCAGGGCGAGGACGCGTTCGTTGAAGGCGACCCAGCTCAGCTCACGGCTGAGATACCGCTCGTCGGCCATGACGCAGCTGCAACCGTCGGGTCAGAACTCGTCGTCGGTGCGGCCGAGATCCCACTCGAGGCTGATGAGCTCGCGCTCCGCGTCGCGCACGATCCGCTCACGGTTGCGGCGGAACTGCGGGTCGTCACGGGGCAGCAACACGAGCCGGGCCAGCACGCGGGCACGGAACTCGTCGAGCAGCTGCCGGTCGCCCCAATCGCCGTACACCTCCCAGTGCGGTGCCACCGGGCCGTGGTAGACGATTCGAGCGTGCGCCCTCGGTGGTTGTGCCTCGGCCAGATCACTCATGGCCGAGGACTCTACCGCCTACGTTCCGCGACCCCGGAGGCTGCACCTGCTGCGCTAACCCGCGCGGAGCTCGTTGATGAGCGCTTCGGCAGGTTGGCCGGCGTAGCGCGTCTGGAGTTGGCCGTCGTGTCCCTGGGCGGGGTTGGCGACGCGTTCGTCGCCGTCCGCGCCGTCGAGCGCGACCAGCCCGCGGGCACCGGCGACGATCCCCCAGGTGGACAGCGTCTCGTCGATGACCGGATCGCGAACGAGGCCGAGGATGTAGCGGCGGTCGGTCAGCGCGCCCGCGTAGCCACCGCCGACCATGGTCCGCCAGGAGCCCGCGCCGTTGACGGTGAAGTAGACGCGCGTGACACCCCGAGCGACACTCAGCGTGTCACCGACCTCCACACCATCACCCGCCAACACGTCGACGACACGGACGTCGACGGCCCGGTACTGGTTGACGACGTTCTCCGTCGATTGATCCTCCCTCACGACCGACTCCTCGGTCGTGAGCGGCTCCGCGACCACGACCACCTCGGCCAGGTCGACCAGCGCCGCTGGGGTCGACACGTCCACCCAATCGGGGCCATCGGACTGCATCACCTCTTCTGGCTCGCTGGTCGACGCCTGATCGACCGCAGGATCGCTCGAAGTTGACACGGCCGTCGTCGTGCCGATCATCTGCTCGTTACCAGCGGACTGGATGCCGCCGATGGTGGGTCGAAGGTAGGGGCTGTGGAGCGGGTAGCGGACGGGTTGGGAGCCGTCGGCAGCCGTGACGTCGAGGGCGACCGCATCGAGCGCGTAGGGCAGGCACGCGCCGAACCACCGCCCACCGGTGACGGCCCGGGTCGGCAGGCCGATGGTCGTGCTGTCGGAGAGCACGAGTTGGATGGTCGCGTCGGGATCCAGAACGACTCCGTCGACGAACACGCAGAAGTCGTTGCTGCCCAACTCGCCGATCTGGACGCCAAGGTCGACCAGACGATCGCCAAGGGTATTCCAGACAACGTCGTCGATCACGACGGTGACGTCGTCCGGTGTTCCCGATATCGACCACGCCACTCCGTCGACCGTGCCAGCGAAGGCGGCGTCGGGGTCGACGCGGACCCCGGTCGAGATCACAGGATCCTGGGCCGAGATGCTCGGCACGGTCGTGGTGGTGAGCCGACGAACGAGCGCGAGCACACGTTCGGTGTCGGTGGTGCCGAATTCGGTCGCCGTCGCGGTGTGGGTGTCGTCGAGGGGCCACGAGACCACCCCCTCCCCGAGGGTCCCGGTCACGCCGTTGATGTCGACCGCCGCACCGGACGACACCTCGACCGGGTAGTCGGCGCTGTTCGAGATCGTGACATGGAACTGCCGTGCTTCGGGATCGCTCAGGTTGGAATCCCAGTGATAGCTGGGGCCATCGCCGATCCCGTGACCGCCGGTCTGGTCCAGTTGTGTCCAGCCATCGAGGGCGGCGATGTCGAAGACCAGGTATTCCGAGGGTTGCCCAGTCGGCCACGGCAGTGCGTGATCGACCCACGGGGAGAAGTCGATCACCCGCGGGTCGTCGATCGACCCTGATGTCCGACCGGACGAGTTGACCGGCGCCTCGGCGGGCGGTGCGGTCGCCGTCTCGTCGCGCGAGCCCTGCACCCAGAGCAGCCCGCCCGCGCCGACAACGAGGACGGAGGCGGCCGCGACGAGCGCCACCGTGCGGTTGGGCCGCTCCGAGGAGGCCGACGTGTCGCGGCGCACGCGGCCATTCGTCACCGAGTCGATGTCGGCAACCGGTGTCGCCTCCTCGGCCTTCGATCGCAGATGGGCGGTGACGATGGTCTCGATGTCGGTCATGCGAGCTCCTTTCGCAGGGTGTCGAGGGCGCGGGTGATCCACGGTCCGATCGAGTTGGGTGAGCACTCGAGCGCGGCGGCGATCTCGGCGGACGTCCACCCGCCGTAGAAGCGGAGGACCACGGCTGCCCGCTGGTTGAATGGCAGGGCCGCGATGGCGTCGTCGAGAATCTGGTGCTCCGGTTGGTCGTGATCGATCGGGCGGAGGCGACGCAGCAGACCACGCGCCGACCGATCGCGTCGCACCACGTCTCGGCAACCGTTGATCACCGACCGGTTGAGATAGCCGCCGGGGTTGTCGAGGTCGCCCCAACGCTTGAGGACGCCGATCATCGCGTCGTGCACGACGTCGTTGGCCTGCTCGTTCGAGTTGGTCAGCAGGAAGGCGCGACGAACCTGCCCGTCGTACTCACACTCGTAGAACGCCCGGAAGTCGTCCGGCACGGCAAGCCGAACCGGTTCCGGCGATCTGACCATGTCACGATGATCCATCACCGAGTACCGACGCCTGAACCGACCGGATCCGTACAGCGTCGATCTCGAACGCGACCGGCGACCTCACCGACTGCGGCAAGGTCGTCGTCGCCCTGGAAGGCCAGCCCGAGCACCGCATCGTGGTCAGGCGTATCGACGGTTCCTTCCGCGTCACCGAGATCATCGCCGTCGAGGACCGCACGGGCGATCTCCCCTACCTGTTGGCCGGCCTGCGGATGGAGCGCATCACCGACCCGATCCGCCGATCAGATACCCAACGTCGAGTCTCCAGGATTCACAAGCTGCTCGATCCCGAATAGCGGCCCAGTCGACAGGCCATGTTCCGAGCGATCGCCGACGCGTCACGAATCGTCTCACCCAACCGTCGGCTCGGCTGGCGGGTGTCTATGGTGTCATGACGGCGGGGATCGAGCAGCTCTTCGACTCGGAGTACGAGCGGTTGGTCCGCTCGCTCGGCGTCGCGTTCGACGCGGAGTCCGCGGCCGACGCAGTGCAGGAGGCGTTCATCAGCGCTGACCGCGATTGGTCGACGGTCGGGTCGCTCGACGATCCGGCCGGTTGGGTCCGGCGGGTGGCGTTCAACCGGTTGTTGAACGGCCGGCGCGACCGATCTCGTCGTGAGGTGATCCTCGCGACCGTCCGGCCCGTGCCGGACGCCGACCTGACGACGGAGCTGCTCGACCTGCGACGAGCGGTCGCGTCGCTGCCGGACCGGATGCGCTCCGCGCTGTGCCTGCACTATCTGGCCGGGCTCACCGTGCGGGAGGTGGCGGGCGTGCTCGAGGTGAGCGACGGAACGGTGAAGTCGAACTTGCACGACGCCCGCCGACGTCTGCGTGAACTGTTGGAGGAGGTGTCGGATGTCTGACGAATCTGGTGACACACGAATGTTGGCGCTACTCGAAGCGCTCGCTCCGGCCGTCGACCTGCCGGCGGCGCGCGAGCTGTTCGAGCGAGAGCGCGTGCGACCGCGAGGTCGGCCGAGCAAGGTGTTGTTGCCAGCGGCCGCGGTGCTGGTGGTCCTCGGCCTGGCCGGCATCTGGGCGGTGGCCAACTCGCGGCAGAATCCCACGACGCCGGTCTCGACCATCGCGCCAGTACCGGCCACGACGCCGGTTCCGGACCCCGCTGTCGAGACGACCTCCGAGCCCGACGGCGGCGCGGTGATCGAGATCGAGCATGTGGTCTTGGTCGACGGTGAGCCGAACGGGCCAATGTGGTCCACCGGGCTGGCACGCTCACGAACGGAGCTCGATGCGCTCGCCCGTCAGATCGGACTCGACCCCCAGTCGGGGATCGGGGACGTCGATTTCGATTCGAACGTCGTCATCTACTTCGGTCCAGCAGCATCCGGTGGCTCGAAGGCGTGCGAGTTGGGACCGTTGGCAGGCGTGAGCTACGACCCAGCGACCGGTCGCCTCTTCCCCGAACTCACCACCCTCGGGTCCTCCGAAGCGGGCGAAGTGCGGGCATGCCCGGCCGGGGCCAACCCGCACGCGATCCTCGTCGCGATCGCACGCCACGATCTGCCAACCACGGATTTCGCGATCTGGCTGGACAACTTCGATCCCCCCGCACAGTTCGTCAATCGAGTTACCAACGTCGCGGCGGGGGAACTCGACCAGGCCGCTCCCTCGGCTACACCCGGCGACCCTCCCGGAGCCTCGATGCCGGCCGCGCCGGCGGCGACCATTCCGTGGTCTGACAGCATCCCCCCGTTTGCTTCACCGCTCCCGGTCAAGCCGGTGGCCGTGACGATCGTCGACGAAGATGGGAAGCCCTGCGTCCAAGTACGGCGGCCCAACGGCAACGTCCAGGGGGTCTGTGTCGATGAGCCTGAGCTGCTCGCCGCCATCACCACCCAACCGGATGCCGATGGGACCGTGTATCTCTTGGGTCTCACAGCCAGTGAGACGGCGTCGTACGCAATCGCCAGCGCGGGTGATTCGGCCGTTCGCGTCGATCTGCGCGCGATCGAGGACTGGGTGGTGCGAGCGTTCGCGGCACCGCTGCCGTTCGCGCCCGAGGTGGTCCGCCTCGTCGGCCCGACCGGCGACGTGATCGCAGAACAGCACCTCTGATCGACTCGAACGAACCTGTGCTCGCGACACCACCGTGTTGTTGTCGACCCGGGTGGCGAGGGTCCGGTCGGACCGCTCGATCCGATCGGACACGCAGTGTTGCCCCGGTCCGGTACGGCACACATCTGGTGAAAGGATCGGGACGCCTGAGGGGTCTGTGTTGATGTGAGCGTGTCGGACCCGTCGGTGCAGAGCGATGCGTTCGAGGAGTTCGTGCGCGGCGACGGTGAGCGCGTTCGTCGCGGGCTCGTGGCCCGCTTCGGTGTCGAGATCGGGAGCGAGGCGGCCGCCGAGGCGATGCGAGTCGCCTGGGAGCGCTGGCCGGAGGTCTCCGAGATGGCCAATCCGGTCGGGTACCTCTATCGGGTCGGCCAGAGCCACGCTCGGCCGCACGTCCGCTGGTGGCGGCGTCGTGTCGGGCTGCTCGGCGCTGACGAGCGTGCAGTCACCTCGGCGGGCTCACACGATCACGACGAGCTGGTCGAAGCACTCGAGCAACTCTCGACCGCGCAGCGAGCGGTACTGCTGCTCGTGCGCGCCCACGGCTACTCCTACGCCGAGACCGCCGACCTGCTCGAGATCAGCGAGGCAGCCGTCACCAACCACCTACACCGCGGCACGCGACGCGTCCGACAGATCCTGGAGGCCAAGTCATGACCATGACAGAAAATGAACTCGACGAGCGGCTGCGATCGCTCGGCGGTGAGCTCGATCGTCGGAGCCACGCCCACCACCCGATCGATCTGCCGGGTCGAAGCTCACGCGGGCCGTTACTGGCGGCCGCGGGCCTGACGTCACTGATGATCGTGGGTCTTGTCGTGATCGCCGACCGGCGCGACGACGACACCGATCCGGCGACATCGGTGGACTCGATGCCCTCGACCCTCAGCGGCACGGTCACGACCGTCGAGCCGCTCGACACCACGGCACCGCCCACGACCGAGCCGGTCATCGCTTCGACAGAGCCGGTCGCTATGCCCGCGACGCCGTCGGTCGACCTGCCCGTGGACTCGACGGCAGTTCTTCCTCCCGCTCCGATCGCGGGGCGGGTGGGCCCGGCCGCCGTCTGGACAGGGGCCGAGATGGCGGTGTGGGGAGGGTCCGAGCTGCTTCAACCATCCGGTGAATCTCCGCTCGGCGACGGCGCCGCACTCGACCCAGCGGCCGGAACGTGGCGCATGCTCGCTGCCGCGCCGATCGCCGGTCGCTCGTACCCGGCCGTGGCGTGGACCGGCACCGAGATGATCGTGTGGGGAGGAAGTGACGCCGGTCGTACGGTCGCTGACGGGGCCGCGTACGACCCGGCGGCCGACACGTGGAGGGAGCTGCCACCCGCACCGATCGGATCAGCGATGAAGTCCAGTGCCATCTGGACAGGCACCGAGGTCCTGTTCCTCGGCGGGCTCCGGTCCGTCGAGAACGGCACCGGTGGCTCCATGACTCGCGACGCCGCCGCCTACAACCCGTCGACGAACTCGTGGCGACGCCTCCCCGACCTGCCCGGAGACCCCCTCCCGCCATACCCGCAAGCGGTCTGGACCGGCAGCGTCGTACTGACCTCACTCCAGACGTACGACCCGGACGAGCCGATGGACCTCGGCAGCACACAACTCGCGAGCTACGACCCCACCACGGACCAGTGGCGAACCGTCGCCGACGACACCTCAAACCCGTTCCTGCTCGGTATTCCCGATCCCGCGGGTGTGACCAGCACCGTGCTGGCCTTCCCGCCCGAAGCCGGTGAGCCGATCGACCTGCTCGATGGGGACGGCAATTCGATCGGACAGCTCGCCGGTCGCCCGACCGACCTGGCCGGCACCGGCAACATCGCGAACGGCGTGTGGGTGGGCAACGAGGCCGTGTTCTGGATGGGCGGCACCGACGCTTGGGCGTACGACCCCGCCGCGCAGACGTGGCGCTCCTTCCCCGCTGGAGGCCTGACGATGCGGGTGGACGGGGCGATCGTCACCACCGGCGACGCGATGCTCACCTGGGGCGGCTTCCTGTCCGGCCCACCGACCAACGCGGCCGACGACGGCGTGGCCTACCGCGGTCGAAGCCTCGACGACTGATGACTCCGGCCGCGGTCAGACGGTCGCAAAGGCTGGACGTAACATTACGAATCTGTTACACTCCAGCGTCAATATCACGACGACGCCGAACGTCGGGCGGACCTCCGTTTGGAAATTTGTCGAAACGGGGAACCGGACGGCCGCAGGAAACGTCTACTTCTCACGCCGGACGACAACGGTGACATTCGACGAGTCCCATGGAAGGACCCCCATGATCAAGCGAACGCTCCGCTCCCGCCGCAACGACGATCTGCCCGCCTCGACCGCCACGATGGATCAGGTCGACACGAACGAGTTCGGCCGGCCGCTGGAGCTGTGCGCGGTCGATCCCGACCCCGATTCGCCCACAGCGTGGATGGCGGAGGGCAACTGTCGCCTCTATCCCCCGGCGGTGTTCTTCCCCAGCGATGGCGTCGGTGTCGACCGAGCCCGGAAGATCTGCAAGGGCTGCCCGGTGGCGAGTCGCTGCCTCGACTACGCCCTCGACGAACGGATCGAACACGGCGTGTGGGGCGGCTGCAGCGAGCGCGAGCGACGCCGGATCCTGAAGCGTCGTCGCGACGATGCCACCGGCGACGCCGAGCGGCTCGAGGGCGACACGATCATCGCCCTCGCTTGATCAGCCCGTGCTGATCAGGAGGCAGGCGGTACCGGCGGAGTAGGAGGCGGCGTCGGCGGAGCGGGCTGCTCTGCGGGCGGCGTGGTGCTCGTCATGGTGGCCGACTGAGGCTTGTCCTCCTCGCCCATGGCGTCCTTGAACTCCTTCTGCGCCTTGCCGAGGTTCTTGGCGAGCTTCGGCAGCTGCGAGCCCCCGAAGAGCACGAGGACGATGACGAGGACGATGATCATCTCGCTGGATCCGAACATGATCTCAACCTATCCCAACATCACGACGCCACGGCCGCGGGCGGATTCTTCAGCGAGTGCTCAGGCGCCGATGGTACTGCGGGCAACTTGGGCCCGCTGGCGGCGGATCCGACGTCGCTCACGCTCGGAGAGCCCGCCCCAGATGCCGAACTTCTCGCCGTTCTGCAACGCGAACTCGAGGCAATCGTGGCGCACCTCGCAGCCGCGACACACTTCCTTGGCCTCGCGGGTGGAGGCACCGCGCTCGGGGAAGAACAGATCGGGATCGACGCCGAGACAGTTGGCACGATCATGCCAATCTGCGTCGGGCTCGATCGGTACGGCGCTGACCGTGATGTTGGTTGTGGTGATGAACTGCATGATGGAGGACCTCCTGCCAGGCCCGACTTCGTCTGAGAACGCAATCACCCGCTCGCACGACACTCGCAGTGGAGTATGAACAGCGCTGTAATTACAGTGACGTCATTCTGCCATAGCACATGCACTTCTGCAAGGGGTGCATTTCCAGGAATCGCGCGCAGCGCGCGAGCGAGTGACGGCCGGCTCGTCAGCTGGCGCGGCGGCCGCGGCGGGCGAGGGCTCGCTTGCCCTCCATGAAATCGACGAGCACGTAGTCGCCGAGGTTCTCCGGCGTCGTGAAGAACGCCCGCCCGTGGTTGATCTGGGTCATCTGCTCGATGAACGCCCGCAGCGAACCGTCGGCGCCGAGCCCGAACGTGTTGATCCGGATCTGCTCGCGGGTGCACCGCACGACCTCACGCAGCGTGGCCTCCACCGTCTCGCGCACCGGCGGATAGTTGAAGAACGGGTACCCGTCGGGCGTGATGTGGGCGGTCGGCTCGCCGTCGGTGATCATGATGATCTGCTTCGTGCCCGACTCACGCGCCAGCAGCTGGCGGGCGAGCATGAACCCGTGGTGCATGTTCGTGCCGTACACGAAGTCCCACGACACCTCCGGCAGCTGGGCGGCGGTGAGCACACGGGCCGTTTCGGAGAAGCCGACGATGCCGAGGTAGTCGCGCGGGAACTGCGAGGTGATGAGGCTGTGCAGCGCCATCGCCACCTTCTTGGCGGGCAGGAAGTTGTCGCGCATCGGCATCGACAGCGACAGGTCGAGCATCAGCACCGTCGACGAGCGCGTGTGGTGCTCGGTGCGCTCGATCTCGAAGTCGTCGGGATGCAGGATCACCGGTGTGCCCCCGCCTGTACGGCGCAGCGCGTTGCGGATCGTGCGGTTCAGGTCGAGCTGGAACGGGTCGCCGTACTCGTAGGCCTTCGTGTCGTAGGTGCGCTCGTGGCCCTGGCCCAACTTGGAGGTCTCGTGCTGGCCGACCTTGTCCCTGGCCAGCTTGGAGAACAGATCGCGCAGCGCGTTCGAGCCGATTCGGCGCAACCCCTTGGGCGTCAGTTCGAGACGGCCTTCCTTCTGCTCGATGAGACCGGCCTGCTCCAGCATCTTGGTCAGCTCGGCCAGCCGTTCCAGTGACCGGGCGGCGTCGTCGCCCATCAGATCACGGACACGATCCATGTCGGCCTCGGCGAGCGCTCCTGGGTTCGACGCGTTGCGCAGCAGGTTCTCCAACTGGTCGAGGTCGCCGAGGTCCTGCATCGCCTGCATCGCCTGGGCGAAGCCCATCGGATCCTGGCCCTCGAAGTCGTAGCTCTGCTGCCAGTTCATCTGCGGGAACATCTGCTGGAGGTTCCCCGAGAGCTGCTGCATCTGCCACTGGAGGTCCATGTCCTCCAGCAACTGGTCGGACAGCTGCTGGAGCTGCGCCCGCTGCTCGGGCGTCATCGAGTTCATCATCGCCTGCATGGCGGCCATCCGCCGGGCCATCTGCTCGAGCAGCTCGTCGACGTTCTGCGGGTTCTCCGGGAAGAAGTCGCCGTACTGCTCCATGAACTCCTCGAAGCCCGGGTCGTCGCCCCGCTGGTGCTTCTCGAGCATCTCGTTGAGCGCCGCCATCATGTCCTTCATACGCGCCATGTCGGCCGGCGTCATGTTCTGCATCGCGCCGCTCATCTGGTCGACCATCTGCTGCATGAGCTGCTCGCGCAGCTTGTCCATCAGCTGATCGAAGCGCTGCTTGGCCTCGGCCGATTCGAAGTTGTAGGCGTCGAGCTCGCGCACCTTGCCGGCGAGGTCGTCGGGCAACAGGTCGAGGCGCAGGTTGCGGTCGTCGGCCGCGGCCTGGGCGTTCTGCGCCCGCCGCTCGTCACCCGAGTTCTGCGCATCACGGCGGGCGTTGTCGATGGCGTGGCGTTCCTCGTCGACGATGTCGTCGAGCTCGGCCTTGATCTCGTCGTACACACCACCGAGGTCGTGACGGTCGAGCCGATCCTGACGCTCCTGACGGAGCTTGTCGAGCAGCTCACGCAGGCCCTGGAGCTGCTCGCCGTTGCGGTCGCGCAGGCCCTCCTGCATCATCCGCCGCAGGGCGGCGTTGACGTCGCCGTGGTACAGCAGCTCGTCGGTCAGTTCGTCGAAGGCGGCGTCGGCGTCGAACTCGAAGCCCTGCTGCGTGCCGTCCCACCGCGAATAGGTGAATCGGGTGCTACCGGCCACCGTGCTGGCCCTCTCGCGGC
>CAZYWK010000039.1:0-8411 GCA_964651825.1 uncultured Ilumatobacteraceae bacterium | reverse complement strand
GCTGGCCCTCTCGCGGCGACGGCGTCATGGCCCAACCGTACTGCGCAATGTTGAAGGCTTCGACCCGGACGACCGAATAACATGCCCCTCATGCGTGTCCCCCGCACGTTCATCTTCGTCGACCTGTCCGGGTTCACGAACTACACCGCTGCCTTCGGCGACGACGCGGCCGGGCGGCTGCTCAGCACGTTCCGGGCGATCGTGCGCGATGTGGCCTCCGAGCGCGGCGTGCGCATCGCCAAGTGGCTCGGCGACGGCTGCATGATCGTCTCGGTCGACCAGGCCAACGCGCTCACCTTCGTGCTCGACCTCGAACAGCGGGCCGCCGACGTGTGCGCCCCGCTGACCGTGCGCGCCGGCGTCGCCACCGGCCACGCGCTGCTGTTCGAGGGTGACGACTACATCGGCTCGGCCGTGAACATGGCCGCCCGGTTGTGCGACTACGCCCGCGGCGTCGAGGTGCTGATGCCGACCATGCAGATCGAGCGGCTCCCCGAAGGTGTCACCGCCAAGCCGTACGGCGACATCGAACTGCGCGGCTTCCCCGGCCCGATCAACGTGGTCGAACTGACCGGCACGCCGGTTGCGACCAGCGTCGACTCGGGCGACCTCTGGACCCGCACCCCCTTCATCTGACCCGGCCCACCAGTCGTCGTTTTGTGGCAGTCGATCGGCCGACCGGCGACCAAGATGGCTGCCACAAATCGCGGGCCGCCGTTTTGTGGCAGTCGATCGGCCGACCCGCGACCAAGATGACTGCCACAAACCGGGATACGAGCCTGGGCGCCCGATGACGACGTTCGCACGAGGCGCCAACCTGACCACCGGGACGTCGCTCGGTCACAGCGACGGCGCCGATCTCGGGCCGACGCCCGGCAACGGCTTCGCGAACAGTGGGTCGACGACGTCGCGGCCTTGTCCGCGGCCGGGGTCACTGCGCTGAGGGTCGGGCTCGACTGGGCGCGGCTGCAACCGCGGCCGAACACGCTCGACGGCGACTGGGCGGAATGGTTCGACGACGTGCTCCGCGCTGTCGAGGCCGTCGGCATGGAGGTCTGGGTCACGCTCCACGAGGACGCCGTCCCGCGCTGGTTCGACAACGAGGGCGGCTTCGGCGACGCTGACGCGCTGACGAAGTGGTGGCCGCGTTGGGTCGAACGGGCGGCTGAGCGCTTCGGCGACCGGGTGCACGGTTGGGTGCCGTTCGCCTCGATGTCGCCGGGCACTCCGATGCACCCGTGGCCGCCCCAGCCATGGAAGGACACCTGGGGCATCCTCGGTGGCAGCGGGCCGGCGGTGGTGGCGTCGATCGACGTCCGTCCGGATGTACTGGCGGTGTTCCAGTCCGTCGAGCGATACCTGGGGGTCGCCGACCGCATCGGTGTCGATCTGACCGGACTGCTCGGCGACCTGCGGGAGGTCACGACGGCCGACGGCGGAGGAGCGGATCAGCTCGCCGAGCGCGGGAGCGAGGCCGTCGGCCGAGCGATTCGTGAGGTCGCCGAACGTGCCGGATCGACACCGCTGACCATCACGGCCGTCCCCACCGGACCCGCGGCCGACGCCGCCGGGGTGATCGAGGTCGCGGTGGCCGCCATCGACGATGCTCTCGCCGACGGGATCGCGATCGACGTCGCGTTTGTCGAGCCGGCGATCGGCACGCCGGACGGCGACGCGGGCCTCGTCGACCCAGATCGCGCCCCGACGTCAGCGGCCGCGGTGTTTCAGGTGCGGCCGCGGTAGGTGGCGCTGGCGCCGCTGGAATCCTTGTTGAGGCGCTTGCTGAGGTGCAGCCCCTCGAGCACGAACTCGACGGCCGCGCCCACCGCGGCCGGTGACTCGTCGCCGCCGGTCAGCGCCGCAACGGGCGCCCGCAACGCGGCGACCTGCTCGACGAGCCGGGCGAGCTCCTCGCTCGTCACCCCCTCGCCGGTGTGCGCGACCGCGCCCTCCTCGAACGCGTCGACCACGGCGCGGGTGTGCTCGGGTGGCACGACCTCCTTGAACACCGTGAGCACCGCGCCCTTGATGAGGTGCTCCATGATCGCCCCGTCGCGGCCGTCGTCGAGCGACTCGATCTCGATCTTGCCCATCGAGCTGGCGGCCAGCGCGTCGAGATCGTCGACGCGGGCGACGATCGTGCGCTCGCCCGACCGCAGGCCGCGGCGCAGCGCGTTGGCGGCGAGCGCCTCGTAGTTGCTGACGCTCAACCGGACGCTGACACCGCTGCGCTGGTTCACCTGATTGCTGGCACGGGCCAGGTGGCTGAACGTGGCGACGACCTCGGTGAGGTAGTCGGGCACGACGACCTTGATGTCGCCGGCCGCGGTGCTCACGTCGAGTGGCACTGCCTCCTGGCGCATGATGTCGACCTCGGTCTGCACGTCGAGCGGGTAGTGCGTGCGGATCTGGCTGCCGAAGCGGTCCTTCAGCGGGGTGATGATCCGGCCGCGGTTCGTGTAGTCCTCCGGGTTGGCGGAGGCCAGCAGCATCACGTCGAGCGGGAGGCGGATCTTGTAGCCGCGGATCTGCACGTCGCGCTCTTCGAGCACGTTGAGCATGCCGACCTGGATGCGTTCGGCGAGGTCGGGGAGCTCGTTGATGGCGAAGATGCCGCGGTTGGTGCGCGGCACGAGGCCGTAGTGGAGGGTGAGCTCGTCGGACAGGTAGCGGCCCTCGGCGACCTTGATCGGGTCGACCTCGCCGATCAGGTCGGCGATCGACGTGTCGGGGGTGGCCAGCTTCTCGCCGTAGCGGTCGGCGCGGTGCACCCAGGCGATCGGCGTGTCGTCGCCCATCGCCTCGACGAGGTCGCGGGCCTGCCGGGACACCGGCTGGTACGGGTCGTCGTTGATCTCGCTGCCGGCGATGATCGGCATCCACTCGTCGAGCAGGCCGGTGAGCGAGCGGATCATGCGCGTCTTCGCCTGGCCGCGCTCGCCGAGGAAGATCACGTCGTGACCGGCCAGCAGCGCGTTCTCCAACTGCGGCATCACGGTGTCCTCGTACCCCGACACGCCGGCGAACAGCGGCTCGCCTGCAGCGACCCGTTCGATCGCGTGCTCGCGCACCTCCTGCTTGACCGGCCGTGACACCCATCCCGACGCACGGAGCTCGCCCAGCGTGGTCGCGCTCGGTGTGTTGGCCCGATCGGTCGCGTTGTCTCCCATGGCCCGAACCTATCCCCACCCGCCGGGCCGCGCCCACGCGCGGCACCGTCCGTTTAGGCTCGACGGCGATGGAACTGCCGGGCCCGTGGGTCGCCGCCGAGGCCAACGACGACGTCCGGCGCACGGGCATCGGGCTCGACCCGATCGGTTCGGAATGGACCGAGATCGACGTTCCCGGGCATTGGCAACAGCACCCCAAGTTCGCCGCGAGCGACGGCCCGATCCTCTACCGAACCGACTACACCGCCCCGGCACCGACCGCCGGCCGGCGCCGGTGGATCACCGTCGACGGCATCTTCTACCAGGGTGACGTGTGGCTCGACGGCGCGTACCTCGGCGATCCGGAGGGCTACTTCTTCCCGCACAGCTTCGACATCACCGACCTCAGCCGGTTCGACGACGACCACGTCCTGGCGATCGAGGTCACCTGCTCGCCGCAGCGCGACATGCGCAACCGCCGCAACATCACCGGCGTGCTCCAGCAGTCGGAGTGGTTCGACCGGTCGTACAACCCTGGCGGGCTGTGGCGACCGGTCCGGCTCTACGACACCGGGCCGGTGCGCATCGACCGGCTGCGGGTGCTGTGCCGCGACGCCGACCCACGGCGCGCCCATCTCCGCATTGCCGGCCGTCTCGACAGCGATGCCCAGCGGCCGATCGTGATCCGCACGTTGATCGACGGAGAGCCGTGTGCCGAGACCACGCAGGTGGTGGCGAGCGGCGACAACGACCTCGAGTGGAGCGTCGATCTCGTCGACCCGAAGCTGTGGTGGCCGCGCTCACTCGGCGAACAGCCGTTGACGATGGTGACCGTGGAGGTGCATGTCGACGACGAGCTGAGCGACCGCCGCCAACGACGCACCGGTTTGCGGCAGGTGTCGTGGGACGACTGGGTGTGTTCGATCAACGGCGAACGGCTCTTCTTGAAGGGGGCCAACCTCCTGCCGACGAGCGGCGACCTCGCCCGCGTCGACGCGGCACGGGCGCGGGCCGACGTCGAGTCCGCGGTCGAACTCGGCCTCGACGCGTTGCGCGTCCACGGACACGTGTCCCATCGCCACACCTACGACGCCGCCGACGAGCTCGGCGTGGTCCTGCTGCAGGACTTCCCGCTCCAGTGGCGCTACGCCCGCTCGGTCCGGTCGCAGGCGGTCGATCAGGCGCGCGCCCTGGTCGACTCGCTCGGCCATCATCCCTCGATCGTGTCGTGGTCGGCCCACGACGATCCCACGCTCAGCTCGGTCCGCCCCGCCCCAGGCGACCAAGGTCGCCCCAGGTGGCGGTCGGCGCTCGCGCAGCAGCTGCCGTCGTGGAACAAGTCGGTGCTCGACCGGTGGGTGAAGCAGTCGTTCGAGCGCCACGACCCGACGAGGACGACCGTCGCCCACTCGGGGGTGGTGCCACATCTCCCCCAGCTCGACGGCACCGACAGCCACCTGTCGTTCGGTTGGCGCGAAGGCGACGCCGACGAGCTCGCCGGGTTCGCCCGGCGCTTGCCGCGGATGGTCCGCTTCGTCAGCGAGTTCGGTGCCGAGTCGGTCCCGTCCACGCACGAGTTCTTCGACGGCCAACTCGCCGTCAATCCGTGGCCTGACCTCGACTGGGAGCACCTCGCCGAGGTGAACGGCTACGACGTCGGCGCCTTCGAGCGGCTGTTCCCGCCCACCGACTTCGCCACGTTCGAGGAGTGGCGCGACACGACGCAGTACTACCAGTCGTCGGTCCTCAAGGTGCAGATCGAGCTGCTCCGCACGTTGAAGTACCGGCCCACCGGTGGCTTCTGCTTCTCCAGCCTCGCCGACCCGGCTCCGGTCGTGTCGTCGAGTGTCCTCGACCATCGGCGCGTGCCGAAGGATGCGTACGCCGTGGTGCAGGCGGCGTGCGCGCCGATCCTCGTCGTCGCCGAGCCGTTGCCCGACTGGGTGAACCCGGGCGACCGCGTCGGCCTCGACGTGCATCTCGTCAACGACCTGCGCGTCGCGCTCGACTTCGCCGTCGTCGACGTGACCGCCACGTGGCCGGGCGACTCACAGCGCTGGCGGTTCGGCGGCCCGGTTCCCGCCGACGACGTCGTCAAGGTCGGTCGCATCGATGTCGTCGTGCCCGACACGCTCGGCGAGCTCGCCATCGAGCTCGAGATGTCCTCGGCTCCCCACACCGCCTCCAACCGCTACACCACCGCCGTCACCCTCCCACCGAGCTGATCAGGCGAGGGCCACGCCGGTGAGGGGATCGAACAGGTGGATCCGGGCGAGGTCGACACGGAGGCGGCACGGCTCCCACAGGCTGACCGGAGTCGTGGCTGGGACGGTCATCACCATCGCTGTCCCATCGACGTCGAGATGCACCAACTTCTGACGTTCGACCACCTCGGTCGACAGCACGCTGCCGAGCAGTGGGCCGACCGGATCGGCGAGCAGCGAGTCGGGGCGCACGCCGAGACGCACCTCCCACCCGGCCAGGCGACGGATCGCCGGCCGGGACTCGAGCTGCGCGTGGGTGAACCGCAGCGCGGCACGCCCGACGTGCAGCTCCACCGCGTCGCCCGACGCGACGATCGACGCGTCGAGCAGATTCATCGACGGCGACCCGACGAACTGGCCGACGAACACGTTCTGGGGGTGCTCGTACACGTCGATCGGTGCGCCGCGCTGCTCGATCCCGCCCTCGCGCATGACCGCCAGACGATCGCCCATCGCCATCGCCTCGTCCTGGTCGTGAGTGACGTACAGCGTCGTCAGCCCGAGCCGTCGCTGCAGCCGCATGATCACGAAGCGCATCTGCATCCGGAGCTTGGCGTCGAGGTTCGACAGCGGCTCGTCCATCAGCAGCAGGCGCGGCTGGCGCACGATCGCCCGGCCGAGCGCGACCCGCTGGCGCTGCCCGCCGGAGAGCTGACGGGGCCGGCGATCCAACACGTCGGTGAGACGAAGCGCGCTGGCCACCTCGACGATCCGCCGCTCGACGATCGCTTCGTGGACGTGGCCGACACGCATCGGGAAGCCGAGGTTCTGCGCGACGGTCAGGTGCGGGTAGAGCGCATACTCCTGGAACGCGAGGGCGATGTTGCGCTCGTTGGGGCGTGTCCGGCGCACGCTGCGACCGTCGATGAGCACGTCACCGGTCGTCGCGTCGTCGAGCCCGGCGATCACCCGCAGGAGCGTCGACTTGCCGCAGCCCGACGGGCCGACGATGACGAACAGCTCGCCGTCGGCGATCGTGAGGTCGACCTCGCGGACCGCCCACTCACCGCGCTCGTGGCACTTGCCGAGTCGACGCAACTCCAGCGTCGACATGGCAGCACCGCAACGATCAGGTCCGCGACAACGACTTGCGGTTCTTGAACTTCGACTTCAGGTAGTCGGCGTTCATCAACGCGATGTTGTCGATCGAGATCTCCTTCGGACACGCCGCCTCGCACTCGCCGTGGTTCGTGCACGAACCGAAGTGCTCGTCCATCACCTCGACCATGGCCTCGGTCCGTTTGAACCGCTCGGCCTGGCCCTGCGGCAACCGGTTCAGGTGCGCGATCTTCGCGGACGTGAACAGGCTGGCCGCGCCGTTCGGGCACGCCGCGACGCAGGCCCCGCAGCCGATGCATTCGGCAGCGTCCATCGAGGCGTCGGCGACCGGCTTGGGGATCGGGATCAGGTTGGCGTCGGGCGCTCCACCGGTCGGGGCGGTGATGTAGCCGCCGGCCTCGATGATCCGGTCGAACGGCGACCGGTCGACCATGAGGTCCTTGATGATCGGGAACGCCGCGGCCCGCCACGGCTCGACGACGATCTCGTCACCGCTGCTGAAGACCCGCATGTGGAGCTGGCAGGTGGCGGTGCCGCGCTGCGGGCCGTGGGCCACGCCGTCGATCATCAGCGAGCACGTGCCGCAGATGCCCTCGCGGCAGTCGTGGTCGAAGACGATCGCTTCCTTGCCCTCCTCGATCAGCCGCTCGTTGAGGATGTCGAGCAGCTCGAGGAACGATGCCTCGTCGCTGATCTCCGGGATCTGATGGGTCTCGAAGCGTCCCTGCTCGGCCGGGCCGTCCTGGCGCCAGATCTTCAGGGTCAGGTTCGTCAGCGCGGTCACTTGTAGCTCCTCGTCGCGAGTTCGATGACCTCGTAGTTCAGAGGTTCCTTGTTCTCCTCCGGCGCCAGCGGGTCGCCGGTCCATTCCCAGGCACTGACGTAGGCGAAGTCGTCGTCGTTGCGCAGCGCCTCACCCTCGTCGGTCTGGTATTCGGAGCGGAAGTGGCCGCCGCAGCTCTCCTGGCGGTTGAGCGCGTCGCGGCACATCAACATGCCGAGCTCGAAGAAGTCGTCGACGCGGCCCGCCTTCTCCAGCGTCTGGTTGACGTTCGTGTCGCTGCCGGTGACCTTGAGGTCGGTCTTGAACTCCGCGTGCAGCGCGGGGATCTCGGAGAGCGCCTTCTCGAGCCCGCTCGCGGTGCGGTCCATGCCGCAGTAGTCCCAGATGATCTTGCCGAGCTCGCGGTGGAAGTGGTCGGGGCCGTGCGTGCCACCGATCGACATGTACCCCTTGAACCGCTCGCGGGCTTCGACCTCGGCGGCGATGAACGACTCGTGCGTCGCGTCGGGGATCGCCTTGTTGAGCAACGGGGCGAGGTAGTTGGCGATCGTGTTCGGGAGCACGAAGTAGCCGTCGGACAGGCCCTGCATGAGCGCCGACGCGCCCAGGCGGTTGGCGCCGTGATCGGAGAAGTTGGCCTCGCCGGCGCAGTACAGCCCGGGGATCGTGGTCATCAGCTCGTAGTCGACCCAGAGCCCGCCCATCGTGTAGTGGCTGGCCGGGTAGATGCGCATCGGCATGTCGTACGGGCTCTCGCCGGTGATCCGCTCGTACATGTCGAACAGGTTCCCGTAGCGCTCGGTGATCACGTCCTTGCCGAGCCGGTTCATCGCCTCGGAGAAGTCGAGGTACACCCCGTTCTTCAGCGGCCCGACGCCCTGGCCGGCATCGACCATGCGCTTGGCGGCGCGCGACGACACGTCGCGCGGGGCGAGGTTGCCGAAGCTCGGGTAGATCCGCTCGAGGTAGTAGTCGCGGTCGGCCTCGGGGATGTCGGCGGCGCGCCGTGACTCGTCGGGGTTCTTCGGCACCCAGATGCGGCCGTCGTTGCGCAGCGACTCGGACATCAGCGTGAGCTTCGACTGGAAGTCGTCGCTCTGGGGGATGCACGTGGGGTGGATCTGCGTGTAGCAGGGGTTGGCGAACGCCGCGCCC
>CAZYWK010000038.1:0-34966 GCA_964651825.1 uncultured Ilumatobacteraceae bacterium | reverse complement strand
GCGGAGGTCAGCGGATCGGGTGTCATCGAATCGGCACGGCGGTCTCGGGCAGGTCGGCGTACTGCGCGCGCAGCTCCGCCTTCAGCACCTTGTTCGACATGTTGCGCGGCAGCGGCGAGTCGCGCACGACGAGATAGCGCGGCCACTTGAAGTCCGCGAGGCGGCCATCGCAGCACGCGAGCACGTCCGCGCCGGTGAGCGTCCGCCCGTCGGTGACCGCGATGACGGCCGGCGTCTCGCCCCACCGCTCGTCAGGCACGCCGATCACGGCCAGCTCGATGACCCCGTCGAGCCTGGCGAGCTCACGTTCGATCTCGGCGGGGTACACGTTCAGTCCGCCGGAGATCAGCATGTCCTTGGCGCGGTCGACCACGTAGAAGTAGCCGTCTTCGTCCATCCGCCCGAGGTCGCCCGTATGACACCAGCCGTCGCGCAGCGCCGCCGCGGTCGCCTCAGGGTTACGCCAATAGCCGGCCATGACCTCGGGCCCGCGGATGGCGATCTCGCCGACCGTGCCGGGCGGCACCTCGACGCCATCCGCTCCGACGATCTTCGCCGCGCTGTGCATCGCCGGCACACCGCACGAGCCCACCCGCTCGAACGCCTCGTGGTACGGCAACGTGATGCCCGACGCGCTGACCTCGGTGAGCGAGTACGTCTGCGTCATCGTGATGCCGCGGTCGAGGAACGTGCGCAGCAGCGAGACCGGAACGGTCGCACCGCCCGACGACGCGCAACGGATCGACGAGATGTCGGTCGCGGCGAACGCCGGGTGCTGCGCCATCAGCTGGAACAGCGTCGGCACCGCCATGAACACGGTGATCCGCTGCCCCTCGATGAGCTCCAGCGCCCGGAGGGGTTCGAACACCGGCTCGAGGACGAGCGTCGCGCCCGACCACAGGGCGACCATCGCGAGCGCGAGCCCACCCGTGAAGGCGAGCGGGAACGGCAGCAGGATGCGGTCGTTCTTGTTGATGCCACCCTGCAGTGCGCGCACCATCGACGCGTAGAACCAGCTGCGGTGGGTGAGCACCGCACCCTTCGGCTGTCCGGTCGTGCCCGACGTGTAGCAGATGAAGAACGGATCGTCGTCGGCCACGTCGACTGGTGCCGGACGGCGGCCGCTCGTGACCCGCTCGGCCCACGATGCGTGGTCGACGTCGAGCACGACGAGCGCCGGCCGTTCGGCGGCGACGAGGCGCAGCCCACCCACGAGCGCCGACTCGGTCACGACCACAGCGCAGTCGGCGTCGGTGATGACGAACGCGAGCTCGGGCGCGGTGAAGCGGAGGTTGAACGGGGCACAGATCGCCCCCAGCCGGGCACATGCCACCACCACCTCGAGGAACTCGGGCCGGTTCGACATGAGCATGCCGACTCGTTCACCGTGGCCGACGCCGAGGTCGGCGAGCGATGCGGCCAGCGACGACGCACGGGCATCGAGCTCGGCCCACGTGAGGTCGCGGTCGCCGAAGCGCACCATGCACGCCGATCCCTGCCAGCGCGCCCAGTACGCGACGGTGTCGCCCCAGCGCACGTCAGCGCTCCGACTCGACGGGCAGCCGGCCCGGGTGGCCAGGGTGGCCACGGTGGCGCCCGGTCTCGCCGGGGTCGTTGGCGTCGACGCGATCGATGTGACGGACCATCAGCTGCTCGATCCCCCTGTCTCGTGTTCCCCCGATACCGCTCGCCCCGAAACTTACCACCCGATCAATTCCGGGCGCAGTCCGACGCACCAGCCTCGGTGGCCGGTCTAGTGTCCGCGGCCATGGCTTACGACTTGTCGCTCGTGCATGTGGAAGTCGCCCGCGGAATCGCCACTGCGACGATCGACAACCCGCCGATCAACCTGATGACACTCGAACTGTTCGCGCAGCTCGCGACGCTCGCGGAACTCGTGGAGCAGGACCCCGAGGTGCGCGTCCTCGTGCTGCGTTCGGCGGACCCGGACTTCTTCATCGCCCACTTCGACGTGGAACTCATCCTCCGGTTCCCGACCGACGGGCCCGCCGAACGCGAGGCCGATCACAACCCGTTCCACCAGATGTGCGAACGCCTGCGAACCATGCCCAAGGCCACGATCTGTGTGATCGCCGGACGCGTTGGCGGCGGTGGCAGCGAGTTCGCAGCCAGCTGCGACATGCGTTTCGGGCTGCTCGGACGGACGGTGGTGAACCAGATGGAGGTACCCATCGGGCTCCTCCCGGGCGGCACCGGCACCCAGCGGCTCCCTCGGCTCCTGGGACGCGGGCGGGCGCTCGAAGTGATCCTGGGCGGGGCCGACCTCGACGCCGCGACGGCGGAGCGGTGGGGCTACCTGAACCGCGCGTTCGCCACAGCGGAGGAGCTGGACGCGCACGTGAACGACCTTGCCGCCCGTATCGCCGGCGCATCTCCCGCGGCTGTCCGCGCCGCGAAGGCCGCTGTGCTGCTGGCGGAGCCGCCGGTCGAGGAGGGCCTGTTTGCCGAGGCGGAACTGTTCGCCGGCCTACTGCGCACACCTGAGGCCGGCCCGGCCATGCGCGCGTTCCTCGCCGCCGGTGGCCAGACGCGCGAGGGTGAATTGGCGGTGGGCGACATCACGAAGCGGCTGACGGGCGGCTGAGGAGCCAGGTTGGCGTCCGCCATGTGTTTGGTCGCGCGGTTGCGCTCCCAAGCGGGCGTTCGACATCGTCTCGCGGCACGAACGGTGACGGCGACACCTTGCGATACTCGTGGACGTATCGGCGACAGTTGGCGAAGATCGAGCGCGCTCGGACCCGAACGACGCACAACGCACCTCGGTAGGTGTCGTTGAGTGGATCTTCGAAATCGATGCTCGCGTCGCCGTTGACGCGGAGGCGAGTCCCGGTCGCAGTCGGGCGATCCATCGATGTCGGTCGACGCGATGAAGAACATGTCGCGTGCTTCGACGAAGGCAGCGAGGTCGGTGTTGAAGTGGGAACGATACTCCTCGTTGATGCAGCGGTCGAGATCACTGCCGGCGACGTGGCAGTAGGTTGTCCACCCATCGACGACAGGACTGCCCGCCGCCCCGCGCATCGCCCGTCGCGCCGGCACGTCGTCGTCGACGGCGCGATGGGCCTGTTCGCGACGCGGCCGGCCGACGAGGTCACGGTGCAGGACATCGCGAGCGCCGTCGAGATGACTCCGGCCGCGGTCTACTACCACTTCGCGTCGAAGGACCACATCCTCACCGAGGGGATGCGCCAGTTCGCCGAGCAGTTCGTCAGCGAGGTCCGGACTCACCTGCCGGATCGGGGCGACCAACACGGGATCGCCCCGCTGCTCACGCACCTGTTGGCATGGACGTCCCGGTGCCGTCCGCAGGCGACCGTCTACTTCGTCAACTCGATCGGTCTCAACCTCATGGTCGAGGCGCTGCGACGTGAGACGAGGGTCGAACTGGTGGAGCTTCTACGCGAGGCCGCGCGGGCGGTGCGCCCCCGGGTGAACCGGGCCGAGGCCGGCGTGATCGCCGTGGCGCTCGTGTCGTTGATCGAGACCTCGCTGGCGTCGATGTTGAACCACGACGCGGTGTATCGGGGATTCGGCACCAAGCGGTTCGTGACCGAAGTGGTCGCGATCGGCGATCGCATCGCGGGGATCGGCTGACCGGCGCTCAGAGGTCCCAGCTCGTGTCGAGGCGCACCAGCGCCTTGCCGACGTTGCCGCCGCCGAGCATCGAGAGGAACGCCCCGACGGCCCCGTCGAGATCGTCGGTGACGGTCTGTTGTGCCACGACGTCGCCGGCGCGCAGCCATGCTCCGACCGTGCGTTCGAACTCGGGACGCAGATCCTCGTGATCGCGCACGATGAACCCGCGGATCGTCACGCGTCGCAACACCGCCTCGATGAGGTGGTTGATGTCCTGGCCGCGGCCGTCTGGGGAGTACTGGCTGATCATGCCGCACAGCGCCACCCGCCCGCCGATCGACATGTTGTGCAGCGCTGCCACCAGATGCGGCCCCCCGACGTTGTCGAAGTACACGTCGATGCCGTCGGGCATCAGCCGGCGGAGCGCTTCGCGTGGCGACTCCGAGCGGTAGTCGACAGCCGAGTCGTAGCCGAGCTCGTCGACGAGTTGCCGCGCCTTGTCGGGCCCGCCCGCGCTGCCCACCACGAGGGAGGCGCCGAGCAGCTTGGCGAACCGTCCGGCGGCGGTGCCCACCGCGCCGGCGGCAGCGGACACGAACACCCTGTCGCCGGGACGGAGCTCGGCGACGCGGCGAAGCCCGACCCACGCGGTGAAGCCGGTCTGGCCGAGGACGCCGAGCCAGGCGCCGATCGGAGCGACGTCGGCGTCGACGATCGAGGTCGATGATTCGTCGACGACTGCGTGTTCACGCCAGCCGGCGCGGTGACGGACGAGCGCGCCGGGAACGATGCCGGCGTGCCGGCTCTGGAGCACCTCGCCGATCGCCGAGCCGTCGAGGGGCTCACCGATCTGGAAGTTCGTCGTGTAGTGCTTCTCGCCGACGTCGAGGCGTCCGCGCATCGACGGGTCGACGCTCATCGCGATGTTCCGGACGAGGAGCTCGCCGGGTGCGAGATCGGGTACCGGTCGCTCCTCGATCGCGAACTGGTCGGGGCGGGGCGGGGCGCCCGGATCGGGCCGCCCCCGCAAGATGACCATTCGCGTCGTCGTCACTGCGGGCATCGTCCGAGCGTCGCGCGCCGGTGGCCCACGATCGGAAGTCGGGACGCGAGGTTTCCTAATGTCGGCCCATGCCGGAACGGGGGACCCAGCGGTGACCGTCACACTCGGTCCGCCCGTGCAGATCGCGTACGCCGTGCCGGACGTTGCCGCGGCCGCCGCCGAGTGGGCGCGCTCGGTCGGAGCGGGCCCGTTCTTCGTGCTCCCGCACATCCCGCTCACCGACGTCGTCGTGCGCGGTGTGCCGGGCCGGTTCGACCACACGTCCGCCTATGGCCAATGGGGTCACCTGATGGTCGAGCTCGTACAGGACCACGGCGGCGGACCGAGCCCGGTGCGTGACATGTACGCCGTGGGCGAATCCGGATTGCATCACCTGGCGTTCTTCGTCGACGATCCCGACGCCACCATCGAGGGCCTGCTCGCGGGCGGTGACTCGTTGGCGATGAGCGCCAGCACCGACGGTGGCACCGAGTTCCACTTCGTCGATGCCCGCGCTCGCTTCGGGCACATGCTCGAGTTGTACCGGCCGACCGATCGGCTCCGCGGTTTCTACGCCATGATCGCTGAGTCCGCCCGTGGCTGGGACGGTCGCGACCCGGTCCGCCTGCTCCGGCCTGGTGTCCCGTCGTGAGCGCTCACGCCCGCGACCTCCGGTTTCCCGACCTTGTCTGGTCGCACTTCAGCCGGCCCCCGTCGGGCAACTTCGACGAGCGCGTGGCCGCCGCTGGAGCAGCGGGGATGGCCGGGATCGGTCTCTTCGTCCTCGAGTACGAACGCCTCCGCGACGAGGAGCAGCGCACTGCTGCCGACCTGCGCGCGGTGCTCGACCAGCACGGCGTGGTGCTCGCCGACGTCGAGGTCGCCGTTGGGTGGTGGGCGACGGAGGGGCCGGTGCGCGATCAGGCCCGTCGACTCGAGGCATTGGCGTTCGAGATGGCCGACGAGTTCGGCGTGCGGTATCTCCAGGCGATCGGACCGTACGAGTGTGGGCTCGATCAGGCCGCCGAGGGCTTCGCCGGATTGTGCGACCGGGCCGCTGAGCACGGATTGTTGGTCGGGATCGAATGGTTGCCGTTCACGAACATCGTGACCGCGGCCGACGCGCAGGCCATCGTCCGTGCTGCGGACCGGCCGAACGGCGGGTACTGCGCCGACATCTGGCACCACGCGCGCGGCGCGAACGACCTCGGGCTGATCACGTCGCTCGAGCCCGAGCGCGTGTTCGCGATCCAGATGAACGACGGGACCAAGGCAGCCCGTCTGGACGACTACAAGGCCGACTGCCTGGCCCACCGGCTGCCGCCGGGCGACGGCGAGTTCGACTGCATCGGCTTCATCCGGACCCTGCGCGAGATGGGCGTCGACGCGCCGATCTCACTCGAAGTGTGTTCCACCGAGCTGTGGGCCGCGCCGCCGGAGGTCGCCGCCCGTGCCGCCGCCGACGGCATGCGTCGGGTGCTCGCGGCGGCCGCTGCGGCCTGATCACCGCGGGTCGTCGTCCGCCGGGCGGACGTCGCACGAGAGGTGATGGGTGCCGGCCGAACACCTGACGTCGGCGCTCCCGTCGGGCAGGCCGACGCTGGCGGTGCATCCATCGGGGACCGTGACGTCGAGGTCGAACCGATCGCCGGCGCGGCGCCACTCGACGACGGCGTCGCCCTGCGGGGTCCGGTGGCTCGCCCGGGCGTGGGTGAGGCCGCCCCCGACGAGGGGTCGCACGTCGAGCTCGGCATAGCCCGGCGCGGCGGGCGCGAGGCCGGCGACACGGCGGTGGAGGAAGTCGGCGACGCAGCCGAACGCGTAGTGGTTGAACGACGTCATCTCGCCGGGGTTGATCGACCCGTCCGGAAGCATGCTGTCCCAGCGTTCCCAGATCGTCGTCGCCCCCATCGTGACGGCGTACAGCCACGACGGACACTCGGTCTGGGTGAGAAGCCGGTACGCGTGGTCGGGCGCGCCGGCCGCGACGAGCGCGTCGCAGATCAGCGGGGTGCCGAGGAAGCCGGTGCCGATCCGGAAGTGGTCCTGCTCGACGAGTTCCACCAGGCGCCGCGCCGCGACGTCGCGCCGGTCGCCGTCGACGAGATCGAAGCAGAGGGCCATCGCATACGCCGTCGGCGAGTCGCTCATCATCCGCCCGTTCGGGGTCACGTACTCGGCGGCGAACGCATGTCGTAACTCGTCGTGCCGGGCGGCGTAGGTTGCCGCGTCGTCCTGTCGCCCGATCGCTGCCGCAGTGGCCGCGAGCAGCTCGACGACGTGGACCTGGTACGCCGCGCCGACCATCGTCGGGTCGGTCCGTCCCTTGGCGGCGTTGTCCGGCGGTGCCGTCGGGTCGAGCCAGTCGCCGAGCTGGGGGCCGCGCCACAGGCCGTCCTTGCCGGAGAGCGCCGCGACCTTTTCCACCCACGACCGCATGCTGTCGTACTGGTCGACGAGCACGTCGGTGCGGCCGGTGCGCTGGTAGAGCACCCACGGAACGACCACCGCGGCGTCGCTCCAGCCGGCGAACGGGATCGCCGGGATCAGCTTGGGCAGCTCGGGGACGATCATCGGCACGACGCCGTCGTTCGCCGCTTGTTCCGCGGCGAGGTCGGCCAGCCACGAGCGCAGCATGGCCTCGCAGTCGAAGAGGAATGCGGCGGTCGGGGCGAACACCTGGAGGTCGCCCGTCCAGCCGAGGCGCTCGTCGCGCTGCGGACAGTCGGTCGGCACCGACAGCAGGTTCCCCTTCGCGCCCCACCTCGCGTTCTCGTGGAGCCGGTTCAGCAACGGGTCGGAGCACTCGAACGTGCCGACCTCGGTGACATCGGTGTGGCACACGACGGCCCGTAGATCGTCAGGGCGCAGCTCGCCGGGCCAGCCGGCGACCTCGGCGTACCGGAAGCCGTGGAACGTGAACTCGGGCTCCCACTCGCCACCGGCGCCGGATGTGTGCACCACGTCGGTCGCGGCGGCCTGGCGCAGCGGGCGGACACCGAGCTCGCCGTCCTCGAGGACCTCGGCGTGACGCAGGGTGATCGTGAGGTCCGGAGTCGCCGGCAACGTGACGCGCAGCCAGCCGACGATGTTCTGGCCGAAGTCGACGAGCGTGGCGCCGGCCGGGGACGTGGTGATCGCCACCGGCGCCAGCTCCTCGACGCGCCGCACCGGCTCGCACGGTTGCGCGATCAGGACCGAGGTGTCGAACTCGACCACTCGCACCCCCGACCAGCCCTCGCCAATGGCGCCCGGTTGCGCCCAGGACTCGTCGAGCCGCTGGTCGAACGTCTCGCCGTCGTAGAGGCTCGCGCTCAGGACGGCGCTCGGTGCACACTGCCACGAGCCGTCCGTGACGATCGTCTCGGTCCCGCCGTCGTCGTCCCACAGAACCAGCTCGGCGGTCGCGCCGATCTCGGTGCCGTAGTTCTCCCGATGCCCACCGCCGAACCCGAGACGACCGCGGTACCACCCTTCGGCGACCTCGATCCCGGCGACGTTCTCGCCGGCGCGTACGAGGTCGGTGACGTCGAACTCCTGCACGAAGTGTCGGTGGTGATAGCTCTGCCAGCCCGGCGCCAGCACGTGGTCGCCGACCCGCTGACCGTTGACGAACGCTCGGTACACGCCGTACGCGGTGACGCGCAACGTGGCGCCGGCGACCGGCCTCGCTGTCGTCCACGCCCGCCGGAAGCGCACGGGGCGTTCGGGCGCCTCGCCGTCGTACGACGGCGCGATCAACCGTGCGGTCCACGTGTGGTCAACCTGCAACGCCGGTGCCTGACCCCAGCGTTGCAGGTTGAGTGGTGAGGTGGCGGGGTCGTTCACGGGTTCTCCTCGGTCATGGTGGGTCGGTACTCCGTAGTGTGTCGCCCGATGGAAGTGGGCTCGATCGCGCGACGACAGCGGATTCGCGCCGAGCTCGACTCGATCGGCATGGTCAAGGTCCCCGAGCTCGCGGCGGAGCTCGATGTCAGCGAGATGACCGTGCGCCGCGATCTCGACGCGCTGGCCGCGCAGGGGGTGGCGACGCGGGTGCGCGGCGGTGCGATCGCCCGCGGTGCGCAGCCCTTCGCGGAACGCTTCGGCCGCCAGGCGCGCGCCAAGGCGCTCATCGCCGACAAGCTGCTCACGCTCGTCGGCGACGGCGGCGCGATCGGCATCGACGCGTCCTCCACGCTCCAGCGGCTGGCGGTGGCGCTCGACTCGGTGCGCGACCTGACCGTGGTCACCAACAGCGTCGACTCGTTCTCGGCGATGGCCGACCACCAGGCGGTGACCGCGCTGTTGACCGGCGGCCAGTACGATCCGCGCACCGGCTCGCTCGTCGGTCCGCTGGCGACGCGGTCGACGCGAGATCTGAGCCTGCGACGGCTCTTCGTGTCGGCGGCAGGGGTCGACGCGGTGTCCGGAACCACTGAGGCAACGCTGGAAGAGGCCGAGGTCAAGCTGGCGCTCGCGGACGTCGCGCGATCGGTCGTCGTCGCCGTGGACTCCTCCAAGCTCGAACAGGTCGCGGCGGCGAGTTGCCTGCCGCTCGCCCGCATCGACATTCTCGTGACCGAGCTGTCGCCGGGCGACGAGCGGCTCGCGCCGTACCGCGAACACTGCGACGTGGTGTGAGCGTGGTCTGATCGTGATGTTAGAATGTGTGCGATCGTACAATAACTGACACCGTCGCAAGGGTGGAGACGAGGACGAGGGGGTGTAGCGATGCCGACGTTCGACGAGATCGCTCCGCAGTTGGAGCGCCAGGCGATCGAGCTGCCGTCGTGGGCGTTCGGCAACTCGGGGACGCGCTTCAAGGTGTTCGCCCAGCCCGGCGTGCCGCGTGATCCGTTCGAGAAGATCGCCGACGCGGCGCAGGTGCACCTCGCCACCGGGCTTGCGCCGTCGGTCGCGCTGCACATCCCGTGGGACCGGGTCGACGACTACGACAAGCTGCGCCTCCACGCCGAGGATCTCGGCGTCCGGCTGGGCACGATCAACACGAACACGTTCCAGAACGACGACTACAAGTTCGGCAGCTTCTGCCACGTCGACGACGCCGTCCGCGCCAAGGCGATCGCCCACGCGATGGAGTGCGTCGACATCATGGACGCCACCGGCAGCCGCGACCTGAAGGTGTGGCTGCCCGACGGGCTGAACTACCCCGGCCAGGCCGACCTGCTCGACCGGCAGGAGCGGTTGGCCGATTCGTTGCGCCACGTGTATGCGCGCCTCGGCGAGCACCAACGACTGGTGCTGGAGTACAAGCTGTTCGAGCCGGCCTTCTATGCCACCGACGTGCCCGACTGGGGCACGTCGTACGTGCACTGCGTCGCCCTCGGTGAGCGGGCGGTCGTGTGCCTCGACACCGGCCATCACGCCGCCCACACCAACATCGAGTTCATCGTGATGCAGCTCCTGCGCCTCGGCCGGCTCGGCGCGTTCGACTTCAACAGCCGCTTCTACGCCGACGACGACCTGATGGTCGGCGCCGCCGATCCGTTCCAGCTCTTCCGGATCATGTTCGAGGTCGTGCGCGGCGGCGGCTACGACGCCGACTCCCAGGTGTCGTTCATGCTCGACCAGTGCCACAACGTCGAGGCCAAGATCCCCGGCCAGATCCGCTCGGTGCTCAACGTGCAGGAGATGACGGCGCGGGCCCTGCTCGTCGACCGCGGCGCGCTCGCCGACGCGGAGCGGGCGGGTGACGTGCTCGCCGGCAACGAGGTGCTGATGGACGCCTTCTACACCGACGTGCGCGCCGACCTCACCGACTGGCGGACGTCGCGCGGGCTGCCGGCCGACCCGATGCAGGCCTACCGCGACAGTGGCTACGCCGCGGCGATCGTCGCCGACCGCGTCGGCGGCAACCAGGCGGGGTGGGGAGCGTGACCGACAGAGAGCTCGCAGGCGCCCACGACACGGTGCAGCAGCTGCTGGCGCGGTCGAACCGGCTCGGCGCCGATCCGCGCAACACCAACTACGCCGGCGGCAACACGTCGGCCAAGGGCACCGGCATCGACCCCGTCACCGGCGAGCCGGTCGAGTTGATGTGGGTGAAGGGATCGGGCGGCGACCTCGGCACCCTCACCGAGGCCGGGCTCGCGGTGCTCCGCCTCGACCGGTTGCGGGCCCTCGTGGGCGTCTACCCCGGCGTCGAGCACGAGGACGAGATGGTCGCCGCGTTCGACTACTGCGGCCATGGCAAGGGCGGCGCGGCGCCGTCGATCGATACCGCCATGCACGGGCTCGTCACCGCCGCGCACGTCGACCACCTGCACCCCGACAGCGGGATCGCCATCGCCACCGCGGTCGACGGTGAGCGGCTGACGAAGGAGATCTTCGGCGACAAGGTGCTTTGGGTGCCGTGGCGCCGACCGGGCTTCCAGCTCGGGCTCGACATCGCCGCGCTGCACGACGCCCACCCGGGCGCGGTCGGTGTGGTCCTCGGCGGTCACGGCATCACCGCGTGGGGGGCGACGAGCGACGAGGCCGAGGCCAACTCGCTGTGGATGATCCGCACCGCCCAGGAGTATCTCGATGCGCACGGCAAGCCGGCGCCGTTCGGCTCGGTCGTGGACGAACGACGGCGCCTCGATCCGGCCGCTCGGCGGGCCAAGGCGGCGGCGCTCGCGCCGTACGTCCGGGCGGTCGCCTCGCGCGACCAGCGCACGATCGGCCACTTCACCGACGCCGACGTCGTGCTCGAGTTCCTCGAGGGCGATCAGCTCGAACGGCTCGCCGGGCTCGGCACGTCGTGTCCCGACCACTTCATCCGCACCAAGGTGCGCCCGCTCGTGCTCGACGTGCCCGCGGACGCGAGCGTCGAGGCGTGCGCCGCCCGGCTCACCGAGCTGCACGCCGCGTACCGCGACGACTACGGCCGCTACTACGACGCCCACGCCGACGCCGGCTCGCCGGCGATGCGCGGCGCCGACCCGGCGATCGTGCTCGTGCCCGGCGTCGGGATGTTCTCGTTCGGCAAGGACAAGCAGACCGCCCGGGTGGCCTCGGAGTTCTACGTCAACGCCATCAACGTGATGCGCGGCGCCGAGGCCATCTCCACCTACGAGCCGATTCCGGAGGCCGAGAAGTTCCGCATCGAGTACTGGGCGCTGGAGGAGGCGAAGCTGCGGCGGATGCCGCCACCGAAGCGCCATGCCGGGCGCATCGCACTCGTCACCGGCGGCGCCAGCGGCATCGGCCTGGCGATCGCCACGAAGCTGGCGGCCGACGGTGCCTGCGTCGTGATCGCCGACCTCGATGGCGCGAAGGCCGCCGACGCGGCGGCCGCCATCGGTTCGCCCGACGTCGCCGTCGGCGTGCCGGTCGACGTGACCGACGCGGCAGCGGTAACCGCCGCGCTCGACGCAGCGGTGCTTGCGTTCGGAGGCGTCGACCTCGTGGTCAACAACGCCGGTCTGTCGCTGTCGAAGTCGCTGCTCGACACGACCGAGGCCGACTGGGACCTCCAGCACGACGTGATGGCCAAGGGCAGCTTCCTCGTCGCCCAGGCCGCGGCGCAGGCGATGATCCCGCAGGGCCTCGGCGGCGACATCGTGTACATCGCGTCGAAGAACTCGGTGTTCGCCGGCCCCAACAACATCGCCTACAGCGCCACGAAGGCCGACCAGGCCCACCAGGTCCGCCTGCTGGCCGCCGAGCTCGGCGAGCACGGCATCCGCGTCAACGGCGTCAACCCCGACGGCGTCGTGCGCGGCAGCGGGATCTTCGCCGGCGGGTGGGGCGCGGAGCGGGCAGCGGTGTACGGCGTCGCCGAGGACGACCTCGGCGAGTTCTACGCGCAGCGCACGCTGCTGAAGCGTGAGGTGCTGCCCGAACACGTCGCCAACTGCGTGGCCGCGATCACCTCCGACGAGTTCAGCCACACCACGGGCGCGACGTTCCCGGTCGACGCCGGCGTGGCCGCCGCCTTCCTGCGCTGACCGATGGCCACCTACGCCGCCGTCGACCTCGGGGCGTCCGGCGGGCGGGTCGTCGCCGGCTCCGTCGATGGTGAGCGGATCCGGCTCGACGTGGTGCACCGCTTCGCCAACGGGATGGCCGAACGCCACGGGCACCTCCGCTGGGACCTGACGCGGTTGTTCACCGAGGTCGTCGACGGGCTGACGGCCGTGCCGGCTGCGGTGTCGATCGGCATCGACACGTGGGCGGTCGACTACGGCCTGCTCGACGCGAACGGCGACCTGCTCGCCGAGCCGATCGCCTACCGCGACGAGCGCACCGCGGCGGTGATCGACGACGTCCACGCGCTCGTGCCGCGGGAGGAGCTGTACGCGATCACCGGTGTGCAGTTCCTGCCGTTCAACACGATCTACCAGCTCGCCGCCGAGCGACGCGGACCGCTCTGGAGCCGGGCTGTCCACGTCGTGCTGGTGCCCGACCTGCTCGCGTACTGGCTCACCGGCGAGCTGCGCAGCGAGCGCACGAACGCGTCGACCACCGGTCTCCTCGACGTGCACCGCGGCGACTGGTCGACCACCATCCTCGATCGGTTGCACATCGACGCCGCGCTGCTGCCGGCCATCGAGCACCCGGGCGTCCGGCGCGGCACGTACGGGGGCGTCGGCGTCACGACCGTCGGGTCGCACGACACCGCCTCAGCGGTGGTCGCTGTGCCCGCGACCACGCCGAACTTCGCCTACATCTCCAGCGGAACCTGGTCGCTCGTCGGGCTCGAGCTCGACGCGCCGGTGCTGACCGAGGCTGCCCGGTCGGCGAACTTCACCAACGAAGCCGGGGTCGGCGGCACGATCCGCTTCCTGCGCAACGTCGGCGGTCTGTGGCTGTTCCAGCAATCGATGGAACACTGGGCGACCACCGACGTCGACGCGCTGGTGAGTGCCGCATCGGCCGTCCCACGCGGGCCGATCGTCGACGTCGACGACCCCGCGTTCCTCGCCCCCGGCGACATGCCGACCCGCCTCGCGGCGGCGAGCGGGCTCGACCCGCACGACCAGCCAGCCATCACCCGCTGCATTCTGGACTCGCTGGCGACGAGGTACGCCGAGACGATCGCGGATGCCGCTCGCCTCGCGGGCCGGACGGTCGACGTCGTCCACATCGTCGGCGGCGGGTCACAGAACGAGCTCCTCTGCCAGCTCACCGCCGACGCGACGGGCCTCCAGGTCGTCGCGGGGCCCGTCGAAGCCACCGCGCTCGGCAACGTCGCCGTCCAAGCGATGACCGCCGGTGAGCTGCCACCCGACCTCGCCGCGGTCCGTCACCTCATCGCCGCGTGCTCCGACCTCCACCGATATGAACCCCGCTGAGATCCTGACATCGGGCCGTCGAATGAAGGTGGGCTACCCGGCGGGCAACAGCCTCCACCACGCCGGACCGATCAGGTGGCGGTGTGTCGCAGCAGCCAGTCGCGCCAGACGTGCCAGTCGGTGGTGATCCAGGCTCCGGCGATGGCACCGCCGGCGACACGGAAATAGGCGATGCACCTCGGTTCGAGCAGCGTGGTCACGAAGTGGCCTGCACCGTGCGCGGTGACCACGTCGAGCGGTGGCCGGGTGCCGTGAGCGGCGTGGTTGGCCTCGATCAGCGAGAGGTACCCCCACCGATCGGTGTCGACCCCGTCGACGTGGAGCCGGAAGTCGGCCGCCAGCGTGTCCGCGACCTCGTCGGTGGCCCCGTCGATCGCCACGAGCGCGAGGTGGCGGCACACGGCCGACACGTTCGCTCGCTCGGTCGCCGTCGGGGTCAACATGCCGACCACGTGGGACGGGTGGCGTTCGCGAGAGGCTCTCTCCACATGACGCTCACAATAGTCACCGATCAACTAATAGCGGGGGTTCGCCCGACGAGCCGGCCGGCGTCGCTGGGTCGACGAGTTAGTCAACAGTAAACTATCCTCGTGGACATCCACCGGGGGCGTCCGCTCCCGACCGCGATTCCGCACCAAGGAGAACCGATGAGCCTGCTCGACGACACCACCACCCCACTGCGCCACGCCGATCGGTTCTTCATCGGCGGGGAGTGGGTCGATCCATCCTCCTCGTCGTTGATCGACGTCACCGATTCGGGAACAGAGCAACTCTTCTTCCGCGTCGCCGAGGCCCAGTCGCCGGACATGGACCGTGCCGTCGGTGCGGCCCGCGCCGCCTTCGACGAGGGGCCGTGGCCGCGCCTGTCACACGCGCAGCGCGCCGAGTACCTGCGGGCGATCGCCGCGGGGCTGGCCGAGCGGTCGAGCGATCTCGGCGACATCTGGCCGCGCCAGTCCGGTGTGCTCCACTCGGTCGCCCAGTACTCGGGCCACATGGCCGGCGCGACGTTCGAGTACTACGCCGGCCTCGCCGACACGTTCGCGTTCGAAGAACCGGCGCAGCCCACCGCCGGGGGGGGAGTTTGGCCTGATCGTGCGCGAACCGGTCGGTGTCGTCGGAGCGATCATCCCCTGGAACGCACCGCTGATGCTCACCGCCTACAAGGTCGCGCCGGCCCTGCTCGCCGGTTGCACCGTCATCCTCAAGGCATCGCCGGAGGCCCCGGGTGAGGCGTACGTGCTCGCCGAGGTGGCGGAGTCGGTCGGTCTGCCGGGCGGTGTCCTCAACGTCGTCACGGCCGACCGCGAGGTGTCCGAGCTCCTCGTGCGTGACCCGCGCGTCGACAAGATCACGTTCACCGGCTCGACCGCCGCCGGCCGCAAGATCGCCTCCATCTGCGGCGAGCGCATCGCCCGGGTGACCCTCGAGCTCGGTGGCAAGTCGGCGGCGGTCATCCTCGACGACATGGACCTCGGCGTCGCCGCGTCGACCCTCGCCGGCGCGGAGTGCTTCCTGTCGGGCCAGGTGTGCTCGTCGCTGACGCGCATCGTGGTCTCCCGGAGCCGACACGACGAGTTCGTCGACGCGCTCGCCAGCGCGTTCTCCCAGATCCGGGTCGGTGACCCGTTCGACGCGGAGACGCAGATGGGCCCGCTGGCGATGAGCCGCCAGCGCGACCGCGTCGAGAGCTACATCGCCAAGGGCGTGGCCGACGGCGCAACGCTGGCCACCGGCGGCGGCCGCCCCGAGCACCTCGATCGCGGCTGGTTCATCGAGCCGACCGTGTTCGGCAACGTCGACAACTCCTCGCCGATCGCGCAGGACGAGATCTTCGGTCCGGTCCTCAGCGTCATCCCGGCCGACGACGAGCGCGACGCGGTCAAGATCGCCAACGACACCATCTACGGGCTGAACGCCTCGGTGTTCACCACCGACGTCGACCGCGCCCGTGAGGTGGCCGGCCAGCTGCGCTCGGGTACGGTCGGCCACAACAACTTCCGCACCGACTTCGGCGTGGCGTTCGGCGGCTTCAAGCAATCGGGTATCGGCCGCGAGGGCGGCACCGAAGGCCTGCTGCCCTTCCTCGAGACCAAGACCGTCATCCTCGAGGGCACACCCTCGCGGTACGCGCCGGTCACGTCGTGATCGGGATCCTCACCTCGGGGTCAGCGGTAGCAGCTCGGGGCATCGGCACGCGGACCTCGAGTACCCCGTCTTTGTAGGTGCCGGTGATCGACGAGGCGTCGACACCGTCGCGCAGCGGCAGCGACCGCGTGAACGCCGAGGAACGCTGTTCCTCCACGAAGTAGCCGTCCCTGTTGATCGTGTCGCGCCGGCTCTGCCCGGCCTCGATCACCAGGTGCCGATCGACCACGGTGAGGCGAATGTCCCGATCGGGGTCCACGCCCGGTAGCTCGGCCCGCACGATGAGTACGTCGTCCTGCCACTTCTCCTCGACGCGGATCATCTCCTCGTCCAGCGAGGCGCCGGACCAGAACATCGCGCTGCCCACCGCATCACTCGCCGGGGCTGTCGGCTCCGACGCCGTCGGCGCAGGTGTCACGGGCACCTGGATAGGCGTCGACTCCTTGTGCTTGAAGGGATTGCGCATCGTCGTCTCCTTTCGTCGCTTCCATCATGGAGCCGCACCGGCGGATCGGACCAGGGACCTTCGTCCTCTTCGCTCGCGAGGCGGCCCACAAGGTCGCGGCCATCCGGCTGGATCGGCTCCGCACGAGCAGCGAGGCGATGCACGACTACACCGAGGCGAAATCGGTCTGGGTGAACGTCGATGCCGACCTTCCCGTCTGGTACCCGCGACACTGAAGCGCACGACCCTGCACGACCTGAGGAGCAACCAATGACACGTCTCGGCTACCAGATCCCGAACTTCACCTATCCAGGGGTGGCCGCCGGCGACATCTTCGCCAACCTGGTGCAGCAGGTACGCACGGCCGAAGCGAGCGGTTTCGACCGCGTGTTCCTGATGGACCACTTCTACCAACTGCCCGGTCTCGGCGACCCCGACGACTACATGCTCGAGTGCTACACCACGCTCGGCGCGCTGTCGCAGCACACATCCACGATGCGGCTGTCCGCGCTCGTCACCGGCAACACGTATCGCAACCCGGCCGTGCTGGCCAAGATCGTCACCGCGCTCGACCACGTGTCCGGCGGGAGGGCGACGTTGGGCATCGGCGCGGGGTGGTTCGAGCTCGAACACGACGCCTTCGGCATCCCGTTCGACACGTTCGCCAAGCGGTTCGAGATGCTCGAGGAGGCGCTGAACATCATCCTGCCGATGCTCAACGGGCAGCGGCCGACGTTGCACGGCAAGCACTACCACGTCACCGAGGCGATCAACTCTCCGGCGCCGATCTCGAAGATCCCGGTGATGATCGGAGGCTCGGGCGAACAGAAGACCCTGCGCATGGTCGCGCAGTACGCCGACGAGTCGAACCTCACCTGTCTCGCCCACGAGATCCCGCGCAAGCTCGACGCTCTGGCCGAGCACTGCGAACGGCTGGGACGTGACCGGTCCGAGATCAAGGTGACCAAGCTCGTCATGATGATCATCGGCCGCACCCACGACGAGGCGGTCGCCGCCCTCGACGCATTCGTCGCCAACCACGGTTGGCCGAACGAGGTCGTCGAACTGATGGCGCCGCGCATGACGCTCGGCGATCCCGACGAGATCGGTGCGGCGATCCGCGAGCTGGTCGACCTCGGCATCGACGGCGTCACCCTGAACCTCGCCGTCAACGCCCACGACCCCGACATGATCGCCCTGGCCGCCGACGCCGCGAACGCCGCGCTCGGCTGACGTCATCACACCGACCGGACTGGCCAGATCCCCGCATCTCCGACACGATCGGGCGCCTGCACCGGCCCGATGTCTCGTCAGGGCGGCCGCTCAGTCGCCGAAGAGGAGCCGGCAGACCGCGTCGGCGTGGGCCTCGATGACTTCGTCGGAGGTGGGGTCGAGACCGGAAAGGCGCTGGCACTCGGGTCCGAGGACGAACATGGTCGGGCCGGCGCCGGTGAGGAGGTAGTAGAGATGCGTCGGCGGGATGTCGGGCACAGCGCCTTGCCGTGTCAGGGCGGCGAACATCTCGACGGTGGTCTCATAGATGGGCCGGACGTGGTCGACCAGGTAGTCCATACGAGCGCTGTCGGTCGTCGACTCCTGGAGGATGATCCGGTGGAGTTGCGGGTTCTGCGCTGAGAACGTGACGAACTCACGGACGAGCAGCTTGGCCCGCGTGGTCTCGTCGACGTCACGCAGGCCCCCGAGGCGCTGGTCCATGCGCCGGTTGAGGAGCGCGAACAGCGAGTCGACCGCGGCCTGCCAGAGCGCCTCCTTCGACCGGAAGTGGTAGTTCAACAACGGCTGGGCGACGCCCGCTCGCGTCGCGATCTGCCTCGTCGTGGCGCCGTCGAACGAACGCGTCGAGAACAGGTCGGCGGCCGCGGCCACGATGCGGTCGCGGGTCGGGTCGGCGGAGGGCCGGGTGGCTCGTTCGCGAGTTCGCTCGCTCGATGACATCGGGTCAACCTATTCGCGGGAACGGGACACTTGACAGATACCTGATCGGATGATCAAATTTCTGTCACATGACCGACCACCGCGCTCGCTATGGCCCACACAGTCCCGGCGACACCTACATCTCCCACGCGATCGCTGAGCAGCTCGTCGACCTCGGCGAGGTCGAGATGAACTACGCCACGATGGGCGACCCTTCGCAGCCGGCACTGTTGCTGATCCCGGGCCAGACCGAATCGTGGTGGGGCTACGAGGCGGCGATGCCGCTGCTCGCCGAGCACTTCCAGGTCTTCGCCGTCGACCTGCGCGGCCAGGGCCGCAGCACCCGGACCCCCGGCCGGTACACGCTCGACAACATCGGCAGCGATCTCGTCCGGTTCATCGACATCGTCATCGGGCGACCCACGCTCGTGAGCGGACTCTCCTCGGGCGGCGTGCTGTCGGCGTGGTTGTCGGCCTACGCGAAGCCGGGCCAGGTCGTCGCCGCGGTCTACGAGGACCCGCCGCTGTACTCCTCCGAGGTCCGCCCGGCGATCGCTCCCGGCATCCGCCAGGGGATCGGCCCGCTCTTCCACCTGTGGAGCACGTACCTCGGCGACCAGTGGTCGATCGGCGCGTGGGACGCGATGCGCGAGGGTGCCGCCGACTTCCTGCCCGACCACCTCAAGTTCTTCCCCGTGCCGGAGGGGCCGTCGCAAGAGCTCAAGGAGTACGACCCGGAGTGGGGCCGGGCCTTCTGGACCGGCACCGTCGCCGCCTCGTGCGACCACGCCAGGATGCTGCGCAGCGTCAAGGCACCCGCCGTCCTGCTCACCCACCACATGCGCAACGTCAACGACGACCACGGCTTCCTGTTCGGCGCGATGACCGACCAGCAGGCCGCCCACGCTCAGCAGCTGCTCGAAGGAGCCGGCGTCGCCGTGACCTACCGCTCGTTCCCCGACGTCGCGCACTCGATGCACGGCACCCGGCCCGAGCTGTACGTCGAGACCGTGCTCGACTGGTGGAGATCGCTCGACACGTCCATCACCGACCGATGATCGACGTCCACGCCCACTTCCTGCCCGACTTCTACCGCGACGCCCTGGTCGACCACGGCCACGCTCAGCCCGACGGGTTCCCGCACATCCCCGAGTGGTCCTCCGTCGAGCACGTCGCGATGATGGACCGGCTCGGCATCGCCACCTCGTTGCTGTCGATCTCGTCGCCCGGTGTCCACCTCGGCGCAGACGCCGACACGATCGCGCTGACCCGTGCGTGCAACGAGGAGGGCCGGCGGGTGGTCGCCGATCATCCGGGCCGGTTCGGACTGTTTGCGTCGCTGCCGCTCCCCGATGTCGGCGCCGCGATGGCCGAGATCTTCCACTGCTCCGACGAACTCGATGTCGACGGGTTCGCGCTGCTGACCAACGTCGGCGGCACGTACCTCGGTGACCCCGCCTTCACGCCGGTCTTCGACGAGCTCGACCGCCGCCACGCCCGGGTGTTCATCCACCCGACGTCGCCGCCGTGCTGGGAGCACACGTCGCACGGTCGACCCCGGCCGATGATCGAGTTCCTGTTCGACACGACCCGCGCGGTGGTCGACCTCGTGCTCACCGGAGTGGTCGCCGAGCACCCGAACATCGAGTTCGTGATCCCGCACGCCGGTGCCACGCTGCCGATGATCGCCGACCGGGTGAGCGTGTTCTCGATGTTGCTCGGCGTCGATCCCGCGGTCGACGTGCTCGCCGACCTCGGCCGCCTGCACTACGACCTCGCCGGCTACCCGATCCCGCGCCAGCTCGACGCGCTGCTCACGCTCACCACGCTCGACCACCTCCACTACGGCAGCGACTACCCGTTCACCCCCGAGTTTGCCGCGGTGGCCGGCCGCGAGCGGCTCGCCCAGGCCGGCGTGGACGGCGATCCGCCCGGAACATTGTTGCCCACGCTCCTCGCCAATACCGAACGACTCTTCCCCGCGCTCAGCGCACGGTCGCGCTGACCATCATCTGAGAGGACACCACCATGGAGCACCAGATCGAGCTCGGCTACCTCGTCGTCGAGATTCCCGAGCCGGAGGCACTCACCCCCGTGTTCGCCGACGTGGTGGGACTGGTGCGCGCCGACGCGCCGACCGGTGTGGCCTGGCGCGACGACGACCGCGCGTACCGCGTGCTGGTGACCGCCGGACCGGCCAACGACGCCGTCGCGATCGGCATCGAGGGGGTCGATGCGGCCGCGTTCGAAGCCACCCTCGACCGACTCCGTGGCGCGGGCTACGAGGTGGTCGACGGCACCGACGCCCAAGCGGCCGAGCGACGGGTCGGCCGCCTGGCGCGCACCACCGCACCGTGGGGGGTCGGCGTCGAGATCGTTCTCGGTCTGGAGGCGGCCGCCGCACCGTTCGTCTCGCCGCTGATGCCAGGGGGGTTCCACACCGACGGCGTCGGCTTCGGTCACGCCGTGTTCGCCACCCAGAACTTCGACACCGCCAGCCACTTCCTCATCGAGGGCCTCGGCTTCGGCCAGTCCGACTGGCTGGAGACCGAGCTCGCCCCCGGCATCGATCTCAACGTGCGGTTCTTCCACTGCAACGAGCGGCACCACACCATCGCCCTCGCGCTGATCCCGTTCGAGGTGCCGCAGCGGCTGCACCACATCATGTTCGAGACCAACGAGCGCGACGACGTCGGCAAGGCGTTCGACCGGGCCTGGGCCACCGACCTGGCGATCCCCAACGGCCTCGGCCGCCACGACAACGACGGCATGTTCAGCTTCTACCTCCAGACCCCTGCCGGGTTCCAGATCGAGATCGGTCACGGCGCCCGGGTGATCACCGACGACTGGGACGACAACCGGGCCTACGACTCGATCAGCAGCTGGGGCCACCAACCGCTGCGCCAGCGATGAGTGCCGCAGGGAGCGACGCTTCCGCGGACGTCGACGTCGCCATCGTCGGTGCCGGGCCGGTCGGACTCGTACTCGGCATCCAGCTCGCCCAACGCGGGCGATCCGTACTGATCGTCGAACAGTGGCCGAGCCCGTACGCGCTGCCGCGGGCGGTGCACTTCGACCACGAGGTCGCAAGGGTGCTCCAGTCGTGCGGCATCGGCGAGCAGCTCCGTCAAGTTGCCGAACCGGCCGAGGTGTACGAGTGGCAGAGCGCGACCGGAGCGACCCTGATGCGCTTCGGTCGCGTCGGGCTCGCCATGTCCGGCTGGCCGTTCTCGTCGATGTTCTGCCAACCCGAGCTCGAAGCACTGCTGGGCGAGCGGGCCGAGGCGCTGCCCACACTCACGGTCCGCCGCGGGGCCCGGGTGACCTCGACAGAGCAGCGTGCTGATCACGTCGCGGTCACCGCCGTGGCGAACACCGGCGGCCCCGAGGGCACGACGAACGACCAGGCGGACGAGAGTTCGGTGATTCGAGCGTCGTACGTGGTGGGCTGCGACGGGGCCAACTCGACCGTGCGCGGGCTGCTCGGCATCGACGTCGACGACCGTGGCTTCTTCTACGACTGGCTGATCGTCGACGTGATCCTCGACGAGCCACGGGTGTTCGATCCGCTGAACCTCCAGGTCTGCGACCCAGCCCGCCCGACCACCGCGGTGTCCGGTGGGCCGGGTCGCCGCCGATGGGAGTTCATGCGGCTGCCCGACGAGTCGATCGACGACCTCAACCGGGAGGATCGGGCGTGGGAGCTCCTGGCGTCGTGGGACGTCAGGCCCGACAACGCCCGCCTCGAACGGCACGCCGTGTACACGTTCCAGGCCAGGGTGGCCCAGCAGTGGCGTGCCGGCCGGGTCTTCCTCGCCGGCGACGCCGCGCACCAGATGCCGCCGTTCGCCGGCCAGGGAATGTGCGCAGGGGTCCGCGACGCCGTCAACCTCGCCTGGAAGCTCGACCTCGTTCTCGGGGGCCTCGCCACGCCGGCGCTGCTCGACAGCTACGACGAGGAACGCCGGCCCAGCGCAAGCGCGGCGGTCGACTTCTCGATGGAGCTCGGCAAGGTGATCTGCGTGCCGGACCCGGCCGAAGCGGCCGCCCGCGACGAGGCGATGGCCGCCGGCTACGACGGCACCGTGAGCCCCGCTCCGCCATTGCCCGGGATCGCTGCTGGCATCGTCCATGCGGGCAGCGTGCGAGCCGGCGAGGTGTTCCCGCAGGGCCAGATCGGCGAGGCGTTGTTCGACGACGTCCACGGCACCGGGTTCCGGCTGGTCACCGTCGACCCCGACCACGACGCGCTCGACGCCGAACTGCGCCACTGGTTCGCCACGATCGGCGGCACGATCGTCGACGTCCGCGATTCCTCGGCCGACCTGGCCGAGTGGTTCACGACCAACGGGGTCGGCTGGGCCCTCCAGCGACCCGACTTCCACCTCTTCGGCACCGCCCGCGACACTGCGAGCGCCGACCTGCTCCTCACCGAGCTCCGCCGCCGCCTGACAGCGCCCTCACCCACCGGGAGAACCACATGAAGATCGCCAACCTCGCCGGTCGCCTCGTCATCGTCACCGACGACGGAGCCATCGACGTCGCCACCGCCTCCGACGGACGCTTCGGCCCCGCCCCGATGGACGCGTTCGACGACTGGACCTCGTTCGCGACCTGGGCCGCCGAGATCGACGGGCCGGCCGCCCCGTTCAACTCGGCGCAACTGCGATGCCCCGTGCCCGATCCGCGGCAGGTGTTCGCCATCGGCCTCAACTACCGCGCCCACGCCGAGGAGTCGGGCATGACGATCCCCGCCGTGCCGGCGACGTTCACCAAGTTCCCGGCCTCGCTCGGCGGACCGTACGACCCCATCGAGATCCACGGCGACACCGTCGACTGGGAGGTCGAGCTCGTTGCGGTCATCGGAACTCGTGCCGATCGCGTCAGTGAGACCGACGCGTGGTCGTACATCGCAGGCGTGACGGTCGGGCAGGACATCAGCGACCGCACGCTCCAGTTCGCGGCCGGCATGCAGTTCTCGCTCGGCAAGTCGCGCCGCGGGTACGGCCCGATGGGCCCGTGGATCGTCACCCCCGACGAGCTCGCCGACCCGGACGATCTCGGCCTTGGCTGCCAGGTCGACGGCGAGACGGTCCAGGACTCGCGCACGAGCGACTTGATCTTCAACGTCCCTCAGCTCGTTGCCGAACTGTCCGCCGTCCTGCCGCTCCTGCCGGGCGACGTCATCTTCACCGGCACCCCGTCGGGTGTCGGCATGGCCCGCAAGCCTCCACGCGCGCTGCAGCCCGGCAACGTCCTCGAGACGTGGATCGAGGGCATCGGCGAGCTGCGCAACACCTGCGTCGAGCCGAACCCGTGAACCAGGTCGTGCCCATGAGCACCGGAATCGTCGCACCGTCGCTCTGACCGCGGCTCGGAATCGGTCGGTCCCTACAGTCGGCCTCAAGTATCTCGACCGATGCAGAGGGGTTGACCATGGGCACGATGACACCGGACTTCAGTGGAGAGGTCGCACTGGTCACCGGCGCGGCCGGCGGCATGGGTCGGGCGATCTCGGTCGCTTTCGGACGTGCCGGCGCAACCGTGGTGCTCGGCGACGTCGACGTGACGGGTGGGCGTGCAACCGAACGGGCCGTACACGCCGCAGGTGGTGAGGCAACGTTCCTGCCCACCGACATCTCCGAACCCAGCGCGGTCGCCGAGCTCGTCCACGCCGCGACTGCGGCCGGTGCCCGCTTCCGCTCGGCCGTCAACGCGGCTGCCGTCGAGAACGAGACGGCGCCGCTGCACGAATGCGACGACGAATCCTTCGATCGGATGCAGGCGATCAACGGACGTGGGGTCTTCCTCTGCCTGAAGCACGAGCTCACCGCGATGCTCGCCAACGAACCGGATGCGCTCGGGGGGCGCGGCTCGATCGTGAACATCGCGTCGACCAACGCCGTGCGGCCCCAACGCGACCAGCCCGCGTACACGGCCTCGAAGCATGCCGTGCTCGGCCTCACCCGGAGCGCGGCGGTCGACTACGCGGCCCACGGCATCCGGGTCAATGCGATCTGCCCGGGCGCGATCGACACGCCGATGCTGCGCGCCGCGATGCAACGGCGGGGGAGGGATCCGCTCGACGTCGTCGATCGGCTGAGCCTGCTCGGCCGGTTCGGCACGCCCGACGAGATCGCCGCGGCCGCGCTGTGGCTCTGCTCGGATGCGTCGTCGTTCACGACCGGCCACGCACTGGCGGTCGATGCCGGGTACCTCGCCCGCTGACACTCGCCCGCAGGCGACGCGAGTTCGCGTCGTCAGGGCAGCGCGTCGATGGTGACCGTGCCGAGGCTGCCGTCGATGGTGATCGTGGCTCCCTCCGGGATGCGCTTGGTGGCGTCGGCGATCGACGGCACGCACGGGATGCCCAGCTCGCGGCTGACGATCACGGCATGGGTGGCGACGGCGCCGATGTCGGTGATGACCCCTTCGGCGACGAGGAACAGCGGGGTCCACGACGGGTCGGTCGACGGGGCGATCAGGATGTCGCCCGGCCCGAGTCGGGTCGGATCGCTCAGGTCGAGCATGATGCGCGCCGTACCCGTCGCCGATCCCGGCGATCCGGCGACACCGGTCAGGACGTCGCCCGCCTGCACCGATTCGACCTGGCGTTGCCCGCGGCGTTCCCAGTCGCTGAGCGGCGGGACCGCGCCGTTGACGATGTAGGGCGGTTCGAGGTCGTACAGCGACTTGTAGTCCTGCTCGCGTTCGGCGACCACCGTGGAGAACGACCCGGGGTCGACCAGGAACTCGTCGATCTCGTCGGCGAGCAGCATGTAGATCTGGCGATGGTGGGCGAGGTGCCCGCGCTCGACCATCCGCCGACCGAGCTCGTCGAAGCAGACGCGCACCTCGTTGTGGCACCGGACGTTGCTCGACTTGATCCGTTCGCGCGCTGCCATCCACACCCCGAGCGTCCGCACGGCCGTCTGGAACGCACCGAGCGCCTCGGCGTTGTCGGCGAACGCCGCTTCGTACTTGTCGATCAGGCGCTTGCGCTCGACGGCTCCACGCTCGGCGGCGATCACCGGGCTGGCGTCGTCGTCGGCGTGCCGCGTCCGTTCGACGGCCTGGACCAACATCTTCGGGCTCGTCTCGTAGCTCGGCTGGTAGATGTCCCATTCGTTCGGTCCGCGGCCGCCGTGGTGGTACATGAAGGTGTCGATGGCGGTGAGCAGTTGCGCCGCGTCGTCGGAGCCGGACTCGCGGACCCGGTCGAGCACGTCGTCGGGATCACCATCGAACACCTCCATGAGCTCCGCCGAGGCCCGAACGAGGCGGGAGAGCTCGAAGATCTCACCGGCGATGCCGGCCGAGTCGACGTCGCCGATGCCGGTCATCAGTGCGGCGATCGCCCCGGGTTCGACCTCGCCGAGGAGGGCCGGCAGCACGCCGGGGCCGACCGACGCGCCCATCGATGCCCACACCACCGACGAGAACTGCACCCGCAGGTGCCGCTGGATGCCGAAGGCACGGGCGAGGAGCTGTTCGTCGGTCTGGCTGGTGAGGTCGGGGCGGCTGTCGCGCAACGCCTTGGCCTCACGCTTTTGGAGCTCGATCTCGGGCAGGGACTCGGTCGTGGTCACCCACGCCATCGTGGCTCCGAGCTTCTTCGTCTTGCACTCGTCGTCGTGCCAGTCGGCCTCGACGTAGGGAGGGATCGCCTGGCTGGCCCCGTCGAAGAACGTGCGGTCGATCGCTTCCCACCCGGCCCCTGAACGAACCCCGAAGAGCCGTGATTGCGTCAACGAGTTGTAGAAGTACCCACCGAACAGGCCGAACGACGCCGGCGGGTCGCCGTACTCGATGCGGTCGAACACGCCCATCTGCTCGAAGCCGTCGACGCAGCCCTGCACCGGGCCGGGCTCCCAGCAGAACGTCCAGGCGAGTGGGCTCACCGGATCAGCGAGCACCTCGCCGGCGTTCCCGCGTGTGTAATCAGGAAATCGATCGGTCGGCACGCGATCACAGATCCAACGGTCTCCGAGCATGTTCTTCCCCCCCAAAGGATTCACAGTGGTGATGGTCGATCGGCCCGGACCCCGCCCGGCCCGATCGGGTTCCGCCAAACGTAACTAGAGATCGTGTCCAGTTGCAACGCGGACGCTCACGCCGACGCGATGGCGCTCAGCGACCGCGGCGTTCAGGAGATCGGCAGCCCGGCCGAGGTCGCGAGATGATCGCCGATGGGCTGTGGTGGCTCGCCAGTACCGGGGTCAGGTCTGCGTGGCGAGGATGTCGTTCGCCGTCGCGACGACGAGGGGGCTGACGGCGCACGAGTCGTACCGGCCGCCGTAGCCGGGGGAGTAGCCCCGCCCCGTCCAGGCCGTCATGATCCGTCCCAGCGCCTCGGCGATGCATTCGTGGTCGTCGCCGCTCCAGAAGATCCCGTTGCCGGTCTGGGCGATGTAGCGATAGGCGAGGATGTGGCCGACCTCGTGGGCGGCGGTACTGCGCGCGACGATGCGACGACGGTTGTTGTAGATCTGGTAGGCGAAGCGGATCACCTCCGGCGGAGTGCTGGCGTACCCAGCCGGACCGCCGAGATCGGGCAGCGTGGCCATGTCGACGCCGCCGAGCACGGCGAACACCGATGCGGGCACCGAGTCGTACACCAGGTCGCGCGCGGGTTCGCCGACGTAGCCCGGCGAGGTGTTCGCCGCCTTGGCGAGCGACCCTGGTGTCGGCGATCCGGTGAAATAGCCCGTGACGTCGACGAGGATGTCGGTCTCGCCGTACGCGAAGTAGGCGACGCCGGCGGTCGACCACGGCGAGATGGCCAGGTTGGCGACCGTCTCGTCCGTCGCCCAGTTGATGGTCGAGGTGCCCGGTCGCGCGGTGCGGGCCGGGTAGGCGGTCATCCATCCGGCAGTCGCCGGTTCGGAGATCGTCAGGTTGAACACCAGCGACGACGCCTGGGCGAGCTGTGCCCACAGCTCGGCCGAGGCCTGGTCGGTCGGGCCGATCTCCATCGTGCCGCCCGCCCACACGGGGATCCGGTTGAAGCCGCGTGTGTCCCACACCCGCAGCGGCGGGTTGGACACGAACATCCCGTTGGTGGACGGCGCGCTGCTCGCGCCGCTGAACCATCCGTACACGTCGACGAGCACATGGGACGCGCCGTCGACGTAGATCGACAGCCCGCCCGCGGTCACCGGCACGATGGCGGTGGCGGCGCGGGTCTGGCCCGCGTGGTCGGTGTTGACGACCGACGAGTCCGGCCGTGGAGTGCCCGCGGGGTAGGCCACCACGTAGCCCCATCCCACCGAGTCGACGACGGTGATCGTCGCCGCGAGCGCGGTCGCGTCCGCGGGCACGCCAGCAGGCAACGCGACGGTGAGCGTCGACCCTGACGGCACGCGGCTGCCGCTGCTGCGCGTGTCCAGGAGCCGTGCCGGGGCGACGGAGTTGTATCGGCCCGCCGCCGCGGCCCCGGCGGCCGCGGTGAAGGCCCCGGTGATGTCGACGATGATCTCGGTGGCCGACGAAACGAAGACGTCGATCGAGCCGCCGGCGCCGACCGCCAGGATCGCCCCGTTGGCCCGAGTCTGTCCCGCTGTCCAGTTGATGTTGGAGGTGCCGGGCATCGGCTGGCCCGACGGCCATGCCGTCGCGTAGCCGATGGCGGTCGTGCCGCTGACCGTGAGCGAGAGCGCGACCGCGGTCGTGTCGGCCGGGATGCCGGGCCGGCCGAGCACGGACACCCGGATCGTCGTGGCGTCGATTCTCGTGCAACCGCACGGCTCGCGGCGGGTGTCGGCGAGCCGGGTCGGCGCCACCGCCTGGAACACAGCGCCTGCCGGCGCGGCCGCTGCTGGAGCGGCGCTCGCCGGAGCGAGCACGACGAGGCCCGTGGCGAGCACGGTTGTGGCGAGCGCCAGCAACGACGCCGTGGTCCGTCGAGACCTGAGAGCGATGGGCATCGGCTCGACCTCCTCGGTCGGAAGAGACATCCTGACACGCCACCTGATACCACGCTGACGGCCGCTCCCGCGCGTCAGTCGAAGCTGGCGACGAGGTCGGCGACGGATCGCTCGATCGAGGTGTGGAGTGCGAGCTGGGTCTGGGTGCGCATGATCCCGGGCAGTTGGAGGATCCGCTGCAGCACGTCGTGGAGGTGCTCGTTGGATCGCGCGACGATCCGCACGTGGAGGTCGCCGGGTCCGGTGACGGCGTGGACCTCGAGCACCTCGACGATGTCGTTCAGCCCGGCGACGATCTGCGCGTCGCTACCTTGCGCGATCTCGAGGGTGGTGAACGCGAGGACGCCGAAGCCGGCTGCCGCTGCGTCGAGGTCCGGTCCGAAGCCGACGACGACCCCATCGCGGAGCAACCGGTCGAGGTGGGCCTGGACGGTGCCGCGGGCGACGCCGAGCCGGCGTGCCATCTCGACGACCGGCAGGTTGGGCTCGGTTCGCTGGAGCCGGATCAGCCGTGCGTCGAGGAGGTCCCACCCGTCGATGGTCATCGTGTGCAGTCCGATCGGCCCATCACCGCCCGATGTTAGACAATCTGCTCAGTCGAATGCCGAACGCTTGATCGAAATGCACCACGTCGGCACGCTGTTGCCGACATGCCTCGATCGAAGGAGGGCACCCCATGAGCGCAGTGGACACGATCACCACCGGACCGGCTGGCGACGCCACCGCCCCGGCGTCGCGCCTGTCGGGTTGGGACTCACTCGAGTTCTACGTCGGCAACGCGCGGGCGACCGCCGGCTTCCTGACCGCGGCATTCGGGTTCCGCGTCACGGCCTACGCCGGGCCCGAGACGGGCCGCGACGACGTGGCTTCGTACCTGCTCGAACAGGGCGAGATCCGCTTCGTCGTGACGGCCGGGTTGACGCCCGATTCACCGATCTGGACGCACGTGCGCGAGCACGGTGACGGCGCCCAGGACCTGGCGTTCGTCGTCGACGACGCCACCGCCACGTACGAGGCCGCGATCGGCCGGGGTGCACGGTCGGTGCGTGAGCCGTACGAGCTGACCGACGAGTTCGGCACGCTGCGACTCGCCGCCATCGGTACCTACGGCGAGACGAAGCACACCTTCGTCGACCGTCGCGACTACCACGGGTACTACTGCCCGGGGTACGTCACCACTGGTCTGCCGCCCGAACCGGTGAACCCGCCGGTCGGGCTGGAGCGGATCGACCACGTGGTCGGCAACGTCGAGGTGGGCAAGCTCGACGAGTGGGTGTCGTTCTACGAAGACGTGATGGGGTTCCGCCAACTCCGCCACTTCGACGAGCACCAGATCGCCACCGAGTACAGCGCGCTGCGCTCCACGGTCGTCACCAACGATGCCGGGGTGACCATGCCGCTCAACGAACCCGCCGAGGGCCGGAAGCGCAGCCAGATCCAGGAGTACCTCGACACGTACCGCGGGCCCGGAGTGCAGCACATCGCGTTGGGCACGAGCGACATCGTTCGGGCGATCACGTCGCTGCGATCGCGCGGTGTGCGATTCCTCGAAGCGAACGAGGAGTACTTTCGCGACGTTCGCAGCCGGTTGAACTTCCTCGACGTGCCGTGGGGCGACATCGAAGCGCTCGGCATCCTCGTCGACCACGAGCCGGACGGGTATCTGTTGCAGCTGTTCACCGAGCCGATCACCGATCGCCCGACGGTGTTCGTCGAGATCATCCAGCGCGGCGGCGCGACAGGCTTCGGTGAGGGGAACTTCAAGGCCTTGTTCGAATCGATCGAACGCGAGCAGGAACGGCGGGGCAACCTCTGACCGTGGACGCCGCCGCGACGTGGGTCGAGATCCCGATCGGGTCGCCGTTCCCGCTGCACAACCTGCCGTACGGGGTCGGCCGGCGATCCGACGGGTCGGTCGGTGCGTTCGTCGCGATCGGCGACCGTGCCCTCGACCTCACCGGCGCATCGTCGATCGGAGCCTTCGACGGGACGCCGGCGGCGAACGGGTTGCTCGACGGGGGAGCAGTGCTGAACTCCTTCGCCGGCGCCGGACGCGATGCCCACGCCGCCCTGCGGGAGCGATTGACCGAGGTGCTCACCGACCGCTCGTTCGAGGCGCGCCTGGCGCCGTTCCTCGAGCCGATCGCCGCGCTCACGATGGGGCTGCCGGTGGCGATCGGCGACTATGTCGACTTCTACTCGTCGCTCCACCACGCCACGAACCTCGGCCGGCTGTTCCGGCCCGGCGGCGACCCGCTCCTGCCCAACTGGCGCCACCTTCCGGTGGGGTACCACGGCCGCGCGGGCACGATTGTCGCCGACGATTCCTCCGTCGTGCGGCCGTGCGGCCTGCGGCTGGTCGAGGGGGTGGCACAGCACGGACCGACCGATGCGCTCGACGTCGAACTCGAGGTCGGCGCCGTCATCGGCGCGGCATCCGAGCTCGGCCGGCCGGTCGCGTCCGCCGACGCGGAACGCCACCTGTTCGGTCTCTGCCTCGTGAACGACTGGTCGGCGCGCGACATCCAGGCCTTCGAGTACCAGCCGCTCGGTCCGTTTCTCGGCAAGAGCTTCGCCACGTCGATGTCGCCGTGGATCGTGACGCTCGACGCGCTCGAGCCGTTCCGCGTCGAACCACCGACGCAGGAGCCGGCACCGGCGGACTACCTCCGTACCACGGGGCCGACCGGGTTCGACCTCCACCTCGAGGTGCTGCTGGAATCGGCGGCCATGCGTCAGTCAGGTCTGGCGCCGGCGGTGGTGAGCTCGACGAGCTTCGCCGACATGTACTGGACGGCGGCGCAACAGGTGGCCCACATGACGGCGAACGGAGCGAGCCTGCGGCCCGGCGACCTGTTCGCCTCGGGCACCGTGTCGGGTCCGACACCGGGTTCGCAGGGCAGCTTCATCGAGCTCACGTGGCGCGGCGAGCGTCCCATCGAGCTCCCCGACGGCACCACGCGCTCGTTCCTCCTCGACGGCGACCGCGTCACGCTGCGCGGGTGGGCGGGGAGCGATCCGGCCACCCGCATCGGCCTCGGATCGGTGCGTGGCACGATCGTCCCGCCGGTCGGCGCCGCGAGCGTCCCAGCGAAGGAGCAACGTTGACATGCCGCACTACCGATCGGTCGGGAACGTCCCACGCAAGCGCCACACCCACCATCTCGACGAATCCGGCCACCGGTTCGCGGAGGAGCTGATGGGCCAGGAGGGATTCTCGTCCAACTCGTCGTTGCTGTACCACCGCCGTTCACCGTCGGCGCTCACCGCGATCGAGCACGTCGAGATCGAGGGTGTGTCCGGTGCCGCCGGCACGCCCGACGTTCCGCTCACGCCGCGTCACATCCGCACCCCCGACCTCGCGGCCGCGCCCGACGCCGACCTCGTGCTCGGGCGTGCCGTGCTCCTGGTGAACGACGACGTCGAGGTCGCCTGGGCCGAAGCCCACACCACGAGTGGTCTGTATCGCAACGCCCTCGGCGACGAGTTGGTGTTCGTGCAGCACGGGCGCGGGCGCCTCGAATCGGTGTTCGGGACACTCGACGTCGCACCCGGTGATTACGTGGTGATCCCGGCGTCGACGACCCACCGGTGGATGGTCGCCGACGGCGGGCCACTCGGCGGGTTGATCATCGCCAGCCGGGGCCACATCGCTCCGCCGGCCAAGTACCTGTCGCGGTTCGGCCAGTTCCTCGAACATGCGCCGTACTGCGAGCGCGACCTGCGGGCGCCGACCGGCCCGCTGGTGGTCGACCCTGACGTCGCCGACGAGCCGGTCGGTGTGCTCGTGCGCAACCGGGCCGGGATGTCCAGGCACCACCATCTCCACCATCCATTCGACGTGGTCGGCTGGGACGGTTGCGTGTACCCGTACGCCTTGAACATCGCCGATTTCGAGCCGATCGTCGGTCGGCTGCACCAACCGCCGCCCGTGCACCAGACCTTCGAGCTGCCCGGCGCGGTGATCTGCTCGTTCGTGCCGCGCCTGTTCGACTTCCATCCCGACGCGGTGAAGGTGCCGTATCACCACGCCAACACCGATTCCGACGAGGTGCTGTTCTACTCGGCGGGCAACTTCATGAGCAGGGCCGGGTCGGGCATCGGCGTCGGCTCGATCTCGTACCACCCAGCGGGGTTCGTCCACGGCCCGCAGCCCGGCAGCGTGGAGGCGAGCACCGAGCAGACGGCGACCGAGGAGGTCGCGGTGATGCTCGACACGTTCAGCCCGCTCCGCGTCACCGACGCTGCTCGCGCCGTCTCCGACGAGCGGTACCCGTTCACCTGGAGTCGTTGAGCAGCGGCGCGCCGAGCGCGGCGATCGAACCCTCCGACGCGGTGGCGAAGAACTCGCCCACCACGTCGTGCACGTGCGCCAGTGATCGGCCGGCGAAGAGCACCGGCTGGTAGTGATCGATGTCGTAGGCGATCGTGCCCATCTGGCGTAGGTCGAGCGGGCGGATCTCGGCATGGTCGGCGAACCAGCTCAGCTCGCCGGGTGAGCTGAGCAGCCCGGTGCCGTACGCCTTGGGCACACTCGCCTCGACGACGACGCCGAACTCGACGGTGAACCAGAACACGTCGGCGACGAACTGGCGGGCCGTGCCGGGTTCGAGACGGGTGATCGCCGCTCCGGCCAAGACGTGGAGCTCAGCGATCTCCGGGCAGGCGAGGCAGTTGCCGTGCCCCATCACTTCGTGGATCACGTCGGGCTCCGGCGTGTACAGCGGCGAGCCCTCCCACCGCACGTACTGCGTCGAGGCGAACGTCCGGGCGGCGAGCCCCGCGAAGAACTCGTCGACGGCCAGCAGGCCGGGGACCGCGCGGTAGGAGAACCCGGTGAGGGGCCGCAGCTGCTCGGTGACCTCGGTCAACTGCGGGATCCGATCGGTCGGCAGGGCGAGCCGCTCGCGGGCTTCGAGCACGCCGTCGGCGGCGTGGCGGTCCCACGACGGTCCGAGCGTCGCGGCGACCGTCGACCACACGTGGTGCTCGGCGTCGGTGTACTCGATCGTCGCCGGCGACGCCCCGTCACCGGTCGCGAGCATGGCGATCTCGGCGCGTCGTCGCCGGTAGCTCGCCGGGGGCTGCACGTCTGCGGCCATGCCCCCAGGCTGCCACCGCGATGACGATCGGTAAACACCCACGATGAGGTCGACCGGAGTGCGTGCCGGTCCGGCCATGATGGGCGCCATGCCCGACGCTCACGACACGAGGACCGAGGAGTTCAAAGAAGCCCTCACGATGGCGCTCTACGTCGCTATCTGCCTGCTCGCGGCGCTCACCGTCACCACGACGGCCGCTGCGGAATCACATGTCTGGGAGTTGATCTGGGGCACGACGCTGGGCCTCGCGATCGCCCACTGGTTCGCCTTCCAGGTGTCGGCCCGCATGGTGGCCGGTGGCGCCGTGCGGGCCCACGACGCGCGGGTCGCGATCGCCCAGCTGCTCGGTGCGGTGGCCGTGGGTGTCCTCGCCAGCATCCCGATCCTCATGTTCCCGGAGTCCGTCGAGCTCGATGTCGTCGTGATCGTGCTCGCCAGCTTTCTCGCGTTCGTCGGCTTCGTGATCGCCCGGACGGGCGGCGCCGGCCACGGGCGGTCGATCGCCTACGCGTTCGGGCTGCTCGTCATCGGCGCCGGGGTCGTCGTCGTCAAGGTCTGGCTCACCGGCCACTGAGGTCGCGCTTGCGGCGGATCCGCGACACGACGGTGGCCACCAGGAAGCCCACGGCGAGCCCGATGAGGAAGGAGATCGCCGTGTTGATCAGCCAGGCGAGGACCCCGCCGATGCCGTCGATGTCCTCGACCCGGTGCTCGAGGTCGTGGACGAAGTCGTAGAGGCCGTCCCATCCGAGCTCGTGGGTGCCCACGAGGAGGATGTGGCCGCCCACCCAGAGCATCGCGGCGATGCCGATCGTCGACAGGGCGCTCAACAGCTTCGGCATGCCGGCCACCATCAGCCTGCCGATGCGCTGCGAGGAAGCCGACTCCTGCTCGGCCAACCTCAAGCCGATGTCGTCCATCTTCACGATCAACGCGACGACGCCGTACACGATCGCCGTGATGACCAGCGCGACGATGACGAGGATGATCGCGCGCTGGAGCAGGCCTTCGTCGAGCACCTCCTTGAGGGCGATGACCATGATCTCGGCCGACAGGATGAAGTCGGTGCGGATCGCGCCGGAGATCGTCTTCGCCTCGGTCTCCGGGCCCTGCAGGACCGAAGGCGTGTCGACTGCGTCGTCGTGCTCGTCGTGGTGGCTGAACCGATGGTGGATCTTCTCGGCGCCCTCGAAGCACAGGTAGGTGCCGCCGATCATCAGGATCACCTCGACGAGCAGCGGAGCGACGGCACTGAGCAGGAGCGCGGCCGGGAGGATGAACACGAGCTTGTTGCGCAGCGATCCGCGCGCGATCTTGGCGATGATCGGCAACTCACGTTCGGCGGCGAGCCCTCGCACGTAGGCGGGAGTGACCGCGGTGTCGTCGACGACGACCCCGGCCGCCTTGGCACTCGCCCGGCCGGCGGCCGCGCCGACGTCGTCGACCGAAGCGGCGGCGAGCTTCGCCAAGGCGGCGATGTCGTCGAGCAG
>CAZYWK010000037.1:31851-34974 GCA_964651825.1 uncultured Ilumatobacteraceae bacterium | reverse complement strand
CGGCCCTCGGCATCTACCCGGCGGTCGACCCGCTGGCGTCGACCTCGACGATCCTCAGCCCCGAGGTCGTCGGTGAGCGCCACTACAACGTCGCTCGTCGCGTGCAGGAGAACCTCCAGCGCTACAAGGAGCTGCAGGACATCATCGCCATCCTCGGTCTCGACGAGCTGTCCGACGAGGACCGCCTCACCGTGAACCGGGCCCGCAAGATCCAGCGGTTCCTGTCGCAGCCGTTCTTCGTGGCCAAGGTGTTCACCGGCATCGAGGGCGAGTTCGTGCCCGTCGAGGAGACCGTCGACAGCTTCGAGGCGATCCTCGGTGGCGAGCTCGACGAGGTGCCGGAGCAGGCGTTCTTGAACGTCGGCGGTGTCGAGCAGGTCCTCGCCAAGGCGAAGAAGCTCCAGGAGGGCTGATCCGTGGCCGAGCCGCTCATCGTCGAAGTCGTGTCACCGGAGAAGGTGCTGTACTCGGGCGAGGCCGACATGGTGATCACGCGCACGCTCGGTGGCGGTGAGGTGGCGTTCCAGGCCGGCCACGCCCCGTTCCTGGCGACCCTCGTCGAGAACCACACCCGGATCTTCCAGACCGACGGCAACGTGCAGGACATCGCCGTGCACCGCGGCTTCGTCGAGGTGAGCGGCAACCCGACGAAGGTGTCGATCCTGTCCGACACGGCGGAGCTGGCCGCGGACATCGACGTCGAGCGTGCCAAGGCCCAGTTGGAGCATCACCTCCACACGCTGCGCAGCGAGAAGATGGACAGCACGCTCAGCAAGACCATGACCGAGGCGATGGGTGGCCGCGACCGGGCGATCGCCCGCCTCCGCGCCACAGGTACCACCTTCACCGCGTAAGTTCGGTCGGTAGCGTCGCTGGGATGGCCGGCTATCCGTTCACGTCTGCGCTCGTCACCGGGGCATCGTCGGGGATCGGTGCGGAGATCGCCCGGCTGCTGGGCGAGGCACGAATCCCGACGGTGCTGGTCGCCCGCCGTGTCGATCGGTTGCGGGAGATCGCCGACCTGTACGACGGCTTCGAGGTGGTCGAAGCCGACCTCGGCACCGCGGCCGGCCGCGCCGTCGTCGTCGAGCGGATCGGCGATGCAGACCGGCCGCTCGATCTCGTCGTCAACAACGCCGGGTTCGGCACGAGCGGTACGTTCCACGAGCTCGACGTCGGCCGCCTGGAGGACGAGATCGAGCTCAACGTCACAGCGTTGACAACGTTGAGCCACGCCGCACTGGCGGTGATGGCACCGCGGCAGCGTGGCTATCTGCTCAACGTGTCGAGCGTCGCCAGCTTCCAGGCAGGCCCCGGCCTCGGCGTGTACTCGGCGACGAAGGCGTACGTCACCAGCCTGACCGAAGCGCTCCACGAGGAGGTCCGCGGGGCTGGTGTGCACGTGACCGCGCTGTGCCCGGGTCTGACCAAGACCGAGTTCCAGGCCCGCAGCAACACGCAGCGCTACTCGGCGGTGTACCCGGACTTCGTGTGGACATCGGTCGAATCGGTCGCCGCGACCGGCCTCGCCGACGTCGCCCGCAACCGCACGATCTCGGTCCCGGGCGCGTTGTACAAGGGCATGGTCGGCGCCTCGTCGGTGACGCCCAGGTTCATCCTGCGCCGCATGTCCGGCCTCGTCGGCCGCACCTGAGCGTTCACGAGAACGGCGAACGACCTGGGTCAGTAGTCGATGGCGGCGAACTCGCGGAGCTTGCTGAAGCGGTGGGTCGCATCGATCATCCGGACCGTGCCGCTCCGCGACCGCATGACGAGGCTCTGTGTGCGGGCGCCGTCGCGACCGAACCGCACGCCGCGGAGCAGCGCTCCGTCGGTGAGGCCGGTGGCGGCGAAGAAGCAGTTGTCGCTCCGGATCAGATCGTCCTGGGTGAGCACCCGGTCGAGGTCGTAGCCGGCCTCGAGCACCGCTGCCATCTCGGTGTCGGATTGCGGGCTGAGGCGGGCCTGGATCTCGCCGCCCATCGCCTTCATCGCGGCCGCCGAGATGACGCCTTCGGGCGTGCCACCGACACCGAACAGCACGTCGGCGCCGGCATCGGGCCAGCACGTGGCGACCGAGCCGTACACGTCGCCGTCGGTGATCAGCCGGACGCGGCAGCCACTGGCGCGAACCTCGGCGATCAGATCGGTGTGGCGCGGGCGGTCGAGGATGACGACGGTGAGGTCGCGGACCTCTTCGCGCTTGGACTTGGCGATCCAGCGCAGGTTCTGGGTGGGCCCGGCGGTGATGTCGATCGAGCCGACGGCATCGGGGCCGACACAGATCTTGTCCATGTAGAACGACGGGCCGGGATCGAACATCGAACCGCGGTCGGCGACGGCGATCACCGACAGCGCGTTGGTCTTGCCCTGGGCGGTGAGCGTGGTGCCGTCGATGGGGTCGACCGCCACGTCGACCGCCGGCTCGCTCCCGTCACCGACTCGCTCGCCGTTGAACAGCATGGGCGCTTCGTCCTTTTCGCCTTCGCCGATGACGACGACACCGTCCATCGCGACCGTGGACAGCGACAGGCGCATCGCTTCGACGGCGGCGTTGTCGGCGGCGTTCTTGTCGCCCCGACCGACCCACCTCGCCGCAGCGAGGCAGGCCGATTCGGTGGCGCGTACGAGTTCCATCGCGAGGTTGCGGTCGGGGGACTGGCGTGACGACGTTGTCATGACACGCCAACGTACCCGGCGCGCTCGCTACGGCCTTCGTTGTCGCGAGCGGAAGCGGTTCTCCCGCTGCACCTCGCGACGCAGACGTGAATACTCGGCCTGGCGCCGCAGGCGGGCGTGCCGCTCGCGGATGTTGGCCAGTTCGTACTCCGGGTGCAGGTTCTGGAACATGGGTGTTCCCTTTCACTGGTGGTTGGTGTTCGGGGCAGTTCATGGGGTGCCGGACGCCGACGTTGATGCGCACGTCCGGATGCGGATCGGTGCAACGATCCGGCGAAGATCTCCCACCGCAGAGGTCGCGGCGCGGCCCAGGTCGGGGGTGACCGATCCAGATCCGCAGGTCGCGCCGAGGACGGAGCGGGGCTCGGTCTCAGGCGGCGCGACGGTCGCCGCCGCGGAGGGCCGCGCCGATGACGGTCGAGCAATCGACGGCGAGCGGCGTGG
>CAZYWK010000037.1:0-31751 GCA_964651825.1 uncultured Ilumatobacteraceae bacterium | reverse complement strand
CGTGGTCATGTTGTCGAACGTGTTCATCGTGGGCACCTCCTTTCGCGGTGAGTGGATGCAGTGTGCCGGGTGCCGCCGGGCCCGATCAAGCGAGTTTCCGAACCGGGCCTCGCCGTAGTGTCGTGAGGTGATCACCGACGACCAGGTGCCGATCGAGCTGGTGATGGCCGGTCGCGAGCTCACCGAGCCCCGCCCGTCACCCGACGGGCAGCGCGTGGCGTTCGTGCAGCGATGGGGCGCTCGCGCCGCCGTGATGGTCGTGGCGATCGACGGCGGACCGGAGCGGGCCTTCACCACCTCACCCGACCCGTCACCGGGGCGCGGGATGGGCGGCGGGTGCTTCGACTGGCTGCCCGACGGATCCGGGATCGTGTACGTCGCGAGCGACGGCGAGCTCTGGCTGCAACCCGCGATCGGCCCGCCTCGCAGCGTCACCCGCTTCGCCCGGTCGTGTGCTGCGCCGGTGATCGCTCCGTCGGGGGAGTTCGTCGTGGTGGTCGTCGACGAGGCCGAGGTGTGGAGGCTGCCACTCGGCCCGCTCGATCCCGACGCTGCGGATGCCGAGCCGCTCCCGCCCGCCGCTGGCGATCGCGCTGGTCGCGCCGATCGGGCGCGCCGACTCGACGACGGGCTCGATCAGTTCTGCTTCGACCCGGCGATCGCGCCGGGCTCCGGCGAGGTGTGCTGGCTCGGCTGGAGCCCGCCGGACATGCCGTGGGACGGCGCCCACGTGTGCCGGGTGGACGTGGCGGGCGGGGCGGTCTCGCCGCCGCGCCGGTGGCGGCCGAGCGGCGGAGCGGTCCAGCAACCCCGCTACACGCAGGCGGGCGGTCACTCCTGTGTGCACGACGCATCGGGGTGGTTGAACGTGCACGTCGACGACGCACCGGTGCTGCCCGAACCGCGCGAGCACGCCGGGCCGACCTGGGGGATGGGGCAGCGGTCCTACGCCGTGTCGCCCGATGGTGAGGCGGTCGCGATCTGCCGCAACGAGGACGGCTTCGGCCGCCTGACGATCACGCGAGTTGGGGCCAACTCGCAGCGCACCGTGATCGACCTCGGTCGCGGGGTGCACGGGCAGGTCGGCTGGGTCGGCGGCTCGATCGTGGCGCTGCGGTCGGGCGCCCGCACGCCGACACAGATCGTCCGCTACGACGCCACGACCCACGCCCGCTCCGTGCTCGCCGTCGGCCCGGCTGCTGGCTGGGACGAGCTCGACCTGCCCGAACCGGAACTGTTCCAGCTGGCGCTCGACGAGCGCACGGGACGCGGCGTCACCCTCCACGCCCGCCGGTACGCGGCGAACACGGGCCGACTGCTGGTGTGGGTCCACGGTGGCCCCACCGACCAGTGGCCCGTCGACTTCCGGCCCCGCATCGCGTACTGGTGGAGTCGTGGCTGGGACGTCCTGGTCGTCGATCCTCGGGGAACGACCGGTCACGGCAGGGCGTACCAGCGCGCGCTCAACGGAGCGTGGGGACGCCTCGACGTCGACGACACCGCGGCGCTGATCCGTGCCGCCCACTCCCGTGGATGGTCCACCGCCGCGGCCACCGTCGTGATCGGCGGGTCGTCCGGAGGGCTCACCGTCCTGGGCCTGCTCGCCGACCATCCCGAGCTCGTCGCCGGTGGTGTGGCGTCGTATCCGGTGAGTGATCTGCGTGCGCTGACTGCCGGTACCCATCGGTTCGAGGCGCACTACACCGACACGCTCGTCGGGCCGCCCGCCGAGTTCCCCGAGCGGTACGACGAGCTCTCGCCGGTCAATCGGGCAGAACGGATCGTCGCGCCGTTGCTCCTGTTCCACGGGACCGACGACCCGGTGGTGCCGATCACCCAGAGCGACGAGCTGGCGGCCCGGATCGTCGCCGCCGGCGGCCGCGTCGACTATGTCGTGTACGACGCCGAGGGCCACGGGTTCCGCGATCCGATCAACCAGCGCGACGAGTACGACCGCACCGAGCGCTTCCTCACCGCCGTGGTCCGTCCTGAGCGATGAGGGAGGGCACCGTACGACGTTGGTTTCGCTCGTCGCCTGCGGGTCGGTGACGGTGAGGCGGAGGTAGCGTTCCGACGTGGCATTCGTGAACAAGCAGGGTGAGGACGAGGAACGCAGCGAGCGTGCCGAGTCGGGCGAGCTCATCGACTTCGACCCCAGCGATCCCGATGCCGTCAAGGTGCACTACGACCTGACGGCCTGGAACTTCGACCAGCGCGCCGAGCTGTCCGAGGCGCTCGCCGCGGCAGAACTTCCGCACAGCTGGGACGGCGACGAGCTCGTCATCCCCGAGGCGATCGAAGACGAGGTCGACGCCCTCTTCGAGCGCTTCGACGAAGAGCTCGGCCCGTTCCCGATCGTGCTCGCCGACGACGAACCGTCGACCACGTTCAACCTCGACGAGTGGTCGGTCGCCGACCGCACCACGCTGAGCGACTCGTTGATCGAAGCCGAGATCCCGCACCGCTGGACCGGCACGACCGTGCTCGTCGCCACCGACGCCGAAGACACGGTCGACGAGCTCCTCGACGCGATCGAGGCGGGTGAGCTGCTCGCCACCGGCGACGGGATCGAAGCACCGGAGGGCGCGCTCGGCACCATGTTCGTCACCGCCGACAAGCTCGCCAAGGACCCGCTCGACGTCGATGCCCGCGAACGGATCGCCCGGCTCGCCGAGCTCGTCGATGCCGGCCACCCGCCATACGGGCTCGCCCCGCGAGCCTGGAAGAGCGCCGTCGCGGGGGTCACGGCGATCAGCGAACGCATCGCGGCCGACGCCGATGGCGAGGTCGACGAATCCGAGATGATCGAGCTCGCCCAGCAGCTGCGCTCCGTCGTTCGCCCATACGTCTGATCGGGCTGCCGGACCAGGCGACGGATCATGCTGCTCGCGGAGCTCGAGGTCTGGCACACACGGCCGGCGGTGCCCACTCGACGGGTCGCGCTCGGGCACATGGTGCTGCCGGTCGACCCGGCGCCCGGCTTCGGCGGGTTGCTGCTCGGATCGATCGTCGCGGCGCACCTGTCCGGCATCCACGACGACTACATCTCCGACATCCACCGGCTGATCGGCCAGGTCGAGCGCGGCGAACGGATCGTGCAACCACGCTTGCGACACCGCTTCCAGATCGACCGTCACGGCCTTGCCGTCAGCCGGCACCGGCTCGTCGGTGAGGACGACGACATCGCCTTCGACTTCGAGACGGTCGGCACCGATCTGGCCCAGGTGCTCGGTGCGATCTACGCCGTCGAGCGACTGGCACCGGAACACCGTCGGCAGATCGGGCCGGTGTTGCAGAAGGCCGCCCGCTGGCGAGGCCCGATCGGGCCTGCCCTGATCGCCCATCTCGCCGGCTCGCAGACGCTGGCACTCGAGGCGCTGGCCGACCCGAGAGGCTGGGCGATGGAGATCCTCGGCTTCGAAGCGAGCGCGAAGACGCCGTCCAAGCGCGAGGTGACGACACGGTTCAGGCTGCGCATGCGCGACGTTCATCCCGACCACGGCGGTGCGAGCATCGACGCGGCGAAGGCGATGAGCGACCTCGCCGAGGCCCGCCGCGTGCTGTCGACCAAGCCAGACTGACCGCACACCTCGTGCGTTTGGGGACGGGGCCAGAACGAACGACCCGTGCGTTTGGGGACGGGGCCAGAACGAACGGGGTGGCACAGCGAGTGAAGGGAGATGAGCGATGGCCAAGCCGACGGTGATGCTCTACCCGGGGGCCGGGTCGAGTCGTGAGCACACGAGCCTGCTGCGGATCGAGGACACGCTGGGTGCGGCGGCCGACGTGCAGCGCCACGACTTCCCGTACCGCCGGGAGGGCCGCAAGGCCCCCGACCGGGCACCGAAGCTGATGGCCTCGATCCGTGACGATCTGTCGGCGATCGCGCGCCGCCGCGGGCCGGTCGTCATGGGCGGTCGCTCGATGGGTGGGCGGATGACCACGATGGTCGCCGCCGACGTCGATGGCGAGGGCCCGGTCGCCAGGCTCTCCGGCCTCGTGCTGATCTGCTATCCGCTGCACCCGCCGGGCAAGCCCGACCGGCTCCGCGTCGAGCACCTCCCGGCGATCACCGTGCCGTGCCTGTTCCTCTCCGGCACGAAGGACGCCTTCGGAACACCGGAGGAGCTCGAGCGGTGGACCGCCACCATCCCGGCGCCGGTCACTCATCGCTGGATCGAGGGCAAGGGCCACGACCTGAAGGGCGCCGACGCCGCGATCGCCGACGCGGTCGCCGAGTTCGTCGCCGCCGTCACGGCATAGGGGCGTGGAGGCTCAGGGGATCGCGCCGAGCTCCTTCAGCTCGATGATGCGGTCCCAGTCCTCGCCGAGCTCGAGCAGCACTTCCTCGGTGTGCTGGGAGAACTCGGGCGACGTCGCCCGGGGCGCCCACGGGGTGCCGTGGAAGTCGACCGGTGTCGCGACCATCTCGACGGCATCGTCGTCGCCGGTCGGTACCGACACGAACCCGCCGGCGGCGCGAGCGACCGGGTCGTCGACGGTCTCGTGCGCGTGATGCACCGGGGCCCACCACACGTCCTCGCGGTCGAAGATCGGCCCCCATTCCTCGAGCGTGCGCGTACCGAAGATGTCGTTGAGGGAGCTGACCAACTCGGCGGAGTTGTGGTACCGGGCGACCATCGAGGAGAACCGCTCGTCGGTCGCCCACTCCGGCCGGCCGACGGCGCGCACCACGTCGGGCCAGTGACGGTCACCCTGGAGCCCGAGCATCCAGAAGCGCTTGCCGTCAGCGGCTTCGTAGGCGGTGATCAACGGGTTGGGCGGCGCCGCCGCCGACATCGGGGTGGTCGGGACGCCGCCGCGAACAGCCAGGTTGATGTCCCAGCCGAGCATGTACATGCCGATGCGCAGCAGCGACACCGACACGAGCTGGCCCTGGCCGCTGCGCTCACGGGCGAACAGCGCGGCCGACACCGCTCCGGCGGCGGCGAGACCGGCCATGTGGTCGCCCATGCCACCACGTTGGTACGGGAGGTTCTCGCCGTCCGGGGTCAGTGCCGCGGCCACACCGGCGCGTGACCAGAAGGCGCCGACGTCGTAGGCGGCACGGTCGCGCTCGTCGCCCTCGAGGCCGTAGCCGTTGATGTGGGCGTAGACGAGCCGGGGGTTGCGTTCGGCCAGCGTGTCGAAGTCGAGGCCGGCGCGGGCGAGAGCGCCCGGCCGGGCGTTGGTGACGAACACGTCGGCGCCGTCGACCAACCGGCCGGCGATCTCGCGCCCTTCCTCCAGTGCGAGGTTGAGCGCGATGCTCCGCTTGTTGCGGTTGTCGAGCTCGAACGGCGGGCTGGAGGTCGCGCCCTCGGCACCGGCGAGGATGCCGCGGAGCGGGTCGCCGTTCGGCGGTTCGATCTTCACCACGTCGGCTCCCCAGTCGCCGAGGATGCCTGCCGCAGCCGGCCCGGCCACCCACATCCCCAGCTCGACGACCTTGACGCCTTCCATCGGTCCCGGCATGGGCCGCAGCCTACGACGGGCTGCCGGCTACAGCCCGATGGGCGTTTCGACGTCTTCGGGGTTGAGCGCTTCCAGTTCCTGGTGGGCGGTCTCGGGGTACGCGGCGACGACGAGCACGGTCACGACGAACTGGCTGATCCCGAGCAACGCGAGCACCGCGCCGAACGACCAGTCGGCATCCAGCAGCGCGCCCATCGACACGAGACCGAGCACGCCACCGAACAACGACGCCGCGGTCACGAAGCCGGCGGCACGGCTGCGGTTGCCGGTGGGGAAGAGCTCGACCCGGTACACCGCCATCGCCGGATAGGCGGCGCTGGCGACGATGCCCCCGACGAGCGACAACGCCCACAGCCACACCCCGCTCGCCATGAACGCTCCGACGATCGCCACGGTCGACACCGGCAACGCCACCGCGATCAGCCGCCGGCGGCCGGCGGTGTCGGCCAGCCGCCCGCCGACGATCAGCCCGATGCCGGCAGGGGTGCCGACCGCGATCGAGAAGAACCCGATCATGCCGCCACTGAAGTCCTGGACGTCGGTGAGGTAACGGTTCTGGAAGAAGCTCGCCGGCGCGATGAAGATGTTCCCCACGAACGCCACGACCGACAACAGCAACAGCCGCGCCCGGTTCATGCGGGGACGTGGAGTGTCAGGGGTGATGTGCGCCGCGGCGAAGCGACGGGTCTCCGGGAGCCGCCGGGCCAGATCGAGCGCGACGAGGCACCACACGAGCGACACGACATAGACGAGCCTCCAGCCGCTCGGGCCGAGGTCGGCCAGGGCGAGCGCCATCACGGCCACACCGGCGCCGAAGCCGGCCGCCATGGCGAGGATGCTCACGGCGTACGCCCGGCTGTTGCGCGGCATCTCCTCGGCAGCGACGACACCGACGAGGAAGGCGAGCGCGATCCCCATCGGCCGGGCCAGCATCTGGGTCACCACGAGCACGACGAAGTTCGGGGCGAGTGCGCCGAGCACCGACAGCAGCGGGCCGAGCCACGCGACCGCGACGATGACCCGGCGCCGGCCGATCCTGTCGGCGATGAAGGCGGCGGGCAGCGCGATGACGATGCCGATGCGGACCGCTGCACCGGCGATGCCGACACCGGTGTTGTCGACCCCGAAGTCGTCGGCCGCGAAGTTGACGGTCTGGGTGAACAGCGTGTTGACGAACGCTGCGCTCATCGAGGCGGCGGCGAGCAACCCGAGCACGAGCAGTTGGGTCGGATCGAGCCGGTCGGGCGGCGCCCACCAACCCTGCGCGGAGATGCGGCGGGCGAGCACGGCGCGGACCGGCCATCGGAACAGCCATCCGAACCAGGGGATGCGCACCCGGTACTCGGTGGTCTCGAGGAGTACGCCCTGCGACGGCTCGACCGTGCGGCGGTAGGTCTCGAACGGGCCGTCGGCCTGGGTGAACGACCTGGAGCCGGTCGCCGGGTCGTCGGGACGATCCGGCGCTTCGAGCAGCAGGTCGTCGCGCGATGCCGACAACAACGAGCGGTGTTCGGGGTCGTCGGGCCATCGCCGCGTGACCGTGCCGGCCCGTCCGCGCCCGCCTCGGTCCACGACGGGAGCATACTGGTGAGCCATGAACCCGCCGGATCAGGTCTCGACGCCAGCGCCCCCGGACGACCTGATCGTCGTCAGGGGAAACGGCCCGCTCGACGGCGTCATCACGGTGCCCGGCGCGAAGAACTCGGTGCTCAAGCTGATGGCGTCCACGCTGCTCGCCGACGGCACCTACCAGCTCTCGAACGTGCCCGACATCGCCGACGTGGCGATCATGGGCGAACTGCTCGCGGCGATCGGCGTCGAGATGACACGACCGGCTCCCGGCCGCCTGGAGCTGACCAACACCGGCGACCTCGTGCCCGTCGCCCCGTACGAACTGGTCGAGCGCATCCGCGCGTCGATCAACGTGCTCGGCCCGCTGCTCACACGCTGCGGCCACGTCCGCCTGTCGCTGCCGGGCGGCGACGATTTCGGGTCGCGCCCGATCGACATGCACGTGGCAGGCCTCGAGGCCATGGGGGCCACGTTCAAGTTCAGCCATGGCTACCTCGAAGCGTTCGCCGACCGATTGCACGGCGCCGACGTGATCTTCGACTTCCCGTCCGTCGGCGCGACGGAGAACATCCTCACCGCGGCGGTGTTCGCCGACGGGGTGACCCGCATCGACAACGCCGCCCGCGAGCCCGAGATCGCCGACCTCTGCCACTTCCTCGTCGCCATGGGGGCGAACATCTCGGGCATCGGCACCTCGACGCTCACGGTCGAGGGCGTGGAACCCGGCGCGCTGCGCGCGGTGCGTCATCACACGGTGCCCGATCGGATCCAGGCCGCCACCTATCTCGCCGCAGTCGCCGTCACCGGCGGATCGTTGACGATCGACGGCGCCCGGCCCGAGCACATGTCGATGCTGCTCGAACGGTTCGCCGACATGGGCCTGGAGATCAGCTGCGTCGATGCGCAGATGCGGGTCACGGCGCCCGAACGGCTCCGCTCGATCGACGTCGCCACGCTGCCCTACCCGGGCATCGCCACCGACTACAAGCCGTTGGTGATCACGATGCTGTCGGTGGCCGACGGCGTCGGGATCGTCACCGAGAACCTGTACCCCGGCCGCTTCCGCTACGTCGAGGAGCTCCAGCGCCTCGGCGCCGACGTGCGCACGAGCGGCCATCACGCCGTCGTGCGCGGCGTGCCCCGCCTGTCGGGCGCGCCGGTGCGGGCCCACGACATCCGCGCCGGCGCCGCGATGGTCGTCGCCGGGCTCGCGGCCGAGGGCGAGACGGTGATCTCGGGCGTGCACCACATCGACCGCGGCTACGACGACCTCGTCGGGCGTCTCCGCGGTGTCGGCGCCTCGATCGAGCGCGTTCAGTCGTCGCTCGGCTGAGCCTCGCCGCTGCCCGCGGCGCGATCGACGCGTCGCTTGGCCAGCGTGAGCAATCCGGCGATCACGATGATCGGCCCGGCGACGAGGAGGATCTCGTCCCATCCGCCCTGGTGGGCGAGCATCGCGACCACCGTCATGCTCTGAATCGTAGGGGTTCGCTGATTGAATGGACCGTGCCATGCGAGAACAGGTCGAAGCCACCATCGAAGTCATCCGTCCGGCGCTGCAGGCCGACGGTGGCGACATCGTGCTGCTCGGGGTCGACGAGGCGAGCGGCGTCGTGTCGGTCGAGCTCGTCGGTGCGTGCGGAACCTGTCCGGCCTCGACGCAGACGTTGAAGGCTGGCATCGAGCGGATCATGCGCGACCGCGTCGACGGCGTCACCGAAGTGGTGAACGTCGCCGAGGCTGCTGCATGACGCGACCCGTTCGTTCGCCGGCCGAACTGTTCGAGGCCGCTGTCGCGGGAGACCGCGGGGCCTTGGCCCGCCTGCTGTCGCTGATCGAACGGGGTGACGACGATGCCCGCACGATCGGTCGGCTCGCCTACGCCCGCAGCACCGAGGGCTACACCGTCGGCATCACCGGAGCGCCCGGCGCCGGCAAGAGCACGTTGACGAGCGCGTTGATCGGCCATCTGCGCTCGATGGACATCGAGCTCGCCGTGCTGGCGATCGACCCGTCGTCGCCGTTCACCGGTGGTGCGATCCTCGGCGACCGGGTCCGCATGCAGGACCACGCCACCGACCCCGGTGTGTTCATCCGCTCGATGGCGACCCGTGGCCACCTCGGCGGGCTGTCGCTGGCCACCCCGGAGGCGGTGCGGTTGCTCGACGCGATCGGGCGGCACTGGATCCTCGTCGAAACGGTGGGTGTGGGCCAGGTCGAGGTCGAAGTCGCCGGCAAGGCCGACACCACCGTCGTCGTCGTCAACCCGGGTTGGGGCGACAGCGTGCAGGCCAACAAGGCCGGTCTGATGGAGATCGCCGACGTGTTCGTGATCAACAAGGCCGACCGCAAGGGTGCCGAGGAGACCGCCCGCGACCTGCGACAGATGCTCGACCTGTCCGACACGTCCGGGCTGATGGGCCACGACGCCTGGCGTCCGCCGATCCTGTCCACCGTGGCGACCGACGGCACCGGAGTCACCGAACTCTGGGATGCGGTGCTCGCCCATCGTGCCCACGCCGACGCGTCGGGGCAGCTGGCCGAGCGCCGCCGGTTCCGCCTGCGTGAGGAGTTGCGCGAGATCGTCGCCCAACGCCTCGGCCGCCGCGCCCGCGAGATCTGCTCGGGCCAGCGTTGGGACGAACTGACCGAGGCCGTCGTCTCCCGCTCCACCGACCCGTGGACAGCGGCCGACGAGATGCTCGCCCCCGTCGAGGCCTGACGCGCGCTCGGCGTCGGCAAGACTCGGGAGATGACCGACACCTCGCTGCTCTCCCTCGAACGACGCGACGACGGCGTCGCGGTGCTCACGCTCGCCAACGGGAAGGTCAACGCGCTGTCGTCGGCGCTGCTGGCGGAGATCCGCAGCGCCGCCGACTCGTTGACCGCCGATCCGCCGGGCGCGGTCGTGATCACCGGCGGGGAGCGCATCTTCGCCGCGGGGGCCGACATCTCCGAGTTCGGCGGGCCCGACGAGGCGGCCACGATCACGGAGGGCTTCCACGACGCGCTCGACGCCGTCGCGGCGATCCCGCGGTTCGTGATCGCCGCGGTGAGTGGGTATGCCCTCGGTGGCGGGTGCGAGCTGACGCTGGCCTGCGACTACCGGATCGCGTCCGACAAGGCCGTGTTCGGGCAGCCCGAGATCCTGCTCGGCATCATCCCGGGTGGTGGCGGCACACAACGCCTGGCACGAGCGGTCGGCGCGAGCCGGGCCAAGGAGCTGTGTCTCACCGGACGTCAGGTGCGCGCCGACGAGGCCCTGCGCATCGGCCTCGCCGATGAGGTCGTGGCGCCGGAGGACCTGCACGACCGGGCGTTCGCGCTGGCCACCGAGGTGGCCCGTGGCGCGCTCGTCGCGCAGGCGTTGACGAAGCAGGCGATCGACCGGGGGTTGTCGGGATCGTTGGCCGACGGCCTCGCCGTCGAGCGGGCCGCGTTCGTCGAGGTCTTCCGCTCGGACGACTCGCAGATCGGCGTCGCCAGCTTCCTGGAACACGGCCCCGGCAAGGCCACCTTCACCGGCCGCTGACCCCGTTCGTTCTGGCCCCGTCCCCAAACGCACACCCCGTTCGTTCTGGCCCCGTCCCCAAACGCACGAGGTTGCCTCGAGTCGGTCGGCGGAGCCGGACCCCGGAGGGGCCAGGTTCAGTGGAGGGCGACCAGGGGGTCGTCGAGGTCGACTTCGGTGATCGGGCGGCGGAGCGACCACGACGAGCGGGCGAGCCAGAGCCCGGTGCCGACCATCGTCACCATCACCAACGCGCACATCGAGTACGCGGCGGTGCGGCCGAACGCCTCGTACAGCGTGCCGGTCAGCACGGCCATCGCTCCCGCCGAGACCGCCTGGGCAGCACCGAGCACCCCTTGTGCGCCCGCCTGACGGGCGATCGGCACCGTCAGGCCGACGGCCACGCCGGTGCTCGACACGGTGAGCCCGTCGGACACCGAGTGGATCATCGCGATCGCGAAGATCGCTCCGCCGGTCGGCATCACGCCGTAGAGGAACATGAACATCGCGCCCGCCAGGAGGCCGAGCGTGGCGATGCGGAACGGACCGACCGTCTGCGACAGGCGACCGCCCATCGGCCCGAGGATGATCAGCGGCAGGGCGAACAGCGTGATGCCGAGGTTGGCGATCCACTCCTCGGTCCCGAGGTCCTTGTGGACGAGCGCCCACAGCGCGTCGAACGTGCCGATCATCACGAAGACGGCCGAGCCCAGCACGACGGCACCGGCGAACGGCTTGATCCGCAGCAGGTCGACGGCGAGCCGGCGGCTGACCGGGTCGACCGTCTCCTGCACCCGGACCCGTGCCACGAACGGCAGCAACAACAGCGTGCTCGCCCCGACGACGAGGAACGGGGCGGGAATGCCGAACGGTCCGACGAGCAGCGCCGACACGGCGGGACCGAGGGCGAAGCCGAACACGTCGGCGGCCAGCAGCCGGCCGAGATTGGTGCCGAGGTTCTGCGGGTCGGCGAGGATGACGATGCGCCGCACGGCCGGCGCCGCGGCACCCACCCCGACGCCGCTGATGAAGCGGCCGAGCAGGATCGGCGCCAGCGACGTGCTGAGCCCCATCAGCACCAGCCCGAACACGTTCACCAGCACGCCGATGATGACGATGCGGCGGGCGTGGCCACGGTCGGCCAGCGGCGCGATCAGGAGCTGCGAGAGAAACCCGGCGAGGAAGCCGATCCCGATCACGATCCCGATCTGCGACTCGCTGATGCCGTACTCGTCGCGGAAGTCGTCGACGATCGTGAACAGCACGCCGTAGCCGGCGGCCAGCGTCGCCATCAGCCCGCCGAACGCGAAGAACAGCAGCCGTGGCGACGGGGGCCGAGGCTCGTCGAGCGGCTGATCGCCCTGCTGTGCGTTCAACCGCATGGCCCGCAATCTACCGAGGCCCATGCGGGATCAAGGGGTCGTTTACCCGCTCGCGACGAGGCCGGTGTCGTAGACGCTCGACAGGCCGGGGTTGGTCGGCAGGGTGCGCACGGTGACACCCCACGGTCCGGCACCCTGGGGTTCGATCGAGCCCGTGTAGCGACGTTCACCGTCACCGTCACCGGCGCTCACCGGGTCGAGCGGGACGACCACGAGCCGTGCCTCGTCGAACGAACCGTCGGCGAGCAGCGGGCCGTGGACGCACTGCACGACCAGCTCCCCGGCGCTCAATTCGCCGGGGTCGAGCTCGGCGGTGATCGTGCGGGGCTCGCCCGCGTGCGGACGGGCCAACTCGTCGGCGTCGGTGGTGAGTCGCACGCCCACTGATCGCCACACCGCGCTGACGTGCTCCTTCCACGCGGCGAGGTCGCGGGCGCCGGCGCCGCCGTCGCTCGTCCGCTCGCTCGACGCGGCAGCGGCCGGCTCGTAGAGCGCGGTCGTGTAGTCGCGAACCATGCGCGCCGCGGTGACGTTCCAGCCGAGGGTGGCCCAGTTGTTGGCGAGACGTTCGAGCCATCGGTGGGGTACGCCGTCGTCGCCGCGGTCGTAGAACAGCGGCACGATCTGCGACTCGATCACGTCGAACGTGGCGCTCGCCTCGCGGTGGTCGCGGCGGGCGACGTCGTCGTCGTGGTCGAACGACGGGATGTCGAAGCCGTTCGTGCCGTCGGTCATCTCGTCCCACCAGCCGTCGAGGATCGAGCAGTTGAGCACGCCGTTCAGTGCCGCCTTCATCCCGCTCGTCCCGCAGGCCTCCATCGGGCGGCGTGGCGTGTTCAGCCACACGTCGCAGCCGTGGTACATCGTGCGGGCGATGCCGATGTCGTAGTCGGGCACGAGCACGAAACGATGGCGGACATCGGCTTCGCTCGCCAGCCGGTGGATCTGCTGGATCATCTCCTTGCCCGGCTGATCGGCGGGATGGGCCTTGCCGGCGAACACGAACTGCACCGGGCGGTCGTCGTCGAGCAGCAACCCCTTCAGGCGGTCGAGCTGTTCGAGCAGCAGTGTGGAACGCTTGTAGGTGGCGAACCGGCGGGCGAAGCCGATCGTCAGCGCGTGCGGGTCGAGCAGGTCACCACCGAGGAGGTCACGCACCATCGCGACCAGCTCCAGACGACCGGCGTTGCGGATCTGCCAGATCTCCGCCTTGTCGATGTGGTGCACGGGGCCCCATTCCTCGGGCCCCGCTTGATGCCAGTCGTCGCCCAGTGTCGCGGTCAGCAGTTCGTCGACGCGGTCGCTGACCCAACTGCGGGCGTGCACACCGTTGGTGACGTGGCCGATCGGCGCGTTGACCGCCGGCAGGTCGGGCCACATCCCGCCGAACATCTCGCGCGACACGTCACCGTGCAGCTTGGCCACGCCGTTCGAACGGGCGGCCAGGCGCAGGCCCATCACCGCCATGTTGAACTTGCCGTCGGGCTCGTCGGCCCGGGTGCCGAGCTCGAACAGCTCGTCGAACGTCACGCCGCACGACTCGGCGAACGCCGCGAAGTACTGCTCGAAGAGCTCGCGTGGGAACCGGTCGATGCCGGCCGGCACCGGCGTGTGGGTCGTGAACACCCCGCCGGCCCGCACGGCCTCGATCGCCTCGTCGAACGACAAGCCCTGCTCGGTCCACTCCCGGACGCGTTCCAGGCCGAGGAAGCCGGCGTGGCCCTCGTTGGTGTGGAACACCTGCGGGTGCAGCCCGAGCGCCCGCAGTGCCCGCACGCCGCCGATGCCGAGGACGATCTCCTGGCGGAGACGGTGCTGCTCGTCGCCGCCGTAGAGGCGGTTGGTGACGGCGATCGCCTCGGGCGGGTTCTCGGGGACGTTCGTGTCGAGCAGATAGAGCGGGATACGCCCCACGTCGACGCGCCACACGCGGACCTGGACATCGACGCCCGCGAGGTCGACCGACACCTGCAGCCCCGTGGGTTGGATCCCGAGGGCGGGCGGGTCGATGCGCGCGTTCGTCTCCTCCTGCCAGCCCTCGGCGTTCAACTGCTGGTGGAAGTAGCCCTCGGCGTAGAGGAGGCCGACGCCGACGAGCGGGATGCCCAGGTCGGACGATGCCTTCAGATGGTCGCCGGCGAGTACGCCGAGCCCACCCGAGTACTGCGGGAGGGCCTCGGTGATGCCGAACTCGGGGGAGAAGTAGGCCACCAGATCGAGCGGCGACCCGGTGTCTGCACGGCGCGCGGCAAACCAGTTGTCGGGACTCTCGACGAGGTGACGCAGCCGCTCCTCGGCGGCGGCGACGGCGGCGACGTAGTCCTCGTCGGCCGCCAGCTTCTCCCAACAGGCGGGTGACGTGCGGCGCACCAGATCGACGGGGTGCTGCCCGGTGGTCCGCCACGCACGCTCGTCGACCGTGCCGTCGAGCCGATCGAACAGTCCGATCAGTCCGCGATCCCACGCCCAGTGGAGGTTGACGGCGAGGCCGACCAGGGGTTCGAGCGGGGGTGGGAGCTGGCTGACGACGGTGAACGCATGCTGGGGGCGCATTGGCCGCGAGGGTAGTGAGTCTCAGCCGATCGTGCTCGTGAGCAGCCCGTCGTAGACCGCCGCGGTCGACGCCGCGATGGCGTCCCACGCGTAGGTGTGCTCGACGAGCGCGCGACCGTTCTCGATCATCTGCGCCGCAAGCTCGGGGTCGGTCAGCACGGTCGTGATGCATCGCGCGAGGTCCTCGGGGTTGCCGGGCTCGAACATCTGGCCGGCGCCGGTGTCGCCGATCAGTTCGGCCAGGCCGCCCGTGCGAGCGGCGATGAGCGGTGCGCCCGCCGCCAGGGCCTCGAGCGCGACGATGCCGAACGGTTCGTAGAGCGACGGGATCACCACCACGCCGGCGCGGTGGGCGAGGGCACGCAGCGCGTCGTCGTGGACGTAGCCGGGCAGGTCGACGATGTCGCTGACGCCTTCGACGTCGACCTGCGACTGGAGCTCGGGGAGATAGCTGCCACGGCCCGCGATCACCCCGCGGATGTCGGGCACGCGACCGCGGGCGATGTTGATCGACCGAGCCAGTACCTGGAAACCCTTTTCGAACTGGACGTTGCCCCACGACACGACGAGTGGCTCCCGCGTCGCCAACACGTCGTTGCCGCCCGCCGGTGGCGCCCACCACACGGGGTCGACGCCGTTGGGGATGCGGGCGACGCAGTCGGCGTCGAGCTCGAAGCCGGTGATGAGTTGCTCGACCATGAAGCGCGTGGGGGCGATGAGGCGATCGGCCTGGAACGCGAGCCACCACTCGATCGAGTTGATGTCGGTCGGATCGCCGAGCGGGAGTTGGCCGCCGTGGCGCATGCGCTCGGTGCCGTGCATCGTGAGGACGAACGGCACGCGATGGATCGTCGCGAGCGCATCGGCGGCCCATCCGGTTCGCCAGTCATGGCCGTGCACGATGTCGGGCGCCCAGCCATCCAAGGCCGGGTCCTGGTCGCGCAGGCTCGATCCGAGCTTGGTGAACGCGTGGTTGGCCGACGCCGTGCGAGCGACCGTCTCGACCGGCGGCAGCCAGGGAAGATCGACCGCTGTGCGCAACACGCGGAACTCGGGAACCACCGGCACGCGGCCCGCGATCCGTTCGGCGATCGTCAGCACGACCACCTCGTGGCCGGCGCGGCCCAGGCTCGTCGCCAGGCCGTGCACGTGGGCCGCCGTTCCTCCGGTCGCGTGTGGCGGGAAGTCCCACGACAGCATCAACACTCGCACGGCCGGCACCCTACTGGCACCGATCGGGCCACGGTCCGGCGCGGGTCGGCGACCGCGCCCTCTACTCTGGGGGCGATGTCCACCGTTGCCAGGCCGATCGGCGAGCTCGACCTGCACCTGTTCGGCGAGGGCACCCACCGGCGCCTGTGGGAGCTGCTCGGGCCCCAGGCACTCGTCACCGATGGCAACGGCGACGCCCACGGTGTGCGGTTCACCGTGTGGGCGCCGAACGCGTCGAGCGTCTCGGTCGTGGGCGACTGGAACGGCTGGAGCCCAGATGCGCTGACGATGATCGAGTCGAACGGGCCGACCGGCATCTGGTCGGGCCTGGCCCCGGCGGCGCGGACCGGGCAGCGCTACAAGTTCGAGATCGTGACCGCCAACGGGCGGACGCTGCGCAAGGCCGATCCGATGGCGCGCCAGACCGAGGTGCCGCCGAGCGACGCCAGTGTCGTGCCGTCGGGAGCCAAGCACGAGTGGCACGACGAGGGGTGGATGGCGCGGCGCGGGGTGACCATCCGCGGTGACGCACCGATGCGCATCTACGAGGTGCACCTCGGCTCGTGGCGCCGCGGTGCCGCGGACTGGGACGCGCTCGCTACCCAGCTGGGTGATCATGTCGCCGCGTTGGGGTTCACCCACGTCGAATTGCTCCCGATCGCCGAGCACCCGTTCGGCGGTTCGTGGGGCTACCAGGTGTCGGGCTACTACGCCCCGACGGCACGCTTCGGCGAGCCGGCCGGCCTCTGCCGCTTCGTCGACGCGCTGCACGCCCGCGGCATCGGCGTGATCGTCGACTGGGTGCCGGCCCACTTCCCCCGTGACGAGTGGAGCCTCGGTCGCTTCGACGGCACACCGTTGTACGAGCACGCCGACCCGCGCAAGGGTGAGCATCCGGAGTGGGGCACCTACGTGTTCGACTTCGGGCGCAACCAGGTGCGCAACTTCCTCGTCGCCAACGCCCTCTACTGGCTCGACGAGTTCCACATCGACGGCCTGCGCGTCGACGCTGTGGCCTCCATGCTCTACCTCGACTACTCCCGCGAGACGGGCGGCTGGGTGCCGAACGAGTTCGGGGGCCGCGAGAACCTCGACGCCATCCGCTTCCTGCGCGAGACGAACGCGGTCGTCGGCGAGGAGTTCCCCGACGTGTTGATGATCGCCGAGGAGTCCACCGCGTGGCCCGGCGTCACCGCGCCGACGTCGGCGGGCGGGCTCGGCTTCAGCCACAAGTGGAGCCTCGGATGGATGCACGACTCGCTCGGCTACATGGCGCTCGATCCGGTCCACCGCCGCCATCACCACAACGAGATGACGTTCGCGCTGCTGTACTCCTACGACGAGCGTTTCGTGCTGCCGCTCAGCCACGACGAGGTCGTGCACGGTAAGGGCAGCCTGCTGGCGAAGATGGGTGGCGACGACTGGCAGCGCTTCGCCGGCCTGCGCGCGCTGCTGGCGTGGCAGTGGTCGTTGCCGGGTGCCCCGCTCGTGTTCATGGGCGCCGAGCTCGCGCCGTGGCAGGAGTGGAACGACGCGTCCGAGCTCCCGTGGCACCTGCTCGAACATGCCTCCCACCGCGGCGTGCACGACGTGGTCCAGGCGATCAACAGGCTGTCCGACGAGTGGCCGGCCCTGTGGCGGCGCGACGCCGACCCGGGCGGGTTCCAGTGGCTCGACGCCGACGACGCCGACCACAGCATGTACGCCTTCGTCCGCTGGGACACCGACGGCAAGGACGCCGTGGTGTGCATCGCCAACTTCACCCCCGAACCCCGCCCCGGCTACCGCGTCGGGTTGCCCTGGGGCGGCGACTGGCAGGTCGTCATCGACACCGACCGGGCCGCCTACTGGGGCAGTGGCTTGCGCGGCCTCGAAGCCGACGTGGTCACCGCCGAGGTCGCCGTGCCGTGGCAGTCGCTCGAGACCTCCGTCCAACTCGACATCGGCCCCATGTCGATGCTCTGGCTCGCCAGCCGAGCCCCCTGACCCGATCGCTCGCGAAACTCGTCGTTTGCGTCGGGATCTGGCACCGACAGGCGTGACCAGATCCCGACGCAAACGACCTCCCCACGGCGTCGGCCATCCAGTCGACGTGACCCTCGATCGATTCGAGGCGCGCCCACACCTCGTCGGGCGACGCGGTGATGTCGGTCGACACAGCGACCGCACTCATCGGCACCGGCTCATCGACGCCGGCCGGGTGAGCCGAGCGCCGCGGGCATCAGACGGCGGCGCCGACCGAGCGCAGCACCTGGCACGCCTCTTCGGGCGGCACGACGTTGATCATCACGCCGGTGCCGCGCTCGAAGCCGGCCTGGGTGACGAGCACCGGCCAGATGTGCACGTGCCAGTGGTACTCGCCGGTGTGCTGGTGCGGTGCCGAGTGGAAGCCGAGGTTGTAGGCGACGTCGCCGAGCGCGCTGTGCAGGTGCCCGATCGTGTCGCGGATGGCCCGTCCGACGGCGGCGAGCGACTCGTCGGACGCGTGCTGGAGGTGCGACTCACGGGCGGTCGGCACGATCATCATCTCGTAGGGCACGCCGCTCCAGAACGGGCACAGCACCACGACGTCCTCGTTGGCGAGCACGATGCGCTGGTCGGCGGCGAGCTCGGCCTCGATCGTGGTCTCGAGCAACGACCCACCGGCGAAGCGGGCGAAGGCGCGCTCTTCGTCGAGGATCTCGCCCGGCACGAACGGCAGGCCGAGGATCTGTCCGTGCGGATGCGACAGCGACGCCCCGGCCTCGCTGCCATGGTTCACGATCACTTGCGTGTAGCGGACGTACGGCAGCGCGGCGTGTTCGACGAGGCGACGGCGGATGACGTGCATGAACTCCGTGGCGTGGTCGTCGTCGAGGCGATGGAGGCCGCCGTAGTGGTCGGGCGTGTAGACGAACACCTCGTGGATGCCGCTCGCTTCGGCCTTGACATGGACCGGCCCGAGGTTGTGCACGGCGAACAGGTCGTCGCCTTCGAAGGCGGGATAGCGGTTCGGAACGACCCGCATCGACCACGTGCCGTCGGCCTCGGTGGTCTCGATGGCGGGTGGGGTCTCTTCCTCGTTGCCCGGACAGAACGGGCAGGGCCGGTCGGCCTCGAGTTCGATCGTGCGATCTCGCGGAGCGAAATCGCTGGGGCGCCGTTGACGGTCTGGCACGATCGTCACCCACCGCCCGTTGAGTGGGTTGAGACGCATCTGGCTCATCGTGGGTTCAGGTTACGACCGTTGCACCGTCCGTGGGTGACATAGCGCTGTGCCGTCGGTCAAGGCGGTCCTGGTTCCACCGGTGCATCCCCCACCCGATCAGCGCGCCGACCCCGAACGCGAGCAGGCCGCCGACCCCGTCGATCCAGAAGTGGTTGGCGGTGACGACGATGCAGAACAGCGTCGCGGCGGGATACAGCAGCACGAGTGCGCGCAGCCAGTTGCGCCGCAGGAGTGGCCAGACGGCGACCGCACACCACGTGGACCAGCCGATGTGCATGCTCGGCATCGCCGCGTACTGGTTGGAGATCGACGCCATCGTGTCGGAGTCGAACGACCACGGACCGCCGTACTCGGCGAGGGTGTCGACGAAGCCCCAACCGCCGTCGGGCCGCTCGGACGTGTAGATGCACGCGCCGCCGTAGCTCGTCGGATCGTTGGCCGGGCACGGCTCGTCGAGCAGGCGCGGTGGCATGAGGGGGAAGAACGCGAATCCGACGATGGCGAGCGCGGTCATCGCCGCCAGCGTGTTGCGCCACTGCGGGAAGACATCGCGCCGCTTGACGAACAGCAGGACGAACACGCCGAGCGTGACGATGAAGTGCATCGTGCCGTACCACGTGTTCCAGAACTGGATGAACCACTTGTACGGCAGGAACCACGCTTGCACCGTCTGCTCGTGGAACAGGTTCATCGCCGACTCGAGCCGGATCACGCGCACCGCGTTGTTGAACGCCTGCTCGGGCACGCCGTCGGCGGCGATCTTGTTCGACCCGAACAGGTTCCTCGTCCAGGAGTAGACGAGGTAGAAGACGAGGACGATCAGCGCTTCCTTCCACCAGTGGGCGCGATGCTCACGCTCCTGCGCCACGGGTGGATCGGCAACCTGCACAGCTCACCACTGTATTGCCATGTGACGAAATGATGACGGTGATCGGTGCGGCAATCAGCCGCGCGGGTCACGTCAGTGGCAGCACTTGGCCATGAAGCGATCGACGTCGACGAGCACGCGGGTGATCTTTCCGGCGCCGACGAGGCCGCCCGGGTCGGACGCCGAGACCGTGAAGGTCAGCCGTCGCCCGTCGATCCGCTCGAGCACCGCCTCGGCCACCACGTCGACGCCGACCGCTGTCGGCTGGAGGTGATCGAACTGGACGCGCATCCCGACCGTGGTGATCTGCGGCTCGAGGGCGTTGCTCACCGCCGCGACAGCAGCCTCCTCACACAGCGCGATGAGGCGGGGCGAGCCGAGAACGTCGACGTCGCCCGAGCCGAGCGTCCGCGCGGTGTCAGCGTCGGTGACGGTGATCTTGGCATCGCCGCGCAGGCCGGTTTCGAGAGTCACGAACGACCACGCTAACGGCCCGCCCCGCCGTTGGCGCCGGTGGCGGGAGTTGACGGTCAGGCGTGGCCCGTACAATCGTCCGGGTGATCGATGCTGACGTCCTGGAACGAGTGCTCACGGGTGCGGTGCGAACCGGTGCCGACTTCGCCGAGGTGTACGCCGAGGACAAGCGCTCGACGTCGGCGGGGCTCGACGACGGCCGCATCGAGCAGGTGTCGAGCGGCCGCGATCGCGGGGCCGGCATCCGCGTCGTCGCCGGCGACACGACCGGGTTCGCGTACACCTCCGACCTGTCGGAGGGCGGCCTCGAACGGGCCGCGTCGGCCGCGGCCGCGGCCGCCAGCCAGGGCGGTGGCGGGGTGCGGACCGTCGCCTTGACCAAGTCGGCGCCGCATCGGCCGAACACGATCGAGCGCGACCCCGACTCGGTCGCCAAGGCAGCCAAGGTCGAACTGCTCCAACGGATGAACGAGGCGGCACGCTCGTACGCCCCCGAGATCGTGCAGGTGTCGGCCGGCTACGGCGACAGCCACAAGCGGGTGCTGATCGCCAACACCGACGGCGTGTTCGCCGACGACGAGGTCGTCCGCACGCTGCTGCGCATCAGCGCGGTGGCCGACGGCGACACCGGCATGCAGACCGGCTACCAGTCGATGGGCCACACCGTCGGCTTCGAGATCTTCGACACCGTCGACGTCGAGGAGCTCGCCCGTGAAGCCGCTCGGCAGGCGATCACGAAGCTGAAGGCCCGCCCCGCGCCGTCGGGCGCGATGCCGGTCGTGATCAAGCACGGCACCGGCGGGGTGCTGTTCCACGAGGCGTGCGGGCACGGCCTCGAGGCCGACCACATCCAGAAGGGTGCCAGCGTCTACGCCGGCAAGGTCGGCCAGCAGGTGGCCAACCCGCTCGTGACGCTCGTCGACGACGGCACGATGCCGGGCGAGTGGGGCACGCTCGGCTTCGACGACGAGGGCCACATCACCCAGCGCAACGTGCTGATCGAGGACGGGATCCTCACCGACTACATGTGGGACTACCTGCGGGCCCGCAAGGACGGCCGCCCGCAGTCGGGCAACGGTCGCCGCCAGAGCTACCAGCACCTGCCGATGGTGCGGATGACGAACACGTTCGTGCTCGACGGCCCCGACGACCCCGACGACATCATCTCTTCCACCCCGAACGGCGTGTACGTCGCCAAGCTCGGCGGGGGCAGCGTCAACACCGCCAGCGGCGACTTCGTGTTCGGGATGACCGAGGCCTACCTGATCGAGAACGGCGAGATCACCGAGCCGCTGCGCGAGGGCAACCTGATCGGCAACGGCCCGAAGGTGCTCCAGGACATCGACATGCTCGGCAACGACTTCGCGATGGGCAGCCCCGGAACGTGCGGCAAGGACGGCCAGGGCGTGCCCGTCGGCGACGGCCAACCGACGCTGCGGGTGAAGTCGCTCACGATCGGCGGCACGAGCTCGTGAGCTCGTTCGAATCGGAACTGCAGGCGGTGGCCGACCGGGTCGTCGATCAGGCGCAGCCCGGCGAGCAGATCGAGGCGTTCGTCTCCCGCGGCGGTGAGACCGAGATCCGCGTCTACGAGGGCGACGTCGAGCACTTCGTGGCGGCCCAGAGCGAGGGCATCGGCATCCGCGTGATCGTCGGCGGGCGCACCGGATTCGCCTACGCCGGCACGCTCGACGCCGACGCGATCGCGGAGGTGCTCGACCAGGCGCGCGACAACGTGCAGTTCGGCACCGTCGACGAGTACGCCGCGCTGGCGGAACCCGACGGCGTACCCGTCACCGAGCAGTCGCTGTGGAACGACGAGCTCGCCACCTACCCGACCGACGACAAGATCGACCTCGCCAAGCAGCTCGAGAAGCTCTCCTCCGGTCTCGACCATCGAGTCCGCGTCGACGAGTCGAACTACGCCGACGCCTACGGCGAGTCCGCGGTGGCGACCACGACCGGCATTCGCCTGTCGGGCCGCGAGAACGGCTGCTACGTGTCGGTGTCGACGCTCGCCGACGAGGGCGAGGGCGACGCCGCCGAGACCCAGACCGGCTTCGGCTTCTCGGTCGGTCGCACGCCGACCGAGTTCGACCTCGAACGGGCGGCGAAGGAGGCGGCTGACCGGGCGACCCGCCTGCTGGGCGCGACCAAGCCGGCGAGTAAGCGGCTCACCGTCGTCCTCGACCCGTACGTCACCGCGCAGTTCCTCGGCGTGATCTCCTCGACCCTCAACGGTGAGGCGGTGGTGAAGGGCCGGTCGTTGTTCCGTGATCGGCTCGGCGAGCAGGTGGCCTCGCCGCTCGTCACGCTGATCGACGATCCGACCAACACCAAGGCGTACACGGCGACCGACGTCGACGGTGAAGGTCTCGCGGCCCGCCGCAACGTGCTGATCGACGACGGCGTGCTCCGCCAGTTCGTCCACAACTCGTACTCGGCCCGGCGCGCCGGCACGGTGTCGACCGGCAACGCCATCCGTGGCGGGTTCGCCGGCACGCCCGGCGTGGGATGTCTCGCACTGTCGCTCGTGCCGGGCGAGCGTTCGCAGGACGAGCTGATCGCCGACATCGACGACGGCCTGCTAGTGCAGCAGATGCAGGGCCTCCACTCGGGTGTCAACCCGATCAGCGGCGACTTCTCCACCGGAGCGGCCGGGCTGCTGATCACCAACGGTGCCGTCGGCGCGCCGGTCCGCGAGTTCACGATCGCGTCGACGCTCCAGCGGATGCTGCTCGACATCGCCGAGGTGGGCGGCGACCTCGACTGGCTGCCGATGCGGGCCGCGGGCATGAGCCTGGTGATCCGCGACGTCACGATGTCGGGCGCCTGACGATTCCCGTGGACGATGGCGTCCGTCCGGTGGGGGAGCCGCGGCAGCCCGCAGGCGCGGCCGTGGCGCGGCACCCGCACCTTGCTGCGCCGCGTGCGGACCGATCGGTGCGGGTCGACCTGCACAGCCACACGATGTGGAGCGGCGACTCGACCACGATGCCCGACGAGCTGGCGACGTCGATCACCGAGGCGGGGATCGACGTGGTGTGCATCACCGACCACAACGCGATCGCCGGCGCCGTCGAACTGGCCGATCAGTTGCCGTGCCGTGTGGTGGTGGGGGAGGAGGTGCGCACCGGCACGGGCGAGATCATCGGGCTCTTCCTCACCGAACGTGTGCCGAGCGGGCTCGGCCATGTCGAGGCGGCCCGCGCCTTTCGCGACCAGGGTGGGCTCGTGTACGTCCCGCACCCGTTCGATCCGATGCGCCGCAATCTCGCCGAGCGGGCGCTCTACGAACTGGCCGAGCTCGGCCTCGTCGATGCGATCGAGGTGCACAACTCCAAGACGTCGCTGTCGAGCCTCAACCGGCGCGCCGCCGAGTTCGCCGCCGAGTTCGACCTGCCCGGCGGCGCCGGCAGCGACGCCCACGTGCCCGACGCGATCGGCTCGGCCTACGTCGAGATGCCCGACTTCGACGGCCCCGCGGAATTCCTCACCGCCCTCCGCGCGGGCACGATCGTCGGCCACCACTGGGACGAACCCCGCCCCTGGACCCCGCGCATCGTGCCGTCTCTGGTTGCTCGGCCTCACGCCGAGTCCCGCCGCGACGAGTGAGGTCGGCACCGCGCCTCAACTCACGGGACGAGGAGGATGCTGGCCCGGCCGTCGTGGGCGGCGGCGGCGACGATCGGGGCGTCACGCTCGGGCACCGCGAGTTGGATCACGTCGTCGCTGAGACCCACGACCGTCGCGTCCGGGGCGAGCACGACACCCTCGGCTGCCACCTGCACCGGCAGCCCGATGGTGAGGCCGCGGGCGAGCGGATCGACCACTCCGACCACGACCGTGCCGGATTCGGCGAGAGCGGCCGGCCCGGAGGCCGGAGCCACGTCGGCGTCGACGAGGATCTCGCCGGCGGTGACCCGTTGCCGGGCGACCGCGCCGCCGGGCGGCGACGTCAACGCGTCCGGTGGCACCAACGCGACGGGCACGTCGGTCGGTTCGGCCCCCACGGTGTCGCCCGGATCGAGATCGGTCGTGGCCGTCCACACCTCCTGCGTGGTGCCCCACGAGCGGCGCTCCTCCTCCACGCGACCCAGGTACCGGTGGGTGACGGCACCGGCACCGACGGCGAGCGCCACGCACAGCGTCCAGTGGATCCACGGATGGATGGCGAGAACCCTGCGCACCCTGACGACGACATGCATGCTGACCCCCACTCGGGCAAGACGGAGTTCGAGGACCGCGACGTGAGCGTCGGTCGATCAGCTGGGGTGCCGGCCGGGCGAACGCTATCTGCCCGGAACGCTGGATGCGTGAGGCAGGGGGCAGCATGCGTCGGGCTCGTACTCGGCGTTGCTCGTGAGCGGGACGAGGCGACGCAACGAGGCTCGGAAGGCACTACGGCAGCGTCGGGAGGGTGGCGACGATCAGGTCGCGCACGTTGGTGACGTTGCGACGCATCATCGCGAGCACGGCGTCCATGGTGACGGGCTCGTGACCGTCGACGCCCGCGTCGTAGTCGGTGACCAGCGCCACCGACGCGTAGGGGATGTTCGCCTCGGCCGCGAGCACGGCTTCGGGGTAACCGGTCATGTTGACCACGTGCCAACCCATCTGGCGGAACCACAGGCTCTCGGCCCGCGTCGAGAACCGCGGGCCATTGATCACGACCATCGTGCCGCCGTCGTGCACCGCGCTGGACGGGATCGCCAGGGCGGCGCCGACGAGCGCGCCGCGCACCTCGGCCGAATACGGTTCGGCGAAGCTCTGGTGATGGACCGGTCCGTCGGAGCCGGGAAGCCCGTCGCCGGACCCGACGTCGTGGAAGGTGTCGGCCCGGCCGGTCGTGCGGTCGACGAGCTGGTCGACCACGACGAGCTCGCCCGGATGCAGATCGGGTTGGAGCGAGCCCACCGAGCACGGCGCGACGATCGAGCGGACGCCGAGCGACGCCATTGCCCACACGTTCGCCCGGTACGGGACGCGGTGTGCGGCGTAGGCGTGTTCGCGGCCGTGACGGGCGAGGAACGCGACGCGTCGTCCCGCGACGGTGCCGACGCTGAGCGTCGAGGCCGGCGACCCGTACGGGGTGTTCAACTCGACGTCGATCGGGTCGTCGAGGAACTCGTAGAAACCTGACCCGCCGAACACGCCGACCTCGGCACCGAGATCGGTTGCCTGGTCGGCGAGCGGGATCAGCATCAGGTGCTGGACGAACCGCTCGGTGCAGAAGGAGTGCTGGCCGCCGGCTTGGCCTCGGACTTCTTCACCGTGCTGGGACCATCGCCCGACTTGCTGGTCGAAGCGTCGCTGTTCGACGACCCGTTGGACGACGAATCGGTCGACGAGGAGCTCGACGAGCTGTCGCCGCCCGGCTTCGCCGTCGCCGACTCGGACTTGGTGCTCTTCCCGCGGTTGTCGGTCTTGAAGAACCCGCTGCCCTTGAACGTGACGCCGACAGGGGTGAAGACCTTCTTGACCGCCATGGGCTCGCCGGAGTCGGGGTGCGCGACCTCGGTCAGGGTCGCGTCGGTGAAGGCTTGTTGGACTTCGATCGTTTCGCCGGTGTCGACGAACTTGTAGACATACGTGGGCATCGAGGTTGAAAAGCTATCGTCCGGCCATGCAGGTCCGCAGTGCTGTCATTCCCGCTGCCGGAATGGGGACCAGATTCCTGCCGGCGACAAAGGCGGTGCCGAAGGAGTTGTTCCCGATCGGCGACCAGCCCGCCCTCCAGGTGGTGATCGACGAAGCGCTGGGAGCGGGGGTCGACCACATCGTCGTGGTGTCGAGCCGTGACAAGCCGGCGATCGAGGCGTACTTCGCGCCCGGTGACGCGTTGATCGGCACGCTGGAGGACGCCGGCAAGACCGAACTCGCCGATCGCTTGCGGTCGATCGGCCGCGACTGGCGCGCCACCATCGTGTACCAGGATGCGCCGAAGGGGCTCGGCCATGCCGTGGGCTGTGCCCGCGAAGCGGTCGGTCACGAGCCGTTCGCGGTGCTCCTGCCCGACGAGCTGATGGACTCGTCCGCGCTGCTCGCCCAGATGAACGGCGTGTGCGCGTCGACCGGAGGCAGTGTGGTCGCGGTCCTCAACGTGCCCCGCGAGCAGGTGCCGGCCTATGGCGTGATCGATCCGGCGGGCGAGTTGTCCGCCGACGGTGTGATCCCGGTGCGTGATCTCGTCGAGAAGCCGAGCATCGAGAGCGCCCCCAGCAACTTCATCCTGACCGGCCGGTACGTGTTGACCGCCGACGCGTGGGACGAGATCGCCAACCTGAAGCCCGGCCGCGGCGGCGAACTGCAGCTGACCGATGCGCTCCGGGCTCAGGCCGCACGGTCTCCGTTCCACGCCGTCGTGTCGTCGGTCGGCCGGCACGACACCGGCACACCGCTCGGGTTCCTCACGTCGTCGATCGAGCTCGGCCTCCAGCACCCCGACCTCGCCGCCCCCCTCAAGCAGTTCCTCGCCGACCTGCACCCGTGAACGGGTCAGTGGCGGCGGAAGCGGTGGGGGAGGTCGCGGACGAGGCCGAACTCGTCGACGTCGAACACGGTGGTCGTGCCCGCCTCGTCGACGTGTTCCCATGTGCGTAGCGAGGTGTGGGTGTAGCGGTGCTCCACCCGCACGACGCCGAGCGTCTCGACGTCGACGGTCGCCACCGGCACGATCGCCGTCTCGCCGATCTCCAGCCGCAGCCGGCGGATCGGCAGCGTGGGACTGAACGGCGTGCACGACAGGTGGATGTCGGCGCTGCCGTCGAGGTCGGGACGGTGGGCACCGTTGAGCTCGCCCCAGCGACCGTTGCCGTCGGTCCCGAGCCACAGGTCGGGTTGATCGAGGTCGCGGAACAACAGGAACTGTCGCATCTGCCAGGTGGACGACAGCCGCAGCACATAGGTGACCGCCTCGCGCCCCACCTCGCCGGTAACGGTCCAGCCTTCGTTCTCCCAACGCAGGTTCAGCGTCTCGTCACCGTCGTGATCCCATCGCTGCCAACGGGCGGTGTAGCCGTCGGCGGGGAAGGCGCGGAGGGCGGAACTCACGGGGAGCCAGGTTACGGTTCGGACCGATGACCCCGCTGGAGAAGGCCCAGGAGATGGTGTGGGGCGCGTGCCCTCCACCGGCCACGATCACGGTCGATCGGCGCGACGCCCGCGGCCTCGTTCTCGCTGCCGACGTGGTGGCCGGTGAGGCCGTCCCGCCCTTCGACAACAGCGCGGTCGACGGGTATGCGGTGCGGGCGATCGACCTCGTCGACGCTCCGGTCGAACTCGCCGTCGTCGACGAGATCGCCGCCGGCGCCGCGCCGACCCGGCCGGTGGGTGCCGGCGAGGCGATCCGGATCATGACCGGTGCGCCGATCCCCCCGGGGGCGACCGCGGTGGCGATGGTCGAGGATTCCGAGCTGGTCGGCGCCGATCGCGTCCGGCTCGCCGTCGCGGTCGGCGAAGGTGTCGCCGTGCGCCGAGCCGGCGACGACGTGAACGTGGGCGACGTCTTGTTCCGGGCCGGCACCGTGGTGCGCCCGGCCGTTGAAGGTGTGCTGGCCAGCGTCAACGCGACGACGGTCACGGTGCACCCGCGTGTCCGCGTGGCCGTGCTGTCCACCGGCGACGAGCTGGTCGACGACGGCTCGCCGCTGCAGCCGGGCCAGATCCGCGAGAGCAACCGCACGATGCTCGCGGGCCTGCTCGCCGACACCGGCTGTGACGTGGTCGACTGCGGCGTCGTCCGCGACGACGAGGACGTCCTCGAAGCGGTGCTGCGCGAGGCGGCCACGAGTTGCGACGCGATCGTGACGAGTGGCGGCGTGTCGATGGGTGACTACGACGTCGTCAAGGCCGTGCTGGGCCGGATCGCCGACATGACGTGGATGCAGATCGCCATCAAGCCGGCCAAGCCGTTCGCCTTCGGCACGATCGACGGCACCCCGATCTTCGGGTTGCCGGGCAACCCGGTCAGCTCCCTCGTCAGCTTCGAGATGCTCGCCCGCCCAGCCCTGCGCCGGATGATGGGCGACCCGACGCCCGGCCGCACGCGGCTGCGAGCGGTGACCGACGTCGAGCTGCGGCGCCAGGCCGACGGCAAGACCCATCTCCTGCGGATGAACGGCCGGTTCGACGCCGACGGCCGGTACCACGTCCGGCCGGTCGGGGTGCAGGGCAGCCATCAGCTCGCGGCGACCGCGACGGCCGACGCGATCGCGGTGATCCCCGACGGTGGCACCGTCGCGGCCGGATCGGACGTCGACGTCATCCTCCTGGGTCCGTAGGCTGGGCGCATGGCGACCCGGCTGGCTCAGGATCTGATCGATCCGTTCGGCCGCGTCATCAAGGACCTGCGCATCTCGATCACCGACCGGTGCAACTTTCGCTGCACGTACTGCATGCCGGAGGAAGGGATGACCTGGCTGCCGCGGTCGAGCGTGATGACGTTCGAGGAGATCGAGCGACTCGCCCGGGTGTTCGTCGAGCGATACGGCGTCGAGAGCATCCGGCTCACCGGTGGCGAACCGACCGTGCGTGCTCATCTTCCGGTGCTGGTGCGCAAGTTGGCGGCGCTGCGCCATCCGGGTGGCCCGATCGATCTGGCGATGACCACCAACGGCGCCACGCTGCGGCTCGTCGCCCAGACGCTCCGCGACGCCGGGCTGAAGCGGGTGAACATCAGCCTCGACACCCTCGATCGTGAGCGGTTCTGGGAGATGACCCGCCGCGACGAGCTCACCAACGTGCTCGACGGCATCGTCGCCGCGCAGGAGGCCGGCTTCGACCCGGTGAAGATCAACGCCGTCGTCGAACGTGGCGTCAACGACGACGAGATCGTCGACCTCGCAACGTTCGGCCGCGAGCACGGCGTCGAGGTCCGCTTCATCGAGTTCATGCCGCTCGACGCCGACGGCCACTGGGTGAACGACCAGGTCGTGTCACAGGACGAGATCGTCGCTGCGATCGACGCCGTGTACCCGCTCGAGCAGCTGCCCGCCCGCGGCGCTGCGCCGGCCGACCGGTTCGGCTACCTCGACGGCAGGGGCACGGTCGGTGTGATCCCCACGGTCACCAAGCCGTTCTGTGGCGACTGCGACCGGGTGCGCCTGACCGCGGAAGGCGATTTCCGCACCTGTCTGTTCGCCACCACCGAGGTCACCCTTCTCGATGTGATGCGTACGGGCGGCACCGACGACGACATCGCCGAGCGGATCGAGGCCGCGGTCGCCACGAAGTGGGCGGGCCACCGGATCAACCAGGTGAACTTCGTCCGCCCCGGCAAGACGATGAGCCAGATCGGCGGGTAGGGCCGCAACGATTGGCTCGGCGTGCTACTCGAGACGGGAGGCCTGCCGGAACGCATCGGCCACCGCCGGGTCGCCGACGATGTCGACCGCTCGGCCATCGCGACGCCACAGCCAGAGCAGCAGGTCACTCGCCGCGCCCCGGATCGCCACGTCGCCCTTCGTGTGTTCGCGGGTGAACGCGATGCCGTCGGCGTCGAGCTTCGACACGAACCATTCACCCGGCGTGTCGGTGCAGTGGAGGTGGACCGTTCCCGGCAACGGCCGCCCGTCGACGGCACGGCTGTTGGCGAAGAACGTGAGGAACTCGTCGATGCCGTCGGAGGCGACGAGCGGTTCGACGGAATCGGGCTGGCCCACGGCGTGGGCGGCATCCCAGCGGTGGACGGCGGTCTCCTGGGCCATGCGCCGGCGAACCCATTCCACGGACTGGTTCGATCCCGTCCAGGTCCACACCTCGCGCTCGAGGCGCCGGTCGACCAGCGCGGTGTAGATCGAGGTGTGGGCCGCCGCGACCCATTCGATCAGCTCGCCGGGCGCCGGACGCTGCGGGTCGGGGAGGGCCTTCACCTGCTCGACGTCGGTCAGCCGGTCCTCGACGATGCGGCCCCAGAAGTCCCACACCTCGCCGACGTGCCAGGCCAGGTCGGCGAGATCCCAGCCCGGGCACGCGGCGACCGGCGTCGACGGGTCGTGGCGTTCGACGATGTCGATCAGCGCGACGCCGTCGTTGCGGATCAGCTCGAGTGCGTCGTAGACGAGTGGCATGGCCGCAAGGTAGTGGGGACTAGCGTGGCGGTCCACATGAGTGATCACACGAGCGATCTCGCGTTCACCCACCTCGATCCCCTGGGGCGGGCCCGCATGGTCGACGTCACCCCGAAGGAGCCGACGCACCGTCGAGCGGTCGCCCGGTGCAAGGTGTTCATGCAGCCGGAGACCACCGCCGCGATCGCCAACCGCGAGGTGAAGAAGGGCGACGTGCTCTCGGTCGCCCGGGTGGCCGGCATCCAGGCGGCCAAGCGCACGGCCGACATGATCCCGCTGTGCCATCCGCTGCTCGTCGGCAGCGTGTCGGTGAACTTCGAGCTCGGCGACGACTACGTCGCCATCGAGGCGCAGGTCGACACGATCGATCGCACGGGTGTCGAGATGGAGGCGCTGCACGCCTGCAGCGTCGCTGCGCTCACCGTCTACGACATGTGCAAGTCGGCCGACCGCGGCATGGTCATCGGCGAGCTGGCGCTGTGGGAGAAGACCGGCGGGCGCTCCGGTGTCTACCGTCGCGATCCGGCGGCCGACGATGGGGCCGATGACGCGCTGTGACACCCGACCCGGTCTATATTGCCTTCATCGTCACAAACGTCGTAGAATCGTCATACTTCGAGAGCGGGCCTTCCGACCGCGCTCGTACCACCCGAGAATCTGACTCTCCAAGAACCTCCTGACTCCCACATGGCTCAACTCGTCCTCCTCGTCGTCGCCGCCGCATGGGCTGCGGTCCTCATCCCGCCCATGCTCCGCTCCCGGGTCGAGAACCACCCGAACTCCTCGGTCACCGATTTCCGCCGCCAGCTGAACACCCTGCAGAGCACCTCCGCGCCGGCTCGGGGCTCGCTGCGCGTCATGGGGCGCCCGCTCACGCAGTCGCCGCTCCAACGCCCGGCTGCGGTCGGCCGTCCCGGCCAGAACCTGCACCGTCAGGCCTCCGTGCACTCCGGCGCCGCGCCGCAGGCCGCCCCGGCATACCGGTCGCACGGCGACCCGAGCGGGGGTCAGCTCCGCCCGCAACGCCAGGCGCACACACAGACCCGCATGCCGCGTCCGAACGACCCGCGCTCGGACGTGAAGCGCCGACGCATGAACGTGTTGTTCGTGCTGGTCATCGTGGCGGCCTGCAGCATGTTCCTCGCCGCCACCACCGGCTCCACGGCGTTGCTCTACGTGTTCGCGCTGTCGTTCCTCGCGCTGTGCGGCTACGTGTACCTGCTCGCCCAACTCCGCCAGCGCGAGCAGGTCGGCGGCGAAGCGTTGCCTCGCTACCAGCCGCAGTACGTCAACCAGCAATCTGGTTGGTCCGAGCGCTACTGAGCGCCGCTACACTTTTCTCGTCACATCGCGGGGCTATAGCTCAGTTGGTAGAGCGCGACAATCGCACTGTCGAGGCCAAGGGTTCGATTCCCTTTAGCTCCAC
>CAZYWK010000036.1:25212-35006 GCA_964651825.1 uncultured Ilumatobacteraceae bacterium | reverse complement strand
GTGGCACCTTCGAGGAGCTGCGCCGACGCCGGGTCGACGACGACCTTCACCGCACCGTCGTCGCCGTAGCTGGCCTGGTTGTCGTCGGCCGCGATGTCGCCGTCGAAGAACATCTCGTAGGAGAAGCCGCTGCAGCCACCAGGTCGAACGGCGACCCGCAACGCCAGATCCTGGGCGCCTTCGTCGGCGAGCAGCTGGCGAACCTTGACAGCGGCGGAATCGGTGAGCGTGATCATGGAACCTCCTGATGTGGTGCGGTCATGTTACTGCCGGCGCGCTCGAGAGGGTCACACGGCAGGGTGTTCGGCTGGTGACCGAACAGAACTCCCGTACCTCGGTGTCGGCCATCGACTCGACAAAACCGGCGACCAGCCCGCGGTGCAGACCGCAGACGAGGTCCGGGTGCTCGGACGCGAGCTCGGAGAACGGGCAGTTGGCGAACGCGACGATCGCCGCGTCGTCGTCGCCGTCGACATCGCTGACGATGGGGTCGAAGCCGAGGCGATCGAGGTCTGACACGAGGGCTTCGAGCGTGGAGGGCGCCTGCCGGTAACGCTCGGCCCGGGTGAGCCCTTCACGACGTCCCACCTCCCGAGCGTCGTCCGGCGCCGCGTCGAGGCGCTGCGCCATGTGCAACAGCATGCGGGCGAGCATCGGCATCGTGGGCGGCTCGAGGCCGAGCGACGGCGCGTCGGCGGCCACGGAGTACCGGTGCTGCGGGCGGCCGACGTCGCCGCGCCCGCCGACGGCCACGTCGAGCAAGCCGATCTCGCGCATCCGCTCCAGGTGGGGGCGTACGGTGTTCGGATGGAGCCCGAGCGACTCGGAGATGTCCGCCGTGGTCAGTGGGCGCGGCGACCGCGCCAGTTCGAGGTAGATCGCGTAGCGCGTGTTGTCGCCGAGCGCCTTCAGCAGATCGAGCTGCCGGTTCGCATCCACGTGACGAGATTACACGGAATGTGCCGGTAAAATGCTCGCTATGGCTGCAGCACCCACCCTCGAGCAGGTGATGGAGGTGCTCGGCTCGGTCATCGACCCCGAGCTCGGCGCCGACATCGTCACGCTCGGGATGGTGCCGAGCGCCCACGTCGGCGACGACGGTGTGGTCACGGTCGAGGTCAAGCTCACCATCAAGGGCTGTCCGCTACGGGCCGACATCAAGCGCGAGATCGAAACCCGGCTCAAACTGCACCCGGGCGTGTCCGACGTGACGATCGTGTGGGGCGAGATGAGCGCCGACGAGCGCACCGCAGTGATGACCAAGGCGCGGTGGAACGCCCGCCAGAACGCTCCGGACACCGAGGTGCCGGCGACGTGCCGGGTGCTCGCCATCGCCAGCGGCAAGGGCGGCGTCGGGAAGAGCTCGGTCACCGTCAACCTGGCCGCCGCGCTGGCCGCCACCGGCCGCACCGTCGGTGTGCTCGACGCCGACATCTGGGGGTTCTCGGTGCCGCGTCTGCTCGGCATCACCGAGCGGATGGAGGCCCACCACGTCGACGGCTCCGACCGTCCGCTGATCTTCCCCAACGAGCGCGTCGTCGGCGACGGGTTGCTCAAGGTGGTGTCGACCGGGTTCCTCGTCGACGAGGAGACCGCGCTGATGTGGCGGGGCCTGATGCTCACCAAGGCGGTCGAGCAGTTCCTGCGCGACGTCCGGTGGGGCGAGCTCGACTATCTGCTGATCGACATGCCCCCCGGCACCGGCGATGTCCAGATGGGCCTCGCCCGCATGCTGCCGCACACCGATCTGATCGTCGTCACCACGCCGGCGCTGGCCGCCCAGAAGGTGGCCCAACGCGCCGCCGACATGGCTCGCCGGAGCTTCCTGCGGGTGGTCGGTGTGGTCGAGAACATGAGCTCGTTCACCTGCGACCACGGCGAGACGTACGCGTTGTTCGGCAGCGGCGGCGGGGCCGCGCTGGCCGAGGCGATCGATGCCCCGCTGCTCGGCGAAGTCCCGCTCGAAGCCGCCGTCGCAGCCGGTGGCGATGCCGGAACCCCGGTCGCCGTCGGTGGCGTGGGGCGGGCCGCCGACGTCTTCCGAGCGATCGCCGAACGCATCCTGACCGATGTCGCACCACCGTCGGCCGCCGGCGACGTCGACATGGCGGGCTGCTCGGCCCGCCTGTTCGACACGGTCAACGCCACCTTCGCCGCCCTCGACCACGAGCCCTCGGTCACTCCCGTCGCCGTCCGCTGACCCCGTTCGTTCTGGCCCCGTCCCCAAACGCACCGGTCGTTCGTTCTGGCCCCGTCCCCAAACGCACGGGTCGTTCGTGGGGTCGGGCTACCGGAAGAGGTCCTGGTTGGCCCACTCGGGCGTCGGCGGGGCGCCGCCGAGCGCTTCGTAGTCGTCGTCCCACGGCAGTGACACTCCGGCGAAGCGGCCGTTCTCGTCGCGGCGGAGGTGGGGTTGGATCGGCGCCGGCCGGCCCATCCCCACCGCCGCCTCGAGCGCCGCGTCGACCGAGCCGTAGTTCGCCAGCCGCTGCAGGTTGATCAGCGTGGGCGGCATCAGCGTCATCTCGCGGGCGGCCTCCATCGCCAGCGCATCGACGGGGCGGGTCCACATGCTCTCGACGGTCTCGACATCGTCGTGCAGGAGCTCTTGACCGTCGGGCACCCGGGCCAGGAAGAAGCGGGTGTCGAAGCGTCGACGTTCACCGAGCGGTGTGACCCAGTGGTCGACATAGTGGATTCCCGACAGATCGATCACGAGGTTGTCGCGGGTGCACAACGCCTCGATCGACAGTTCGGCGTCGTGGACGCGATGCCGATCGTCGGCGCCGATCACGAGCGGACCGCCGTCGCTGGTCCTGGCCAGCAGCACCCCGGCCTCCTCGAACGACTCCCGGACGGCGGCGATCCAGAACGCCAGGCCACGTGCCGGGATCCCGAGTGCCGCCGAGGCCGTCGCGTCGTCGAGACCGACGCAGCACGCGGCGACGTCGTCGGTCGCGTCCGCGGCGTCGACACGCCCACCCGGGAACACCGACATCCCCGCGCCGAACGCGGCGTTCGAGGTTCGGCGCAGCATGAACACCTCGAGCCCGCTGCCGACCTCGTCGAGATCGCGGATGAGCATCACCGTCGACGCGGGATGCATCGGCACGTCGGCGGGGTCTGGATGCTGGGCCATCGCACCGACGGTACCGAACCGATCCGACGCGGCTCCAGACGTAGCCGCGTACGGTGGTGGGCCATGCCCGGCCCGCTCATGTCATCCACGGCGCCCGACACGACACCACCCAACGCGGTGGACGACATCGTCGGCCTCCTGTCGCCGGGCACCCACCTGATCGTGCCGCTGGCGAATGGCGAGCCGACGGCGATGCTCGATGCGATCGAAGCCGCCGTAGCGGACCACCCGGAGCGGTTCGACGGGATTCGGGTGCACCAGATGCACGCCCTGCACGACCGGCCGTACCTCGCTGGGGCGTTCGGTGATCGGCTCCGGCACATCTCGTACTTCCTGTCGCACGTGACGCGTCCGTACTTCCGGACCGGAACCATCGGCCTGGTCCCCGCGCACTTCTCCGAGGTGTACGACCTGATGAGGATGCGGGCGAGCGATCCGATCGTCATCGCTGCCGCGACCCCACCGGATCGTCACGGCTACTTCTCACTCGGCGTCTCGGCCGACTACTCGGCGAGCTTCATCGGACGGGCCCGCTTCTTCCTCGAGGTCACCGACGCGATGCCACGAACGTTCGGCCGCAACCAGATCCACGAATCGCAGGTGGTCGGCTGGTGTCGGAGCGATCGGCCCCTGATCGAGGTGCCACCGAAGCAGCCCCGAGAGGCCGACCGGCGGATCGCCGAGCTCGTCGCCGAACGGATCCCCGACGGAGCGACGATCCAGACCGGGATCGGGGCCATCCCGAATGCGATCATGGCGGCGCTGGCCGACCACCACGATCTGGGCATCCACACCGAGCTGCTGTCCGACGGCGTGATCGACCTGATCGAGGCGGGTGTGGTCAACGGGGTGCGCAAACGGTTGAACCGGACCAAGACCGTCGGTACGTTCGCGCTCGGCACCGCGCGGCTCCACGAGTTCCTGCACGAGAACACGGCGATCGAGCTGCACGCCGTCCGCTACGTGAACGACCCGCGGATCATCGCCAACGAGCCCAACTTCGTCTCGATCAACGCCACCCTCACCGTCGACTTCATCGGCCAGTGCGCGTCGGAGACGATCGGCGGGCAGTACTTCTCGTCATCGGGCGGGCAGAACGACTTCGCTCGCGGCGCGATGTACTCCGACGGCGGGCAGGGCTTCGTCGTGCTCCACTCGACGACATCGTCCGGCGAGTCGAGGATCGTCCCTCAGCTCGCCGCGGGCGACGTGGTGACGACTCCGAAGAACACCGTCGACAAGGTCGTCACCGAGTGGGGGGTGGCCGAGCTGCGCGGCCGCTCGATTCGCGAGCGCACCCGCAACCTGATCGCCGTCGCCCATCCCGACCACCGCGACGAGCTGACCGAGCGGGCCCGGGCGATCGACTACGGGTGAGGTTGCTCGGCCCGCCCGGCGGCGCTGCCGGTCGGTCACGGCTCGACAGCGCGCTCGATCGGGACCTCGTCGTCGTCCTGGGGCCGGTACCAGACGTAGGCGATCGCCCCACCGACGACCGCGAGCAGCACCAGGGCGACGGCGCGCCAGTTCTCGTCGAGGAACTCGGTGGCCTGTGCCTGACGGTCGAGCGCCCAGTCGGTGATCGGATCGCCCAGCTCGCGCAGGTCGACCCAGTAGAAGTACCAGAGCAGGTAGAGGCCCGACAGCACGACGAATGCCGCCGCGATGCGGTCGACGTACGGCATGCCGGACCGCAGCACCTTGAGCAGCGACGTGTTGGCGGCGGCGAGCGCGATGGTCAGTGCGCTGACCAGCAACGCCATGCCGGCGCCGTACGCGACGACGTTGCCGAAACCGGCGAGCACGCCATCGCGGGCCGAGGCACTGAACACCGTGGCGATGAACAACCCGATCGTGCAGCCGATGGACGCGATCGCGTACGCGACGCCGAACACGAACATCGCCCGCACGGTGCGTTCCGTCGTGTCGCCGGCACCGAGGTTCGGGGTGAGGAACGGGAGCTTGTAGCCGAACAGCATCGCCACGCCGAGCACGAGGAGTGCGACACCGATCACGACCGTCGCGTACTTCGAGTTCTCGTTGATCCAGGTGGTGAAGTTGTAGGAGATCGCCCCGGCGACGACGAAGACGGCGAGGAACCCGGCCGACAGCGAGGCGCTGACCAGCACGGCGCGGCGGAGGGTGGCGCGCTGGGTGCCGGGCCGCGACCCTTCGAGGCCGAGGAAGTACATGAGGTAGGTCGGCAACAGGATGAAGCCGCACGGGTTCACGGCGGCGACGAGCCCCCTGATGAACGACAGCGTCACAGCGTCGCCTCGTAGGCCTCGAGGTTGGCGACCTTCTCCCGCAGCTCGGATTCGTCGAGACGGCCGGTCTGCTCGACGATCGTGCCGTCGGATCCGACGAACAGCGTGATCGGGTAGGCGACCGCGCCGATGCCGTCGGTGAGCTCGGCGTAGTAGTCGCGGAGCAGCTCGTACTCGACGCCGCGCGCTCCCGCGAACTCCTCCATCCGCTCGACGGTGTCGATCGTGTTGATGCCGAGGAAGCGGACGGTGTCGACGTCGGCGTCGACCGCCGCGAACTCGGGGAGCTCCTTCGCGCATGGCGCGCACGAGGTGAACCACAGGTTCATGACGAGTGGCTCTCCGATCAACGACTCGGAGGTGATCTCGTTGCCGTCACGGTCGAGGAACACCGCGCTCGGGAGCCGGTCGCCCCGGACGTCGTCGTTGGCGAGCCCGTCGGCCGGGAAGGTGGAGATGGTCTGGGGGTCATCGAGCACGGCGTCGATCTCGTCGTCGCTCGGCCCATCGGATCGGGTCGACATCGCCCACGCGAACCCGCCGATCACGACGACGGCGGTCGCCAGCGACGCGACAAAGAGCCGCGGCCGAGCGATCTGCATCCGCCCAAGCGTACCGAGCACCGATCGAGGCACATCCGGTCAGGTCGGTGCACCCGTCCGATTGGTTCCCCTGGCGGACAGTTTGGTGCGCTGGTGCCGGGCACCAGCGCACCACCCTGTCGGGGGACCAATCGATCAACCGTTACGCGACGACGCCGACGGGGCCGAGCTCGTCGATGATCATCTCCGGACGCGGCCGGGTCGGGGGCCGTCCGCACGCCCGCTTGTTGGCGATGATCCGGCCGCCGGAGAGCAGCTCGCCGCCCCAGACGCCCCACGGCTCCTCGCGCTCGAGGGCGTCCGCGAGGCACGACTCGCGGAGCGGGCAGAGGCCGCACATGGCCTTGGCCCGGGCGATGTCGATGATGTTGTCGGAGAAGAACAGCCCGACCATGGTTCCGTGGCCGTCGGCGCACCGCGCGACGGGAGCCTTCTGGCCGGGCAGTCGTTCCGGCCCGGGCGGACTGTCGGGCTCGAGCGTGTCGATGCGGGCACCGAACTCGGCACCGAACTGGGCAGTGCGCTGATCGAGCGTGGTGGAATCGATGAATGGTGGCATGTCGAGGTCCTTGTGGGAAGCGGGGTCGGTGAGCAGGTCGGGGTTCGGGGAGAGCGTGATGGTCGTCATCGGATTCCTTGCCGGGTTGGTTGGTGGGTTGCTTGGTGGATGGTCGGGTTGGTGTGGGTGGGAAAAACCAAAAGGCCGCCGGGATCTCGGATCCCGGCGGCCTCAGTGGAGGTGATCTGACGTGGGTGTTACGTCAGACCTCCGACGAAGGTGCCGGGGTGGGTTCGCTTGGCGGTCGCCGTCGGTGAGTACGCCATTGCGCCGATGACATGCATGCCATGACCGCCGAGCCAACGATTGGCCACCCGATCGATCTGGCAGCTGACGAATGACGCGAAGGCGCGGCCGTTGCGCAGCGAGAGCGTGAATGCTTCGGTCATCGGTCGTCCTTTCTCGGTCGGTTTCGTCGGTTGTCGTTCGGGGCCCCGAGGAGCATCGCGCCCAGAGGGCACGGATCACCAGGAAAGCACGATCGGGTGGGCATGGTCAAGGAGGTTTACGCGAAGTTCCCGTCACACTCGGTGACGAGCGCCGATCTGGTCGAAGATGGGCCCGATGAGCGTCATCGATCTCGTCGTGTTCGGGGCGGGCTGGGTGGCCGGCTGGCTGCTGCTCTGGCGTCAGCGGCCGCTCCCGCCCATCGCCGCGCTCGAGGATCGGCACCTGCAGCGACGCCGCGCGGTCGCCGTCGTCGTGCCGGCGCGGAACGAGGAGCGCTCGATCGCCGACGTGGCGGATCTCGTGCGCCCTCAACTCCGGCCCGGCGACGAGCTCGTCGTCGTCGACGATCACTCCGACGACGACACCGCTCGTCTGGCTGACGAACACGGGGCACGGGTGCTGATGGTCGCGCCGCCGACGGGCTGGCTCGGCAAGCCCTACGCGTGCTGGCAGGGCGCACAGGCGACGACGGCGCCGATCCTGCTGTTTCTCGATGCCGACGTCCGGCCGGCGCAGGATCTGCTGGCGCGTGTGGCCGCCGAGGTCGAGCGGGCCCCTGGTGCCGTGATCTCGATCCAACCGTGGCATCGCACCGAACGCTGGTACGAACAGGCGAGCGTGCTGTTCAACGTGGTCGCACTGATGGGCAGCGGAGCGTTCACTGCCGGCCGGCGGTGCCGGCCGGCACAGGTCGCCTTCGGCCCGGTGTTGGGGCTGGAACGGACCACCTACGACCGGATCGGCGGCCATGCCGCGGTGCGTGCGATGCACACCGAGGACATCGGCCTGGCCCGGCTGGCCGGCGGGGCGACACTGTTCACCGGAGGTCCCGACACGTCGTTTCGCATGTACCCCGGCGGACCCGGCGAGCTCGTCGCCGGCTGGACCCGCAGCATCGCCACGGGGCTCGGGGCGACGCGGTGGCTGACCGCGATCGCCACGTTCTGGTGGATCGCCGCGTTGGCCGGCGGCTGGTTGGCAGCCGGCTGGCCGACCAATGCACCACTGGCCTCGGCCGCGGTGTACACGGCCTGCGCAGCCCAGTGCTGGGTGCTCGGCCGCCGGGCCGGATCGTTCGGCCTGGGCACGGCGCTGCTCTACCCGGTCACGGTCGTGGTGTTCGTGGTCGTCGTCGTGCGCAGCGTCGTCATCCGGCTGTCGCGCCGTCAGGTGTGGTGGAAGGGACGGCGGGTCGACGCCCGCTCCACTTGATTGACTGTCCGGTGTGCCAGTCCCCTCCGGCGCCGTTCGCGCTGTCGCCCTCGTCGCGGCGGCCGCGCTGCTGGCGATGTTCGGGGCGACCGGGAGCGTGTCGGCTCACGAGGGCATCGAGTCGTCCGAGCCGGCGTCGGGCTCGACGGTGGCCGAACCGATCTCGTCGGTGACGATCGACTTCGGCGCGGTGATCGGCGACAACACCGAACTCGGCCTCGTCGGTCCGGACGGCGACGAGCTCGCGTCGACGACCACGGTCACGTCCGACACGACCGCCGAGCTCACGTTCGAACCGATCACCGTCCACGGCACCTACGTGGTCAACTATCTCGCCCCGTCGGTCGTCGACGGCCACCTGATCGTCGGATCGATCGACTTCGCCTACGGGACCGCCGCCGCCGACCCTCCCGGCCCGGCCGTCCTGGCGTGGGTGCTCTCCGGCGTGGCGTTGGTGGTGATCCTCGCCGTCGGCGCGTGGTTCAGCCTGCAACGCCATCGACGCGCCGGCTGAGCTCCGACGCTCACAGGTCGATCAAGATCTTGCCGATGTTGGCATTCGACTCCATGCGCTCGTGCGCGGCGGCGATCTCGGCGAACGGATAGCGCGAGTCGACGATCGGTCGCAGCACACCCGTGTCGAACAGCGGCACCACCTCGTCGATGAATCGCTGGGTGAGCGCGATCTTGCGCTCGATCGGCCGTGCCCGCAGAGTCGTGCCGATCCACGTGATGCGGCGCTGGAGGAGGAGGCCGACGTTGACCTCGGTGCTCCCGCCGCCCATCAGGCCCACTTGGACGATCGTGCCGTCGACACGGGCGGCGCGCAGGTTGCGGCCTACTTCGTCGCCGCCGACGACGTCGAGGATCACGTCGACGCCACCGGGTACGGCGCCCTGCAGGCCCGCGAGCCAGTCCGCCGGGCTGCGTTCGAACACGAGATCGGCGCCGAGGTCACGGCACGCGTCGCCCTTGGCGGCCGAGCAGGTGACGGCCACACGCGCGCCGATCGCCTTGGCCACCTGGATCGCGGCCGTCCCGACACCCGACGCCCCGGCGTGGACGAGCGCCCATCGTCCCGACGTGAGCCCGCCCTGCACCACCAGCGCGTCCCAGGCGGTGAGGAACACCTCGGGGATCGCGGCTGCGTCGCGGGCGTCGATCCCGGCCGGTACCGACATGGCCTGGCGGGAGTGCGTCACGACACGTTCGGCGTAGCAACCGCCGGACTCGATACCCATCACCCGGTCGCCGACCGACCACTCGGTCACGTCGGCACCGACGGCCGCGATCGTGCCGGCGTACTCCATCCCGGGGATCTCGAGGTCACGGCGACGCGGGTCGGGGTAGGCGCCCATCCGTTGCAGCACGTCGGCCCGGTTGAGCGCCGTCTGCTCGACGGCGACGACGATCTCACCCGGTCCGGCAGTGGGTTCCGGCACGTCCTCGATGGTCAGGACCTCGGGTCCGCCATGGGCTCGCAACACGACAGCACGCATGAACGGCGAACCTAACGCGCCGGACCGTGCGGGCGCGATCGTTCAGGCCTGGACGACGGCGTCGGG
>CAZYWK010000036.1:4718-25112 GCA_964651825.1 uncultured Ilumatobacteraceae bacterium | reverse complement strand
GTCGGGGGTGTCGGGAGTGTCGGCCTCGGCAGGTGGGAGCGCGCGGACGGCGTCGCGCGCGACGAAGACGCGGTCGCGGTAGTAGGCCATCTCGCGGATCGATTCGCGGATGTCGTCGAGCGCTCGATGCGACCCGTGACCGTGGGGACGTTCGGTGTCGACGGCCGGGTACCAGCGCTTGACCAGCTCCTTCACGCTCGACACGTCGATCGACCGGTAGTGCAGATGGTTCTCGATCTCTGGGAGGTAGGCGGCGAGGAAGCGGCGGTCGGTGCCGATCGAGTTGCCGCACAGCGGCACGGTCATGGGCTCGGGGACGTGGTGCTTGATGAACTCGAGGGTCTGCGCTCCGGCATCGGCGAGGCTGACGGTCGACGCCTTGATCGCGGTGAGGAGCCCCGAGCGGGTGTGCATGTCGAGGACGAACGGATCCATCGCTGCCAGCACGTCGTCGGGCTGGTGCACGACGATGTCGGGGCCCTCCTCGACGATCGTCAGGTCGTCGTCGGTCACGATGGTGGCGATCTCGACGATGACGTCGGAGGTGTGATCGAGTCCGGTCATCTCGAGGTCCATCCACACCAGCACGCCGCCATCGTAGGGGGTCGGGCCGTCCGGCCGGGCAGTATGGGCGGGTGACCGCCTTCGCCGAGCTGCTCGCCGCACCCGGTGTCCGCGAAGTCGTGGAGCTGCGGGGAGCCGTCGGGTTCATGGCCTACCACGGCGGTGCGCTCGAGGTGATGACCGATGTGATCGCGGCCGAAGCGGCCCGCCGCTGCGGAGCGTCGCTGTATTCGGTGGCGCAACCGGACGGGATGCGCGAGCACCTCGCGTCGACGCTGGTCCGGCCGGCCGAGTCGGAGCGTCTCCGCTCGTTCGTGGACCACGTCGACGTGGTCGTCACGATCCACGGGTTCGGCCAACGGGGCCTGTTCAGCTCGTTGCTGCTCGGCGGCCAGAACCGCGAGTTCGCCGAGCACGTCGGTGGCTCGCTGCGGCGGACGCTGCCGGCCTACGACATCGTGACCGACCTCGATCGCATCCCGCCGAACCTCCGTGGGCTGCATGCCGCCAACCCGGTCAACCTCGTACCTGCCAGAGGTGTGCAGATCGAACTTCCGCCGCGCGTCCGCGGCGCCAGCCCGATGTGGTGGGACTGGGAGGGCCCTGGCCTGACGCCGCACACGCAGGCACTGATCGACGGGCTCGTCGACGCCGCCACCACGTGGCCGGCCCCCTGATCAGCCGTCCCGCCCGCGACCCGGCTCGCCCTCCACCGTTTGTGGCAGTCATTCCACCCACGGGTGGGCCGAACGACTGCCACAAACCTCGGGCGCGGGATTTGTGGCAGCCAACCTGCCGAAGGGTCGGCCGAATGACTGCCACAAACCTCGGGCGCGGGGAGCCGGGCGGGGAGCGGGGAGCCGGGCGGGGCGGGGAGCGGGGAGCCGGGCGGGGAAGGTGGTGCGAGCCGGGGCTGTCAGGGGGCGAGGCGCTCGATGTGCCACGCGGCAGGGTCGCCGAGCCGGCGGTAGCGCATTCGGTCGTGCAGACGGCTCGGGCGCCCCTGCCAGAACTCCCACTCGAACGGCACGAGACGCCAGCCACCCCAGTTGGGCGGGCGGGGGACATCGCCGTCGGCGAACCGGGTCTCGTACTCGGCGATGCGCTCATCGAGGAGGGCCCGCTCGGTGATGATCTCGCTCTGCGGCGACGCCCAGGCCCCGAGCTGGCTCGCCCGCGGACGCGTTGCGAAGTACGCGTCGCTCTCCTCGCCCGGCACCCGCTCGACGCGAGCGCGCACGCGAACTTGGCGGTGGAGGTCGAGCCAGGCGAACACTGCCGCCGCGACCGGCGCCTCATCGAGCTGACGGCTCTTGGCGCCCTCGTAGTTCGTGTAGAACACCAGTCCACGGTCGTCGGCGGCGCGGGCCAGCACGACGCGCGCGTCCGGCACGCCGTCGGCGCCGATCGTGGCGACCGTCATCGCGTTGGGCTCGGCCACGCCTGCGTCGAGTGCTTCGTCGTGCCAGCGACGCCATTGCTCCACCGGATCGGCATCGAGGTCGGCGGCGTCGAGGCCCGCCGACTCGTACTGCACCCGCCGGTCGCGGAGCACGTCGATGCGACGCGGCGGGATTCCAGGAAGCTCTGGCTCGCCGTGTTCGCTCATCGTGCCCGCCCTCAGCGCGCCGGTTCGATGCGCTCGATGCCACGCATGTAGGGCAGCAGCACCTCGGGCACGGTGACCGAGCCGTCCTCGTTGCGGTAGTTCTCGATGATCGCCGCCCACACCCGGGGAACCGCGAGGGCCGAGCCGTTGAGGGTGTGCACGAACTCGGTGCCCTTGACCGGCTTGCCGTCGGCGTCGTGCCGGCGGAACCGGATGTTGCCCCGGCGCGCCTGGTAGTCGCTGAACCAGCTGACCGACGACACCTCGAGCCAGGCGTCGGCACCCGGCGCGTAGACGTCGATGTCGAAGCTGCGATGGTGGCTCTGGCCCATGTCGCCCGTGCAGATCTCGATGATCCGGTACGGCAGGCCGAGCCCGGCGATCGCCCGTTCGGCCCGCGCCGTCATGTCGGCGAGCAGCTCGGGCGCCTGCTCGGGCGTGGCGAACGACAGGATCTCGACCTTGTCGAACTCGTGGGCGCGCAGCATGCCGCGCGTGTCGCGTCCGGCCGAGCCGGCCTCGCGGCGGTACGACGGGCTGTAGGCCATCACGCGGATCGGCAGGTCGGTGTCGTCGAGGATCTCCTGGGCGTAGATCGAGGTGAGCGGCACCTCCGCGGTCGGGATGCACCACAGGTCGTCACGTTCGACCGAGTAGGCGTCGTCGGCGAACTTCGGCAGCTGGCCCGTGGCGGTCAGCGTGGCGGTGCTCACCAGCGACGGCGCCCGGATCTCCTCGAACGCGTCGGCGTTGAGGTCGAGCCCGTACTGGCAGAGGGCGCGGCTCAACGTGGCGCCGGCGCCGCGCTGCATCGTGAACATCGCGCCGGAGATCTTGGTCGCCCGTTCGTTGTCGAGGATGCCGAGCGCTTCGGCCGTCTCCCAGTGGGGCACGCGCTGGTGCTCGGGATACTCGGCGAGCAGGCCGACCGGGCCGGTGACGATCGGATTGTCGTGGTCGCCGGCGCCGTCGGGGGCATCGGCGTGCGGCAGGTTCGGGATGCCGAGCAGCAGCTCGCGCAGGGCCGCGTCGACCTCGTCGTGCTCGGCGGCGAGGGCCCGTTCGTCGTCACCGAGGCGGCGGCTCTCGTCCTGCAACGCTTCGGCACCGGTCACGTCTCCGCTGCGGCGCAGCGCTCCGACGTCCTTCGAGATGGCGTTGACGCGGGCCCGGATCTCGTCGCGTTCCTGGGTGATCGAGCGGAGGCGCTCGTCGAGCCGGGCGGCGTGACGGACGTCGTCGATCAACGCCGGGCGATGGCGCCGGGCGAGTGCAGCCTCGACCACGTCCAGGTCGGTGCGCAGGAGTCGCTGGTCGATCACGACTCGGCAGGCTACCGGCCGCCGGTCACCCGCCCCGGCCCGGTTCCGTGGGCGAGGCGGTGGCGAACTCGCGCTCGACGTCGGCGGTGGTGAGCGTGACCTCGTCGTTGCCGACGATCTCCGCGGTGGGCATCGTGCCCGGGCGACGGCGGTAGTCGTGCTCGAGCTCGTAACCGGCGGCGAAGCGCTTGAAGAAGATGAAGATGATGATCGTCCACAGGAAGATCGTCCCGCCGGTCTTCATGATCGCGCCGGCGAGCTGCTGGTCGCCGGCGACGCTGATCCCCCACAACCGGTACGGCTTGTCGTAGGCCGAGTAGACGGCGCCGTCGGCGAACGTCAGCCACGCCGCAGGGAGGGTGGGCACGATCGACTGGAGGAAGAGGTAGACGCACTTGCCGATCGGCTGGAGATGGAACTCGCGCAACGGCCCGCACACCGGCATCCACATCAGCAGCGACAGCGTCACGACGAGGATGTGCAGCGCGTAGTGCGCCGGCCCGCTGTCGACCGAGGCGTTCACCACCGTGGGGATGTGCGTGACGATGACCGCCGCGTTGAACGCCACCCCGGCCACGACCGGCCGGCACAGGAACGCCAGCACCCGGTAGCCGCGCCCGTTGCCGACGAGTACTCGCAGCAGCCACTCCGGTGTGGCCAGCAGCACGAGCGGCGGGAGGAAGTAGGTGAGCATCATGTGCTGCAACATGTGCGCGGAGTACAGGTACTCCTCGGAGATGTCGTGGAGCGGCCAGTCGCTGGCCACCTCGAGCATCACCATCGATGCCACGAAGGCGGCGATCTGGCGGGTCGTGGCGGCGGGCGTGCCCGCCGGAACGGCGCGGGGCCCGATGACGCGCACCATGTAGATGTAGGCGCCGGTGAGGAAGGCGATCAGCACCCAGACCTCTGGGTGCCACTGGTAGCGCAATGAGTTGTCGATCGCTTGGGCGAGCATGCGCCCCTCCATCTCGACTACTCGAAGTAGTGGAACGTGAGCAGGGCACCCGTGTAGACGAACAGCGCCAGGAACAGCCCGCCGTAGAAGAGCCGCCGGAACAAGGCGTTGTCGTACTTGAGGTGCATGAAGTACAGAATGACCGTCGCGAACTTGACGACCATCATGATCAGCAGCAGCGGCACCTGGGCCTTGCCGAGGTCGAGGTAGCTGACGGCGATCTCGGCGCCGGTGAGCGCCATGAGGGCGACGGCGATCTTGATGTAGGTGGCGTCGGAGGCACCCTCGTGGGTGTGGCCGTCGGTGTGGATCGTGCCGGTGGGCGAGCTGTGGTGGGTGGTGTCGGTACTCATGGGATCAGGCCGGGATCAGGTAGACGAGGGTGAAGATGATGATCCACACGATGTCGACGAAGTGCCAGTACAGGCCGATCATCTCGACCGACTCGGCCTTGTCGCCGTGGACGCGGCCCCGAGACAGCATGAACATCAGTGCCATGAGCATCATGATGCCGACCGAGACGTGGACGCCGTGGAAGCCGGTGAGCGTGTAGAAGCTCGACCCGAAGAGGCTCGAGGTGTAGCCGAGCCCCTCCCGGTAGAAGGTGGTGAACTCGTACACCTGCCCGGCGACGAACAGGCCGCCGAGCGAGGCGGTGGCGATCAGCCAGAGCCGGGTGTTGCGCGCATCGTCGCGCTTGGCCGCGGAGACCGCGAGCACCATCGTGAGCGACGACATCAGCAGGCAGAAGCTCGACGCCGACGTGAACGGGATGTCCCACAGCTGGTCGGGGCCGATGGCGTCGCCCTGGCGGTTGCGGTAGAGCATGTAGGTGGCGATGAGCCCACCGAACATGAGGCACTCCGAGCCGAGGAACAGCCACATCGCCAGCTTCGTGTTGGAGAGGCCGGTCGAGGTGTGGTGTTCGAGCCCGAGGTGGTCGAGCCCGTCGTCGGCGACGCCGTGATCGGTCGCCTCGTCCGGTGCGGCGACGAGCGTGTCGCCGCCCGGCGTCACCTGCTCGTCGGGCAGCACGGGCGGGTCGGGTTGGGGGGTCGTGTCAGACATGGACCGCGAGCTCCTTGCTCGCCTCGCCGCCGTCGGCCGGCGGGTCGAAGTCGGATTCCGGGGCGGTCGATGGTTCGAGCGACCAGCCGAAGATCGAGCCGACCACCATCAGGGCGCCCACCACGATCAGCAGCGTGTGGTAGATCACGCCGTAGGCCAGGATCGGGAACGACAGGGCGAGGATGATCGGCCAGTACGACGGCGACGGCAGGTGGATGTGCTTGTCGGCGTTGGCCGTCTCGGCGGCCACCACTTGCTCGCCGCTCATCACCTGCTTGTAGTCGTGCTCGTCGCCGGTACCGACGTCTTCGTACTTGCGGTGGAAGAACTCGTCGAGCGCGTGCACGGTGGGGATGCGCTCGAAGTTGTACTCCTTCGGCGGGTTCGACGTGATCCACTCGAGGCTGCGGGCGTCCCACGGGTCGGCGGGGGCTGGCGGCGCCTTGCGGCTCACCCAGACGTTGATGACGAAGAACAACACTCCGATGCCGAGGGTCAGCGTGCCGATCGAGGAGACCAGGTTCCAGAACCCGAGGTTGAAGAAGCCGTCGCCGGCGCGGGCCTCGGTCCAGATGTACATGCGTCGGGGCTGGCCCTGGAGGCCGAGGATGTGCATCGGCCCGAACGTCATGTTCATGCCGACGATCATGAACCAGAAGTTGAACTTGCCGAGCTTCTCGCTGAGCAGCTTGCCGAAGATCTTCGGCCACCAGTAGTAGACGCCGGCGAACAGGCCGAGCACGCCACCACCGAAGATCACGTAGTGGAAGTGAGCGACGATGTAGTAGGTGTCGGTCTGCTGGGTGTCGGACGGCGCCACCGCGTGCGTGACGCCCGACAGGCCGCCGATCGTGAACGTCACGATCATCCCGATGGCGAAGAGCATGGCCGTGGTGAACCACAGCTTGCCGCCCCACATGGTGAGCGTCCAGTTGACGATCTTCACGCCGGTGGGCACGGCGATGGCCATCGTGGCCACGGCGAACACGGCCACCGAGATCGGGCCCAGGCCGGAGGCGAACATGTGGTGCGCCCACACACCCCAGCCGAGAAAGCCGATGGCGACGCCGGAGAACACCACGAACGGGTAGCCGAACAGCGGCTTGCGGGAGAACACCGGCAGCACCTCGGACACGATGCCGAATGCCGGGAGCACGACGATGTACACCTCGGGGTGGCCGAAGATCCAGAACAGGTGCTGCCACAGCAACGGATCGGCTCCGTCGGCGACGGAGAAGAACGTCGCGCCGTAGTTGCGGGAGAACATCAGCAGGAACAGCGCCACGGTGATGACCGGCATCGCGAACAGCAGCAGGAACTGGGTGACGAGAGCCATCCAGGTGAACGTGGGCATCCGCATGAGGGTCATTCCGGGTGCCCGCATGTTGAGCACGGTGACGATCAAGTTGACGGCGCCGACGAGCGATGAGACGCCGGTGATCAGCAGGCCGAGCGTCCAGAAGTTCACGCCGTCGGACGGCGAGAACGGCGTGGTGCTGTTCGGTGCGTACATGAACCAGCCACCGTCGGCACCGCCACCGAGGAACCACGACGTGTTGATGAAGATGCCGCCGAACGCGAACGTCCAGAAGCTCAGCGCGTTGAGGCGGGGGAAGGCGACGTCGCGGGCGCCGATCTGGAGTGGGATCAGGTAGTTGGCGAACGCGGCTGCCATCGGCATCACGAAGAGGAACAGCATCGTGGTGGCGTGCATCGTGAACAGCTGGTTGTACTTGTCGGCCGAGAGGATCTGGCCGTTCGGCTGGGCCAACTGCGCGCGGATGAGCCCGGCCTCGATGCCGCCCACGAGGAAGAACGTCATCGAGACGGCGCCGTACATGATGCCGATCTTCTTGTGATCGACCGTGAAGGCCCAGGAACGCCAGCCCTTGGTCTCGACGGGCCTGCGGAAGTAGCCGAACGAGGTGGAGGGTGTGGCGACGACCGCGGGCCCGCCAGCTGCTGCGGCGGTGTCGGCGGGGCGTTCGATGATGGCCATGCGTTATCGGTATCCCATCACTTGCGTTCGAGCAGGTAGGCGACCAGTTGGTCGATCTGGTCCTCGCTGAGCCCGAGGTACGGCATGCCCCGGTACAGCCCGTCGGTGGCCTCCAGCTCGGTCGGATCGGCGTACATCGGCTTCATCTGGGGCGCGTCACGCAGCCATTCACGCAGCTGCACCGAGTTGAGGCACTCCGCGGTCACGCCCTTGAGATACTCCGGTCCGACCTCGTCGGGCGGGGCGTCCCAGACCTCGTTGCGGCACTGCTCGAGCAGCAGGTCGAACGACGCGCCGGCGAACGTGTTGCGGGTCATCAGGTTCGTGAGGTTCGGCGCTGCTCCGGCGTACACGTACAGGTCGGGGCGTGACACGATCGGGTCGCCGTCGGCGTCTTCGAGGCCGTTGACCTGGTGGCAGCGCGAGCACTGCGAGATGAACTGGGCCTCGCCTTCGGCGGCGAGCGTGTCGGCCTGAGGAGAGGTGTACGCCTCGAGCTGGTTGGCCTTCCAGGCTTCGAAGTCGTCGGGCTCGAGGGCGATGACCTCCATGCGCATGTTCGCATGGGACAGGCCGCAGAACTCGGTGCACTGGCCGGCGTACGTGCCGGGCTCGTCGGCTTGGATGCGGTTGGTCTGCACCCGGCCCGGAACCATGTCGCGCTTGCCGTTGAGGCGCGGGATCCACCAGGAGTGGATGACGTCGCGGCTCGTGCCGCGAACGAGCACGGGCGTGTCGATCGGGATGACCATCTGGCCGGAGGTGACGATGACGTCGGAGATTCCGCCGCAGCCTTCCTGGACCGGGTAGTCGATCTCCCACCACCACTGCTGGCCGGTGACGTTGATGACGCATTCGGTGTCGCTCGTCTTGTTGAGCGCCATCAGCGTGCCGACGGTCGGAACGGCGATGCCGATGAGGATCAGCGCCGGCAGGATGGTGAGGGCGATCTCGAGCGCCGGCTTGCCGTGGGTCTGCTTGGGGATGGGCTGGCCGCGATCGCGGTACCGCCAGGTGACGAAGCCGATGGCGGAGAACACGATCAGACCGACGACGCCAGCGATGATGAACACCGGGAGCTGGAGATCGTGGATCTTCTGGGCGTTCGGCCCGGCCGGGTCCCACGTGTCCTGCGGCGCGTCCTGCGCGCACCCGGCCGCGGCGAACGCGACCATGGCGACGAGTGCGATTCGGGCGCGGCGGCTCACGTTGCCGACGGTAGTCCGGGTGGGGCTCGATGACATTTTCGTCCTGGGGGGGTTGGGCCTCGAAGTGGGTGCTGGTGTCGTCACGGCACGACCAGACCGAGTTCGGCGGTGTCGACGCCCGGCACGAAGAACCGGAAGCCGTCGGGGAAGGCGAAGCTGGGCTGGGCGATGGTGACGGTGATCAGCTGCTCGCCGCCGGGCTCGACCAGCGTCGTGCAGAGCTGGTTCGGGATCTCCTCGTCCTCGCCGTCGTCGCCGGTGACCACGATGGTGCCGATGTCGACCGAGAGGCGGCGGTCGTGGTCGGAGTCGTTGATGAACAAGATGTTGTTCGGGTTCGAGCGGGGGAGGTTGATGGTGGCGTGCTCACCCTTGGGGATCGGCCCGTTGACCTGGTAGGTGAGTGCCCCGTCCTCGCCGAGCGAGATCCGGGCGGCGACGCTCGCCGTGGCCGAGACGCTCTGTGACGCGTTCTCGTCGGCGTGCGTGTGGCCGGGGTCTTCGCAGATCCCCTCGCGGGCGAGGCCCTCGGTCGTCTCGTGCGGCTCGATCTCACGCTCGCCGTCGACCCCGGCCGCGGCGCCGCCGGCCACGAGGCCGACGAGGCCGATGGCCACGACGCTGATCATCGCCCGCGACTTGATGCCGGGCCGGTAGGCGAACAGGAAGGCGAACGCGAGCAGGACGGCGGCGAGGATGCCGAACGCGAGCACGGTGTTGGTCTTGGAGAGCCAGAGCATCACCCGGCTGAACGAGTAGACGACGATGCCGATGGCGATGACGCCGGCGATCGGGAACTCGAACGGGTTGGCGATGCGGCTGCGGACCTCGGCGTTGTGGACGCCGCTGGCCGAGGCCCGCTCGGACCACGCCTGGGCCATCCATTCCCCACCGGCCGCCAGGAGCAGGATCGTGCCGATGATGAAGATCGCCTGGTACGTGACCAGGCCGACGACGACGGTGACCGCGCCGACGGCGAACAGCGCCGGCCACAGGCTGTAACGCGGCGCGAGTTGGGCGGCGGCGGTCTGCTCGGCGACGAGGACGGGGGTGACCTCGACGTTGGCGTCGCGGGTGAAGATGTTGAAGCCGCTCGCCACCGCCAGGGCGATCGCGGCCGCGACCAGGCCGATCGTGCCTTCGAGGTCGCTCTGCGTGACGCCGTAGGCGATCGCCGCGATCGTGGCGACGACCGTGGAGCCGATGAGGAACTTGTTGCCCGTGGTGAACATTGGTCAGCGGCTCACTTGGTGACGTAGACGACGAACCACAACGCGGTGTACACCGCGGCGGTCGCGTACCAGTAGATGGCGTGGGCGGCGACGATCTCGCGATCGCCGGTGCGGCCCCCGCTGAAGCGGAAGAAGGCGACGGCGGAGAAGAGGATCCCGACGATCATCATCAGGACGAACATGCCGGTGAGGGCGTAGAACATCACCTGATAGGTGCCGTCGGCGATGCCCATGGCCATCTGGCTGTAGATGTACGCCTGGGCGTTGATGACCATGACCGCGACGACCACGGTGGCGGCGAGGGCGAACACGGTGTGGCCGCGGTCGTTGCGCTTGGCCGACCAGACCGCCCACTGGGCGAAGACGCAGACGCCGATGAAGGCGATCAGCATGATGTTGGCCGGCACCTCGGGGATCACGACGCCACTGGGCACCCAGCTCTGGCCGGCGTCGAGGGCGAGGTCTCGCTGGAGGAGCCAGACGGCGAGCATGCCGCCGGCGAGCATGATCATCGTCATCGCCGCGAGGGCGCTGCCGACGAGCGTCTGGCGTTGCGGGGCCGGTGTGGGGCCGGCAGGCAAGGCGTACATCAGGCTGGGCTCCCGTTGGCAGCAGCGGTGGCGTGGGCTTTGAGGTCGAGCAGGGGCTCGGCGGAGTGGACGAGCGGGACGTCGACGAAGTTGTCGCCCGGTGCCGGCGACGTGGTCGCCCACTCGAGCGTGTGGCCGTCCCACGGATCGTCACCGAGCGCCGGCAGGTCGTCGCGGTTGCGATGGGCGGCGGCGAGCAGGCCGACGAACGCGAGCACGGTCAGCGCCATGAGGGCGTGGCCGACGAGCACGAGGATGTTCCAGACGGCGAGGTCGTCGTCGGCGTAGACGGGTCCGGCCGGCTGGTCGAGGAACCCGGCGATGACGTACGGGACCGTGGCGAGCACGGTGGCGAGCGCGCCGAGCAGAGCGAGTGGCGCCGTCTTGGCCAGCGCCGGGGCGTGGCCCCAGAGCTTCGGCGACCAGTACACGATCCCGCCCATGATCCCGAGGGCGGTGCCGTAGACGACGAAGGTGACGACGGCCTCTTCGAACACCGTGCCCTGGAGCGCGAGGTCGTCGATCGCGTAGATGACGGTGCCGACCATGCCGACCACGATCATCCCGTAGCCGAAGAACGTGAACGCGAACCCGCCGGTGACGTTGGGGTTGACACCCTTCTGGGGTTTGGCGATCGCCATTCCGACCAGCAAGATCAACACCACGCCGAGCAGCGGGAGCAGGTTGAAGTAGGCGAAGGGCACGAGGTCGTTGACCTTGTCGCCGAGGTTGTCGAGGTCGAGGCCGCTGCCGGCCCACGGCAGGCGCTGGACGTCCTGCTGGGTGACGGCGCCGAGGGCGGCGACGCCGAGCAGCGCGAGCCCGGCGATCATCACGCCGCGGGCGGGGGTGCGCTTGCGGAACGTGACCGGCAGCAGTTCGGCGAACAGCCCCATCGCCGGGATGGCGAAGATGTAGGTGGCGGGCTGCGTGAACAGCCAGCCGGCCCACTGCCCGAAACCGCTGTTGCCGCCGAAGCCGGTACGGCTGTTGCGGTGGTCGAGGAACAGGTAGGCGAGCGTGCCGACGAACACCGGCATCACCAGGATGATCGACAGCGAGGTGATCAGCGCCGACCAGGAGAAGAACGGCACCCGTCGCATCGTCATGCCGGGGGCCCGGGTGGTGAGGACCGTGGTGGCGATCGACATGGCGGCGGCGACAGCGCCGACGGCCATCAGCCCGAGGCTGGCGATGAACAGGTCGACCATGTCGGAGGTGCCGCCGAGCGTGCCGCCGTCGGCGGCGATCGACACGATGTTCAACACGAGCCCACCGAACCACAGCCAGAAGCCGACCGCAGCGAGGCGCGGGAAGGCGATCGAGCGGGCGCCGAGCTGCAGCGGCACGACCGCGATGCACAAGGCCAGTGCGAGCGGCAAGGCGGTGGCGAACACGAGGCCGACGCGCTGGGCGTCGAAGAGTTGCGCGAGCGCGTCGTCGAAGGTGATGTCGGCGCCGTCGACGCGCTCGATGCCGAGCACGATGTTGACCACGACCGTGGCGAGCAGGCCGAGGAGGCCACCGACGAGGAAGAGCTGGCCGATGATCTTGTGATCGGTGGACGACAGCCATTGGGGCGGCCGGACCATGACCGAGCCGTGGTGCTCGCTCGGCCCGTCGGCGCCGTGGGCCGGAGCATCGACGGTCTCAGGGGGCGCCGGTTCTGCGGTTTCGAGTGTGGTCATACGAAGTGTTGGCTCGCTTGTGTGAGTACGTGGCTGACCGAACGAGCCAGGCCATGACGGCCAGAGACTACTTCCAGACCGCCGTTCGGGCAGAAATCCCCGCCCTGGATCGAGGGGCCGGATCGATGGTGACAGGTACCGGTCACGAGAACCCGTACTGGACGAACACGTCGAGGCTCATCGCCCCGAACAGCAGGGTCACATAGGTGATCGAGTACCCGAACAGGCGCATGCTGGCGGCAGGAGTGGGGTGCTTGCCGAGGGCGACGGTGCCGACGATGAAGATCGCTCCGAGCACCGCGGCGCTGACGCCGTAGATCCAGCCCAGGTCGGCGACGGGCACGAGGAGCAGGGTCGTGGCGACGAGGCCGACCGTGTACCAGATCATCTGCTTGACCACGGATTCGAGTGGCGCCACAGCTGGGAGCATCGGCACGTCGGCGGCGCGATAGTCGTCGGCGTACTTGACGGCGAGGGCCCAGAAGTGGGGCGGCGTCCACAGGAACATGGCGATGAACAGCAGGATCGGGGGCCAGGCGAGCGAGTCCTGCACGGCGGCCCATCCGACGAGCACGGGCACCGCGCCGGCGGCGCCGCCGATCACGATGTTCTGGCGGCTCGTACGCTTCAGCCAGAGCGTGTAGATCCCCACGTAGAAGGCGGCGGCCGAGAACGCGAGCACGGCCGAGAGCAGGTTGGCGCCGGCCCACAGGACAGCGAAGGCCGCTGCTTGCAAGGCGAGGGCGAAGATCAGGGCGTGGCGGGCCGGGATGATGCCCGTGACGAGGGGCCGGCTCTGGGTGCGCACCATCAGTGCGTCGATGTCGCGGTCGACGTACATGTTGACGGCGTTGGCGCTGCCGGCGGCGAGCGTGCCGCCGATCAGGGTGATGATCACCAGGCGGGTGGGGGGCCAGCCCTGCTGGGCGAGGATCATCGTCGGGACGGTGGTGATCAGCAGCAGCTCGATGATGCGCGGTTTGGTGAGCGCGATGTAGGCGCCGACGACGGTGGTGGGGGTCCGTCGGGGGCCGTGGGTCATACTTCCCGGCGCGAGCCGGGACGGTACGAAGGGGCGACTGCCAACGGCCATGACGACGCCATCGTACGGGCGCGCGTCGGAGTCGACCAACGCCGACCCGCGGAACCACGGCACAATGGGGAGATGCCGACGACGCTCGAACCCGTGCGTGATCCGGTGACGGTGATCGAGCCCGACCTCGACGAGGCCACTGCCATCAACCGTCCATGGATCGTGCTCGTGTGGAACGACCCGGTGAACCTGATGAGTTACGTCACCTTCGTGTTCCAGAAGCTGTTCGGGTACTCGCTGGAGAAGGCGACGAAACTGATGCTCGACGTGCACGAGAAGGGCAGGGCCGTCGTTGCGTCGGGCACCCGCGAGGAGGCCGAGATGCACGTGTTCCGGCTCCACGAGCACAGCCTGTGGGCCACCATGGAACACGACGGGCCCGATGGCTAGGCGAATCCTCGGGCGCAAGGAGTTCGTCCCGCCCATCCAGGCGGTCGACGGTGGGTGGACGTTCAACCTCGACGTCGAGGAACGGGCGCTGCTCACCCGGTTGATGGGCGAACTGCGCGACCTGCTCACCTCCACCGACGACAACCCACTGCTCGGCCGGCTCTTCCCCACCGCCTATCCCGACGACGAGGAGAAGGAGGCCGAGTACCAACGGTTGATGCGTGAGGAGCTCGTCGCCAGCCGCCTCGCCTCGATCAACCTGGTCACCTCGTTGCTCGCTCCGGACGCTCCGGCGGTCTTCGACGAGGAGCGCACGATCGCGTTCATGCAGTCGACCAATGCGATCCGTCTCGTGCTCGGCTCGCTGCTCGGCATCACCGACGACGACTCCGCGGACGCGGCGGAAGCAGCGGCCTCCCCCGAGCACCAGCTCTACGACTTCCTCAGCTGGCTCCTGGAGTGGACCGTCCGCTCCCTCTCCTGATCCCCCACCCCGTTCGTTCTGGCCCCGTCCCCAAACGCACACCTCGTTCGTTCTGGCCCCGTCCCCAAACGCACGAGGTTGGCGTTCCGCTCCGGGGGTCACGTCACCCACTCTGGGGCATGGACGCCAGCGAAGGGAGTCGGAGTGTTCGGATTTCGACAAGGCGACGGAGCGGCCGACCCGCGCCCCGGAGCATTCGGCTACTTTCTGGACTCCCAGGGGCGGGGGACTCAAGGAGCGTGAAGTTGGGAGCTCGGTCATCGACAGCGCAGCCGGAGATCTTCTCCGGCGCATCAGGACCAGCAAGTCCGGCGCGACCCGAGTCGGCGATCGCCTTCAACACCTGCTGGTCCCAGTCGTCGATCACCACACGAGCCGCCTTCGCCGCCACGTTGGCTGCCGCGCTGCTCGCGGCGCGCATCCCTGACGTCGCGACCTCCAGCGCCGTCACGCTCGCGGTGCTGGTGCCGGCGGCGCTCGTCGACATCCGGACCCGGCGCCTGCCCGACGTCTGGGTCGGCGCGGCCGCGGTCGTCTTCCTCCTCGCCGATGCTTCCGCCCGGGCGTTCGGCACCGGGTCGCCTGCATCGCCCGGTGCGATCGTGGCGGGTGCCGCAGTGCTGGCATTGCCGCTGCTCGGACTCCATCTCGTGTCACCGGCGGCGATGGGGTTCGGCGACGTCAAGCTCGCCGTCGTCGCCGGCGCCGCGCTCGGGGCGACCGACTGGCAGCTCGCCCTCCCGGCCCTCGCGCTCGCCGCCGGCGGCACCGCCACCTACGGCCTGGTCCGCAGGGCGCGCCATGTGGCGTTCGGTCCCGGGCTGGTCGGCGCTGCGATCGTGGCGCTCCACGCGCACGAGCTGTTGGTGAGGGCTCGGTGACGAGCCGCCCGACCGACCGGGCCGACGTGAGCCGCCACGGGTTCGCACCGTCCAGCCGGCGCCGCAACCGCATCGCCGCAGGGGTCGCGCTGGCGGCGATCGCCGTCGGGGCCAATGTGCTGATCTACAGCGGCCTGAACTCGAAGAGCCCGTCGGTCCAAGTGGTCGTCGACGTCCCGGCCGGCGCGCAGCTGACCCCCGACATGATGCGCACGGTCGAGATCGACGCCGACTCGTCGGTCAACCTGGTGCCTGGCGACCAGCTCGACTCGCTGGTGGGCACGTACGCCAAGGTGCGCCTCGTCTCCGGCTCGCTGATCACCCCCGAATCGGTGCAGGCGAACTCGCTGGTGGGCGCCGGCAACTCGGTGGTGGCCATCAGGGTCGACGAGGGATCGTTGCCGGTCGGGCTCCGTGAGCGGGTTCCGGTGCAACTCGTGATCCCGGTCGGCGTCGGTGCCACGGCGGCGGAGCCGACCGTCGTCGACGGCACGGTCGTCGCCCTGCCGACGACGACCTCCGATGCGCTGGGCAAGCAATCGCTGTCGGTCGAGGTGACCGCCGATGCCGCGCCGATCGTCGCCGCGGCCGACGACGTCAGGGTCGTCCTGGCCGAGCCATGAGTCTCGTCGCGCTGACGGGCGACTGCACCACGACCACGGCGGTCGCATTGGCCGCGGCGTGGCCCAACCGCGACGAGGTCGTCGTGACCGAGCTCGATCCGTCGGGCGGTTCCCTCGCCGCATGGTTCGACACGGCTGCGACACCGTCGCTGTCGACGTTCGTCGCCACGAGGCCGGCGACCGGGGTCGGCTTCGATCGTTCGAGCGCCGATGCGAGCGACCCTGCGGATGCGGCGGATGCGGCGGTGCGGTGGCGCGACGTCGAAGCCATCGTCCACCAGTCGAGTCCCGGCGTGCGCTTCATCGCCTGCCCGTTCCGAGCCCGCGAAGCCACCCGCTCGATCGGGGAGGCAGCGGCATCGTTGCTGCCCGCACTCGAGTCCGCTCCGGTCACCGCGCTCGCCGACACGGGCCAGAGCCGGCCGGGCGATCCGTTCCCGGCCGCGTTACGTCTTGCCCGAGCGATCGTCGTCACCCATCGCCAGGAGCCGGCATCGGCCGGTGCCGCCTCGGTCCGGCTCGAGCGTCTCGTCGAGGCGCTCGAGCAGCTGTCGACGCTCGAGAGCCGGATGCACCTCGCGGTGATCGGGAACGAACCCTTCGACGTCGACGAGGTCGCCGGCTACGTCGCCGCCCAGACCTCGGTCGTGTTCGGGTCGGTCACGGCAGTCGCCGTCGACGCGCTCTCGGCGATGACGTTCGCCGGCCGGGCCGGCGTGTCCGCCAAGCGCCTCGCTCGGCTCCCGTTGCTCCGGTCGATCGCGCCGCTCGCCGATCGACTCGCCGAACCCGCCGCTCGGATCGCCACGGGTGGACCCCGCACGAGCTTCGAAACGGTGGACATCGCGTGAGCCGGTCGCCCGATTTCGGCGTGGAGATCGGCAACGGCGCCTCGGTCGACCTCACGGCTGCCATGGCGCGGGTGACCGACCGCGTCGCCACCCGGCTCATCGACGCCGTGGAGCAGGACGACGCGACGTCGTCGGCCAACGGGCGCGAGCCGCTCGCACGCGACCATCGGCGCCAGCAGTTGCTCGTCGGCAAGTGGCTCGGCGACGAGCTCGCCGAGCTCAACGAGGACCGGCTGCGTGACGGGCTGCGCCCGCTGAACGCCCACGACGAGATGCGGCTGCGCGCCGGGGTGGTCGCCGACCTCACCGGCGCCGGCCCGCTCGAGCCGTACCTCAGTGACTCGATGGTGGAGGAGATCGACGTCAACAGCCATCTGTCGACGTGGGTGACCTACACGGACGGCCGCAAGCTCGACGTCGGCCAGCTGTGGTCGAGCGCGAGCGAGCTGACGTCGTTCCAGAAGCGCATGGCGCTGCGCATGACCCGCACCGGCGAGGGCCGGCTCGACACGTCGTCGCCGATGCTGACCCTCCAGTCGAACGACGGTGCCCGCGTCGTGATGGTGCTCGGCGGGCCGAGCGAGCACGGCGTGTCGACGCACCCGCGCCTCGCCATCCGGCGCTTCGTCGTGCGCCAGGTCGGCCTCGACGGCCTCGCCGACCTCGGCCTGTTCCCCGCCCACGTCGTCCCGCAGTTGCGAGCGCTCGTGCGGTGCGGCTTCACGATCCTCGTGTCCGGACCGCCAGGAGCGGGCAAGACGACGTTGCTCACCGAGCTTCTCGGCGAGGTGAGCCCACTCGAGCGGATCATCACCGTGGAGAAGAACCTGCTCGAGCTCCGGCTCGAGGACGACCCGCGGCACCCGGACGCGCCGGCGTTGTTCACCCGCCACTCCAACGCCGAGGGCGAGGGTGAGATCACGACCCGCCAGCTCGTCGAGCTCACCCGCCGGCTCAACCCCGACCGCGTGGTGGTCGGGGAACTGGTGGAGGACGAAGCACTCGACATGCTCGACGTCGCCTCGATGTGCAAGAGGGGTTCGCTGGCGACGATCCACGCCCACGCCGCCGACGTCGTCCTCCAGCGGCTCGGCTATTACGTGGCGAAGTCGAACACGAGCCTCCCCGAGTTCGCGGTGTGGGCCCTGATCAGCCAGACGGTCGACTTCATCGTGCACATCGACCTGGTGCGCAACGCCGCGGCCGACGAGGCTCCGGTGCGGCGGGTGACCTCGATCATCGAGGTCGGCGGGCTCGGCGAAGGTGGCGGCGTGGCGAGCACCGAGGTGTGGGGGTTCGGCGAGGGTGACGAGCTGCGCCAACTCGCCCCCCTCTCGGCGCGTCACCTGCGCCGGCTCCGGCTGGCCGGGTACCGCGCCGACCAGTTCGCCACTCATGGAGCCGTCACATGAGCCTGCCGCTCGTCGTGCTCGTGCTGTCGACGTTGGCCGGCGTCGCCGCGGTGGCGCTGTTCGTCATGCCGGTCGACGACTCGACACCCGAGGGCACCACACCGTTCCGCGTCGCCCGGCCCGGCGCCGGCGCCAGGTTCGGGGGCGGCTTCGTCGCGGGAGTCGTCGTGGTGGCGTTCTCCGGTTGGGTCGTGCCGGCGGTCGTCGTCGGCGTCGCCACGTGGGCGGCGATCGGATCGTGGCAACGGCGCGACCGGAGGGCCGACACCATCGTCGAGCGCACCGACGCGCTGGCGTCGTGGATCGAGAACCTGCGCGACGTGTTGATCGCCGGCGACCAGCCGATCGGCGCGATCTCCGCGACGGTCGCCACGTGCGGCCCGTCGATCCGTCCGCAGGTCCGGCGCCTCGCGGCCGGGCTCGGGCGCCAGGATCCCGACGTCGTGTTCCGCCGGTTCGCCGACGAGATCGACGATCCGCTCGGCGACCTCATCGCGGCCGGCCTGCTGATCGCCGTCCAGCGCGGCGCCCGCACCGTCGCGGTGCTGAACTCGCTCGCCGAGCAGGCCCGCCACCAGGCCGACCGTCGCCGGATCGTCGACGCCGAACGAGCACCGGTGCAACGCGAGGTCACATTGCTGAGCGTGGTCATGGGCGGGTTGATCCTCGGGTTGCTGGTGTTCGGCCGCGCCGACTACCTGCGGGCGTACGACACGGCGGCCGGCCAGCTGTTCCTGGCGGTGATCCTCGTGATCTACGCCGTCTTGCTGGTGCGGGTCCAACGGCTGGCCCGCTACCCGCGACCGAGCCGCTTCCTCACGGGTTCGGCGCCATGAACCCGATCGGTGCGCTCGTGCTGTGCAGCCTCGTGCTCGTCGGCGGAGCGTTGCTGGCGATGTCCGGGTGGCGTCAGCCTCGGCCCCGGCTCGACGACGCGATGGCTCGGCTCCGGCGCCGTCCCGATCCGTGGACGGTCGGCGGATCGAGCACACCCGGCGGTGGTTTCAGCCGGGTCGGTGAGGTCGCTGCCGCTGCGGGCGCGTCCCGATGGACCTCGTCGTGGAGCGAGATGCTGCACCTCGTCGGGCGCACACCCGAAACCCACCTGGGGATCCTCGTGATCGCCTCGCTGACCGGGTTGCTCGTGCCGAGCCTGCTGCTCGGCGTATTGCAGACGACGGGGGTGGTGTCGATCGGGTGGTTCGTACCGGCCGCCATCTCGCTGCTGGCGGCGGTCCTCGCGCCGCTCGTCATCCACGCCGACACCGTCGCCCGCGCCGATGCCGTCCGGCTCGACCTGCGCCACCAGCTCGGCGCCTACATCGACATGGTCACGATGCTGCTGGCCGGCAACACCGGCTACGAGGGTGCCCTCGACCAAGCTGCCCGGGCCGGTGACGGCCTGCTGTTCCGCCAGCTCCGGCGGCGGATGCGCGAGGTGTCGACGACCGGCCGGAGCCTCGTGGAGGCGTTGTCGCTCGTCGCCGACGAGTACGGGATCGTCGAGCTCGAACAGGTCGCCGCCACCGCCACGCTGTCGGCGCAGGAAGGTGCCCCGGTTGCCCGGAGCCTGGCCGCGAAGTGCTCGACGCTGCGGGCCACGCTCGCTGCCGACGAGGAGGCCAGCGCCCGCATCCGCAACGACAAGGTCACACCGCCACTCGTGGGGATGGCGCTGCTGTTCATGGCCCTGATCATCTACCCCGCCCTCAACCTGAACTGACCCACACCACCGTTTGCGTCGGGATTCAGCACCGACAGGTGTGATCAGATCCCGACGCAAACGACAAGACGACCACCGATAGCGACTGAAAGGGAACCACCATGACCGATCCGAACGTGACCTTCGTGGCGATCTGGCACACGATCTACGGCGCGTTGCGCGCGACGTTCGCGCCGCTCGCCTCCGCTCAGGACGGGACCGACCGCGCCGACCGCGGCGCGGTGTCGATCGAGCACGTGCTCTGGTACGCCGCGGCCGCGATCAGCGTGGCCGTCGTCGCGACGATCATCTGGACCCAGGTGCGCAACACCGCCAACACCACGGTCCGGGCACCGTCGGCCCCGTAGCCGTGGCTCGCTCGGCCCGGTGCACCGGTGACGACGGCGCGGCGACCTCGCTGTCGATCGCGCTGCTCACGCCGATCTTCGTGGTGCTCGCGTTCGCCGCCGTGCAGGCCGCGCTGTGGAGCCACGCCAAGACCGAGGCGCGGGTGATCGCGCGTGACACCGCGGCGCTCGTCGCCCGCTCCGGGGTGACCGCCGGCGATGCCCAGGCATCGGCTGCGGCGATCCTCGCGGACGACACGTCGCTCAGCGATGTGGTGGTCGGTGTCACGCAGGCCGACGGCGTCGTCGCCGTCACGGTCTCGGCCGACGCTCCCGGCATCATCCGCGGCACATCGAGCGGCTTCTCGGTCAC
>CAZYWK010000036.1:0-4618 GCA_964651825.1 uncultured Ilumatobacteraceae bacterium | reverse complement strand
GAAGATCACGAGAACACCGGCGGCGGGCCGTGATCGCGGGTCGAGTGACGCGCTGGGGATGGCGCTCATCGCGCCGGCGGCGATCGCGCTGGCGTTGGTGATCCTGTTCCTCGGGCGGGCCGTCGACGGGCGGGCGACCGTGCAGAGCGCGGCCGAGTCGGCTGCCCAGGCCGCGGCGCAGGAGCGCACGCCGGCGGCCGCGGTCGCCGCCGCGCGCCAGGTCGGCGCCGCCATGCTGGTCGACGTCAGCTCGTGCTCCGACCCGAGCGTCTCGGTCGACACATCGGCCTTCGGTCCGGGAGGCAGCGTCGCCGTGACGGTCGCCTGTTCGGTGTCGGCTGCCGGGCTGGAGCTGATCAATCCGCCGGCCAGCAGGTCGACGGCCACCGCGTTCGCCACCATCGACCCGTTCCGCTCGACCGGCGACTAACTGACTGACGATGGACGAGACCGGGCCCACCACCGATCGAGGTCGTGGCGACCGCGGGTCGGGGCTCGTCACCGGCATCACGCTCATCTTCGCGTTCACGTTCCTCGGCCTGGTGTGGCTGGCACGAGACGTCGACCGCAGCGTGTCGAACCGGTCGGCGGCCCAGTCGATCGCCTTTCAGGCGGCGCGTTCGGGCGCCCAGTCGTCGGCCACGTCGGGTCTCCGGTCGGGTGCCGGGGTCGCCGTCGACCCGAACGCCGCACGCGACGCGGCCAGCCGTACGGCCTCCGCGTTGTTCACGAGCTACGGCGTGGACGGTTCGATCGATTCGATCCTCGTCGACGGCGATCGGGTGACGGTGCGGGTTTCGATCAGCGACTCGGGCAAGACCGTGACCGGTGTCGGCACGGTCCGATCGGAGCGGGCCCCATGAACTCGGCGCGCTGGTGTTCCGCTTTGCGTGGTCGACCGCCCACGTTGAGGCATCGGCAACGAACAGAAGGGAGCGATCGTGCAGCAACGCAATGAGCGTCGAGCCGGCCGCTTCGTGATGTCGGCGATCGCCCTGGTCGTCGTCGCGGTCGGCGTTCCGATCCTGCTGGCCCGCGTGTCGATGGCCCGCTTCGGCTCGGCGAACCCGCTCGCCGGCGTCGACCCGGGATCGTGGAGCGCCGGGAGCATCGGTGACGCGCTCGGTGATCCGCTGGCGGACGACACCATCGTCGACCTGCTGCTGCGGATCTGCCTGTGTGTGGTCTGGGTGGCGGTCGGAGTGATCGTGATCAACACGGTCGCCGAGATCGTCCACCAGGTGCGCCACCGCGGCGTGACGATGCCGACGATGCGTGGGCTCGGCTGGTCGCAGGGCATCGCCCGCTACATCGCGGTGGGGCTCTTGCTGGTGATGCCGTTGACCTCCGTGCGGCCGAGCCTCGCCCAAGCTCGATCGTCGGCGCCGTTCCCGACTCCGGCCGCGTCCACCCTCGTCATCGATGACGAGGCGGGCGGTGCCACGGCGTCACCGGCGACGATCCCGCGTCAGGTCGCCGACGGCATCGACGCCGGGGCAGCCGCGTCGCATTCGTACGTCGTGCAGCGCGGTGACTCGGTGTTCGGCATCGCCGCGCGCTTGGCGCACCACAACGAGGCCCGCACGCTCGACATCGCCGAGCAGGTCCTCGACCTCAACCTCGACACGGTCATGTCCGACGGCCAGCGCTTCACCAACCCGGCCTACGTCGAGCCCGGCTGGGTGCTCCAACTCCCCGCCGGCGTGACAGCGCCGGCGGCCGACCCCACCACGCCCGCACCCGGGATCCCCACGATCGACGAGGAGGTCTACGTCGTCGTCGAGGGCGACACGTTGTGGGACATCGCCGAGGACGAGTACGGCGCCGGGACCGAATGGACCGACATCTGGGAGGAGAACGCCGGCGACGACATGGGCGGCGGCCGCACGTTCGACGACCCGAACCTGATCCTTCCGGGCTGGGAGCTCGACCTTCCGGCCGACGACGCGGTCGAGGCTTCAATCGTCGAGACGCCTGCCGAACCGGCGATCGAACCGACGATCGAGGCGCCGCCCGCGGTCGAGACACCGGCGACAGCGGAGTCCCCGACCCAGCCGCCCGTCACGACCTCACCCGAAGTGATCGCTCCCGAGACCTCTACACCGCTGGACACGACCGCGGCCACGCAGCCGACCGACTCGATCAGCGAGCCCGCGGGCGCGCCGATGTCCACGGTCGCTCCGCACACCACGACCGTCGATCCGGCCACGACGACGACCACATCCACGACGATCGTCCCCGCCGGCGGTGGCGCGGCGGACGCCGACGACCCCGGTCGGACCTCGGCCCCCGATGCCCCAGCTCCGATCCGGTTGGAGCACGCGGCGATGGTGGCCGCCGGGGTGCTGATGCTCGTCGGTGTGCGACGCCGTCGGCGGCTCCGTGCTGCCACACCCCGCAGCCGGATCCCCGAGCCACGGCCCGAGGTCGTCGACACCGAACTGCTGCTGCGCCGGATCGAGCCAGGCGAGCGAGGGTCGCGGGTCGACGTCGCCTGCCGGTCGGCGGCGTTCCATCTCATCGACACGGGTGTCCAGATCGTGGTCGTGCAGGTGTCGCCCGACGGCGAGATCACAGTCACACTGTCGGGCGACTGTGTGCCACCCCTCCCATGGAGCGGTGCTGGCGACAACGTGTGGCGCCTGCCGGCCAGCACGCCGGTCGAGATGCTCGGCGACTCGGCGCGGCAGGTGGGGATGCCGTGCGTCGCGTTCGCCCAGCTGGGCGTCGATGGTGACGGTGGCGAGGTGCTCGTCGACCTCGAAGCGTGCGGCACGCTGGCGATCGACGCTCAACCGTCGCAGGCCGACGCCGTCGTGCGGGGACTCGCGGCCGGGCTGGCGACGTCGCTGTACGCCGAGGTCGCCCACCTCGTCACCGTGTCGATGCCGCCCGACGTGCTCCTCGGGCATCGCAACGCGCACCAGGCCGAATCGGTCGATGCCGCGTTCGAGCACGCGGCGTCGCTGGTCGGGACGACCTCGATGAACGAGCGGTCGTCGTTCGAGCTCCGATCGCTGCGCACGGGCGGCGAGATGTGGGAACCGGCCGTCGTCCTGCTCACCGACCGTGACGCCGTCGAACAGGCCGAGGGTGTGCAGCTCCCCCGGCCCGGCCACGGGATCGCGCTCGTCGCACCGGTCGGTCCGAGCGGTCTGGCGGATGCGCCGGCACGACTGCGCGGCGAGTCGAGCGAGTGGATCCTGACGGTCGCCGGCCGCTCGATCTCGATGACTCCGATCGGTCTCGATCGTGCCGACGTCGACGCCGTGCGGGCGCTGCTCGACGACGCCGAGCAACCGCTGGTCTGGATGGATGACCTCGCCGTGACGGATGACGGAGTCCACGACCAGGTTGACACCACCGAGGTCGGGGGCGCGTCCGCGGACGAGTCGGAGCCAGCCACGCTCGAGTGGGAGGCGTTCGAGCCGATCGACCACGCGATCGTCGTCAAGTTGCTCGGCGCTGTGGAGGTGTGGAGCGCCGCCGGTGAGCGGGCCGAGTTCGAGCGGTCGAAGACGGTGGAGCTCATCGCGTGGCTCGTGACGCATCGGGCCAACTCGACGCGCACCCTGGCGCGCACGGCGCTCTGGGAGCTCGACGTGCGCAACGCCACGTTCGCCAACGTGGTGTCGGAGGCCAGGCGCGGCATGGGTCGGCTGGTGAAGCTGCCCGAGGGCGAGGAGTGGCTCGCCCGCACGCTCACCGAGCAGCTCCCCCTCCACCCGCTCGTGGTGAGCGACGCGCAGCTGGTCGAGCAACGGCTTGCCCACGCCCGGCTGCAGCCGCCGGCCCAGGCGATCGAGACGCTGCGGCCGGCGGTGGAGATGGTCACCGGCATGCCGTTCGCCGGCACCAGCTACCTGTGGCCCGACGCCGAAGGGTTCACGTCGAATCTCGTGTTGCTGGCGATGAGCGCGTGCACCGAGTTGGCCGAGCACGCACTGTCGATGGGCGACATCGACCTCGTCTTCGACGCGACGGCTCATGGGCTCTCGGTGCTGCCCGCCCACGAAGGCTTGATCGCGCTGCGGATGCGGGCCTTCGCCCGCTCCGGCGACCTGGCCGGCGTGCGTCAGGAGTGGGAGAACTACGAGCGGGTCATCGTCGCCGATGCCTGGTCCGACGGCGAGCCCGCCCCGAAGCTGGTCTCCTTGCGGCGAGAGCTCCTCACCGCGTCCGACGACGCGACCTCACCGACCAGCTGACCCGTGCATGTCAGGTCGCGCTCGATGTGTCGGCTCCGCGCGTGTCAATGAGATCTCCCGGCGGGCGGTCACATCGAACCGAGCAACTCGGCCGTCCGCGTGACGATCGCGTCGACGATCTCCTCGTCGACGCAGACCTCGCTGGCCACGGCTGGGACCGCCCCGCGGAGTCGCTCGAGCAGATCGGTGAGGATCGAACGAGCCTGCGCTTCGTTGATGCGCACCTTCCACCCGACGACCTCACGAACGAGGTCGGCGCCGGTGATGTCGAGGATGGATCGGACGCCGTTCACCGACATCCCCGGCTCGACGGGCGCCCCGTCTCGCACGAGATGGGCGACGTCGTAGAGCGGTGCGAGCTCGATCGTGCCGTCCGGCGGATGGAGGAGCCCGAGGTTCTTGCAGTGCGC
>CAZYWK010000035.1:5209-35202 GCA_964651825.1 uncultured Ilumatobacteraceae bacterium | reverse complement strand
CTGGCCCCGGCGCCGCCCGAACCGGCCCCCGCACTCGCCCCCGCACTCGCCCCCGCACTCGCCCCCGCACTCGCCCCCGTCACCCCCTGATCCCGAGCACGGGTCCGACCCACGTTTGCGTCGGGATTCAGCACGCACGGGCGTGGCCAGATCCCGACGCAAACGTGGTCTGGGTAGCATCGGTGGGCGATGGTTGGTCGCACCGAGTCGAGGCTTCCGCCGGCCGAGGTGGCGCGGTTCCTCGCGCTCCACACCCAGTTCGAGGAGCTGGTGGCAGCGTGGGCGACGGTGCGGCACACCGGTGAGGTCAACGACCACACGAACGCCGAATACGACGCCGCCGTGTTGGAGAACCTGGCCCATCTGCACAACGCCGCCGAGCCCACCTTCGCCGCGCTCGCCGGGGCCGACGACCGCCTGGCGTCGTTCGGGCCCCGGCTGGAAGCTGCGCTCCTCGATGTGCAGGACGGTGAAACGGATATGTTCACCGGCGTGGAGGCCGGCACCTACCAGGATGTGTGGATGCAACTCCACGACGAGCTCACCGTTCTCGCCTCCGGCACGGACCGCGGCTGATGCCCCGCTTCGGCCGCATCCTCACCGCCATGGTCACACCCTTCGACGACGCAGGGGAACTCAACGTCGACGCGGCAGTGAAGCTGGCGAGATGGCTCGTCGAGCAGGGCAACGAGGGCCTCGTCGTCTGCGGCACGACCGGCGAGTCGCCGACGCTGTCGATCGACGAGAAGCTGACGTTGTTCGAGACCCTCTCCCATGCGGTGACCGTGCCGATCCTTGCCGGCACGACCGGGTACAACACCGGCCTCGACATCGGTCTCACCGAGGAGGCGGCCAAGCTCGGCATCGCGGGGATCCTGGCGGTCTGCCCGTTCTACAACCGGCCGTCCCAGGCCGGCCTCGAAACCCACTTCCGGGCGATCGCCGCCGCAACCGAGCTGCCGGTCGTGCTCTACGACATCCCGATCCGTTCCGGTCGCAAGATCGACAGCACCACCCTCGTGCGGCTCGCGAACGACGTCTCGAACATCGTCGGGCTCAAGGACGCGGCCGGCAACCCCGGCCAGACCGCAGCGGTGAAGGCCAACAGCCCAGCCGATTTCGAGGTGTACTCCGGCGACGACGCGATGACACTGCCGCTCCTCGCAGTCGGCGCGGTCGGCGCGATCGGGGTCGCCACGCACTGGTGCGCCCCCGATCATCGCCAGATGTTCGACGCCTGGGAACGTGGCGACACCGCCGACGCCCAGCGCATCAACGCCCGCCAATTGGAGAGCTACGAGTTCGAGACGGGCGACCTCGCTCCGAACCCGGTACCGTCGAAGGCCATGATGCGCACACTCGGTCACGACGTCGGTGAGTGTCGCTCGCCGATGGGACCCACCCCCGATGGCCTCGAGGCCGCCGCGAAGAAGGTCTACGACCGCCTGGTCGCCGCCCGTGGCTGACCGGACCGGCACCGACACACCCGTCAGGGTCGTCTTCCTCGGCGGGTTGGGGGAGATCGGCCGCAACTGCATGGCCATCGAGCAGGGCGCCGCCGACGATCCCAACCGCTCGATCATCCTCATCGACTGCGGGCTCATGTTCCCCGACGCGAACATGCACGGGATCGACCTGATCCTGCCCGACTTCACCTACGTGCGCGAGAACGCCGCACGGATCGGTGCGCTCGTGCTCACCCACGGCCACGAGGACCACGTCGGCGCCATCCAGTACCTGCTGCGGGACCACGACGGGATCGGCGACCTGCGCGACGAGCCACTGCCGATCTACGGCTCGGCGCTCACACTCGGGCTGGCCCGCAACCGGGTCGACGAGGCCGGGCTCACGAAGAAGGCCGACCTCCGCCCGGTCGCCGACGGCGCCACGGTCACGGTGGGCCCGTTCGCGGTCGAGTTCATCCCGGTCACCCATTCGGTGCCCCACGCCCACGCCATCGCCGTGCACACCGCGCAGGGTGTGGTGCTGCACTCGGGTGACTTCAAGATCGACCTCACCCCGGTCGACCACCGGCGCACCGACCTCGCCCGCATCGGCCAACTCGCCAAGGATCCGGGCATCCGGCTGCTGATGAGCGACTCGACCAACGCCGAGGAGCACGGATACGCCCCGAGCGAGACGAGCGTCGGCACCGTGCTGCGCACCCTGTTCGCGCAGCAGCGCGGCAAGCGGATCGTCACCGCCAGCTTCGCCAGCCACCTCCACCGCATCCAGCAGATCGCGACCGCGGCGATCGCCGACGGCCGCGTCATCGCCACGCTCGGGCTGAGCATGAAGAAGAACGTGCGGCTCGGGCTCGACCTCGGTGTGCTCGACATCCCCGAGTCGTCGATCGTCGACATCGACGACATCGACCGCCTCGATCCGGGCAACGTCTGCATCATCTCCACCGGTTCGCAGGGCGAGCCGATGTCGGCGCTCGGCCTGATGGCGCGCGGCGAGAACAAGTGGCTCAAGCTCAACGAGCACGACGTGGTCGTGCTGTCGAGTCACGCCATCCCCGGCAACGAGGGCAACGTCAACAAGGTGATCGACGGCCTGCTGCGCCTCGGCACCGAGGTCGTCCACTCCGGGGTGATGGACGTCCACGCCACCGGCCACGCCCAGGCCGACGACATCAAGACCTACCTGTCGATCGTCAATCCTGAGTGGTTCGTGCCGATCCACGGCGAGTACCGCCACATGGTCGCCAATGCCCGCCTCGGCGAGCTGATGGGCGTGCCCCGCGATCACGTCGTGCTGTGCGAGGACGGTGACGTGATCGAGCTCACCGAGGCCGGCCTGCGGCCGGTCGGCCGGGTGCCGAGCGGGTACCTGTACGTCGACGGCATCGTCGGCGACGTGGGCCAGGGGGTGCTGCGCGACCGCCAGAAGCTGGCCGAGGAGGGCGTCGTCGTGGTGGTGGTCACCGTCGACATCCAGACCGGCAAGGTGCTCGTCGGCCCGGAGATCATCACCCGCGGCTGGGTCTACGCGCCCGAGGCCGAGGACCTGCTCGACGAGGCGTGCGACACGATCGCCGACGCCGTCGAGAAGGCGCTGGCCAACGGCGTGCGCGACGTCGAGGCGCTCGAACGCGACGTGCGCCGTGCCGCAGGAAAGTTCGTCAGCGAGCGCACGAAGCGGCGGCCGATGATCGTGCCCGTCGTCATGGAGACCTGAGCTTGCGGCCGAGGTTGCGGCCGCCGGCGTGGATCGTGCGGATGACCGCGGTGGTCCTGGCGGCGGTGACGGTGGGTGTGGGTGTGGTCGGGTGCTCCGGCAGCGATGACGGCTCGGCGCCAGCGGATTCCGCTTCGATCTCGACCGGCGGGGGAGCGGCCGAGCCGACGGACGATCCCGAACTGCTCGCGCTGCCGGCCGACGTCCGGGCTGCGATGGCGGCAGTGGAGGCCGAGCTCGGCGGGCCGCAGGAGTACTTCGAGGTGACCGCCAGTAGCCAGTTCACGAACGTGTTCGTCGCGAGCGACGACGCCACCGCGGCCATCCCGTACGTCTACCTCGACGGCGAACTGCAGGCGCCGGGGCCGACGATGACCGGGGCGGCTGGTAACACGTTCACCGCCGACGCGGTCACGTTCGACGACGCGCTGGTGCTGGCGGTGATCGCCGACGAGCTGCCCGCCACGGTCATCGACTCCCTGAGCGTCGACGGTGGGCCCGACGGCACCGTTCGATACGTCGTGGCGGCCCACTCCGCCGACGGCGGCGCGCTCGACATCGTCGTGGCCCCCAACGGTGCGATCGTCAGCGTCGAACCGGTTTGATCTGCTCGGCGAGGTGGGCTCACGCCGGGTGACTGTCCGGCGTTGGTGCTGCAGGGGTTGGTACCGTAGAACGGACCATGTCCAACTGGGGATCGTCCAGCAAGCGTTCGAGCGCCGCCAAGCGCGGTGCCGCGTCCAAGACGACGCCGAAAGGCTCGAACGCGAAGACTCCGGGCGCGCGCTCGTCCTCCAAGGCCACCTCGTCGAACGGCTCGGTCCGTGACCTGACCCCGCCCGACCAACACGCGTCGCGGCGCACCCGGGCCAACACCGAAGTCCGCGAGGCGGTCGCGGGGCGCGAGCACGAGTTCCTCGGCCTCGGCCTGATCGGCGCCGCGGTGCTCCTCGGGCTGGCCATGTACCTCGATCTGGCGGGACCGCTCGGACAGGGCGTCGAGACGCTGTTTGGCTGGCTCGTCGGCCTCGGCCGGTACGCGGTCCCGGTGATCCTCGCCGCGATCGGCGTGTCGCTCGTGCGGCGCGGCAAGTCGTCGAGCCCGTTCCGGCTCGCCATCGGCTGGGCGATGGTCGGAGGTGCTGCGCTCGGCCTCCTGCACATCGGCCGTGGACCCGACGAGCTCACCGCCGACGTCGATCTGCTGGAGTCCGCTGGCGGTTGGCTCGGCGCGCTCGTGGCCGAGCCGCTGACGGCGCTCGTCAAGCCGGTCGGCGCGGCGGTTGTGCTGGCGGTCGTGCTCCTCGGTGGCATCCTGCTGATCACCCAGACCTCGCTGCGCACGATGGCGGCCCAGACCGGTGGCTTCCTGTCGACGATCGCCCATCCGCTCGGACGCTGGGCGAAGTCGGGCATCAACAACATCACCACGCTCAACAGCGACCGCACCCCCACCGAACTGGGCCGCAGCCATGCGGATGCCGGTGTGGCCGCCGACAACGGTGCAGGCAGCGGGGCGGTGCTGTACGACTTCGCCGCCGACGGCGACGATCTCGGCATCGACGTGCCCGGCGAGCCGAAGAAGCGGTCACGCACACCCAAGCCCAAGGTGTCGGTCGGCAGCCAACCCGGAGTGGCGTCGCCCGACGGCGCCAGGATCGGCGACTGGGTGTTGCCGCCGATGACGTTCCTCGACCGGCCCGGCGAGCAGGCGATCGACCGCAAGGAGGTCGAGCATCGCGGCCGCATGCTCCAGGAATCGCTCGCGTCGCACGGTGTCGACACCTCCCTCGTCGGCATGACCGTCGGCCCGACGGTCACCCGGTACGAGCTCGAGCTCGGCACCGGGGTGAAGGTCGCCCGGGTCACCTCGCTCCAGAAGGACATCGCCTACGCGATGGCGGCGACCGACGTCCGCATCCTCGCCCCGATCCCCGGCCGCTCGGCGATCGGTGTCGAGGTACCGAACCGCCAGCGCCAGCTCGTCGCGCTCGGCGACCTGCTCACCTCGCCGGAGGCGGCCAAGGCGACCAACCCGCTGGAGGTCGCGGTCGGCAAGGACATCGCCGGCAAGGCCGTGTTCCTCGACCTCGCCGCCACCCCGCACCTGCTGATCGCCGGTGCCACCGGCGCCGGCAAGTCGAGCGGCATCAACTGCATCATCACGTCGCTGCTGATGCGCACCACGCCCGACGACGTGCGCCTGATCCTCATCGACCCCAAGCAGGTCGAGATGGGCCAGTACCAGCGCCTCCCGCACCTGCTCACGCAGCCCGTGACGAACCCGAAGAAGGCGGCCAACGCGCTCGGGTGGGCGGTCAAGGAGATGGAACGGCGCTACGACCTGCTGTCGGAGATGGGCTACCGCGACATCGCCGGCTACAACAAGGCGTTCGCCAAGGGCGAGATCGTCGCGGCGCCCGGCTCCGACGTCGTGTACGAGCACCTGACCTACATCGTGGTCGTGGTCGACGAGCTCAACGACTTGATGATGGTCGCCGCCCGCGACGTCGAGGAGTCGATCACCCGCATCGCCCAGAAGGCCCGGGCCGTCGGCATCCACCTGATCGTCGCCACGCAGCGTCCGTCGGTGAACGTCATCACCGGCGTGATCAAGGCCAACATCCCGGCCCGTATGGCCTTCGCCGTGTCGTCGCTCACCGACTCGCGGGTGATCCTCGACCAGCCCGGCGCGGAGAAGCTCGTCGGCAAGGGCGACATGTTGCTGCTGCCCGGCAACTCGTCGGTCGCCAGCCGGATCCAGGGCTCGTTCGTCAGCGAGGACGAGGTGCGCCAGGTCGTAGCGCACTGGCGGGCGCAGTCGCCCGAGCCGATCTACTCCAACGACGTCGAAGAGGGCGGCGAGGCCGGAACGAGCAGCGGGGCAAGTGGCCTCGTGCCGCCGGTGCCGCGTGGCCCGGACGGTTCGGGCGCGGCTGCCGCATCGTTCGGTGGTCTCGACGACGCCCTCGACGTCACCTCCGACGCCAACGCGTTCTCCGCCGGCGAGGACGACGAGGACACCGCGATGATGCGCCAGGCGATGGAGCTCATCGTGCGCAGCCAACTGGGCTCGACCTCGATGTTGCAACGCAAGTTGAAGGTCGGTTTCGCCCGCGCCGGGCGGATCATGGATCTCCTCGAACAGCGCGGTGTCGTCGGCCCGAGCGAAGGGTCCAAAGCCCGCGCGGTCCTGATGACGGTCGAGGAGTTCGAACTCCTCCAGCAGAACGGCCAGCTGTAAGGATCTCCACCATGCCTGACGTGGTGGAGCTGACGCCCGAGCTGACCGAGATCACGGGAGGGCTTCGGTTTCCCGAGGGTCCGATCGCGATGCCCGACGGATCGATCGTCGTCGTGGAGATCTTCGGGAAGCAGCTGACGCGGGTGGGTGCCGACGGAACCGTGTCGACGATCGCCGAGATCGAGGGCGGCCCGAACGGAGCGGCGGTCGGGCCCGATGGTGCGATCTACCTGTGCAACAACGGTGGGTGCTTCACGCCGGTCGAGTTCGGCGGGATGATGTTCCCCGGTGCGTTCGATCCGTCCGCCTACATCGGTGGTCGCATCCAGCGTGTCGACCCCCACGACGGCTCGATCACCGACCTGTACACGGAGTGCGACGGCCGGCCGCTGCGGGCACCGAACGACCTCGTGATGGACGGCCACGGCGGCTTCTACTTCACCGACCACGGCATCCGCGACCACGAGGCACGCACGAGCGATCTGACCGCGATCTACTATGCCCGCGTCGACGGCTCGGCGATCCACGAGGTCGCGTTCCCGGTGGAGGGCCCGAACGGGATCGGCCTGTCGCCCGACGTCGACACGCTCTACTGGGCCGAGACCACCACCGGGCGGATCTTCCGCCGGGCCGTCGTCGGTCAGGGCGAGCTGGCCGAACCGAACCCGCTGGACTTCACCGCGGTGCTGTACGGCCTCCCTGGCTTCCAGTACCTCGACTCGCTCGCCGTCGACGGCGAGGGCTGGGTGTGCGCGGCGACGCTGTTCAACGGTGGGATCACCGCCGTGTCACCCGACGGGAGCCAGGTCGAGCATCACGCCACCGGCGACCTGATGACGACGAACATCTGCTTCGGTGGCGACGACCTCCGCACCGCATACGTCACGTTGTCGAGCACCGGCCGCCTCGTGTCGTTCCCCTGGCCCCGCCAGGGCCTCCGCCTCGCCCATCAGTAACGCCAGATAGCGTGGCGGACCATGGCGCCGCGGTTCTACATCGAGACGCTGGGCTGCCCGAAGAACGACGTCGACTCCGACAAGTTGGTGGGCGCGTTGCTCGCCGACGGCATGGAGGCGACCGACGACGCGTCGCACGCCGACCTCGTCGTGGTCAACACGTGTGCGTTCATCGACGAGGCCCGGCGCGAATCGATCGACACGATCCTCGCGCTCGACGAACTGCGCCAGCACGGCTCCCGCCTCGTCGTCACCGGCTGCATGGCCGAGCGGTACGGCGACGAGCTCGCCGCCGAGCTGCCGGAGGTCGACCAGGTCGCCGGATTCGGCCAGTCGTTCGTCGCTGCGCTGCCGGACGGGGCAGCGTCGCATGCATCGGCCACCGCGCCGGCCGGTCGCAAGCTGATCCCCGTGTCGAGCACCGCCATCCCGACCTTCGACCTGCTCAACCTGCCCCGTCCGAAGTCCGCGGTGCCGTGGGCGTACGTGAAGATCGCCGAGGGGTGCGATCGCTCGTGCGGGTTCTGCGCCATCCCGAGCTTCCGTGGGCCGCAGCGCAGCCGTGACGTGTCGTCGATCCTCGCCGAGGTCGACCAGCTCGAAGCGCGCGAGATCGTCCTCGTGGCCCAGGACCTCGCGTCGTACGGCAAGGACCGGCCCGATGAGCTGGGCGCCGGTGCGATCGTGCCGCTCGTCGAAGCGGTCGCCGCCGCAGTCGATCGGGTGCGGCTGTTGTACCTGTATCCGAGCGATCTCAGCGACACGCTGATCGATGCGATCTGCGCGTCGGGTGTGCCCTACTTCGACCTCTCGTTGCAGCACGTCAGCAAGCCGCTGCTGCGCCGTATGCGTCGTTGGGGCGACGGGCAGCGATTCCTCGACCGCATCGCCGACATCCGTGCCCGCGAGTCCGCGGCCGCGTTCCGCAGCAACTTCATCGTCGGCTACCCGGGCGAGACCGAGGCCGATCACGATCAGCTCCTCCGCTTCGTCGAGAGCGCCCAGCTCGACTGGTGTGGCTTCTTCTCCTACAGCCGCGAGGACGGCACCTACGCCGCCGACCTCGACGGCGCGGTCGACCCGTCGCTGATGAGCGAACGCCTGGCGGAACTCCGCGAGCTGCAGGACGACATCACGGCCAGCCGCCGTGACGCCCTCATCGGCGAGACGGTCACCGTGCTCGTCGACGCGCCTGGCGTCGGCCGAACCCACCGTGAGGCACCGGAGATCGACGGGATCGTCCACGTCGGACAGAATGAGGTGGTGGGGAGCTTCGCTCAGGTCCAGATCGTCGATGCGCTCGGCCCCGACCTGGTCGCCGCCGGATTCGATCTCGCGGCACTCGACGCCGACGAGTGGCTGGACCAGGACGAGTGAGCGAGGGCGGTCGCCGATGACGCTCCGCCGGGGGAACTCCTGATGGTCGAGTCGAGCCAGATCGCCACCTGGGCGAACGCGGTCACCGTCGGCCGGCTGCTGCTGTCGCCGCTGATGTTCTGGGTGATCCCGAACCACGATCGGGGTTCGTGGATCGCGTTCGTGCTGTGGGTGATCTTCTCACTGAGCGACGGCATCGACGGCTGGATCGCCCGGCGCCACGGCGTCACGAGCGCCGGCGCCTTCCTCGACCCGCTCGCCGACAAGGTGCTCGTGCTCGGAGCGATGTTCACACTGGTGTCGACCGGTGTGTTCTGGGTGGTGCCCGTGATCATCATCGCCGCGCGCGAGGTGATCATCAGCGTGTATCGGGTGATCGTCGGTGGCCGGGGGATCAGCGTGCCGGCCAGCAAGCTGGCCAAGTACAAGACGTTCTGCCAGCAACTCGCCGTGGGCTTCGCCCTGATGCCGCTGACCGCGCTCGACGCGACCTGGCTGTGGAACGGCTTTCTGTGGGCAGCGGTGGTGCTGGCGGTGGTCAGCGGGGCCCAGTACCTGTGGGCCGCCCGGCACACGCGGCCGATCGAGGAGTCGACGCCCGTGGCGGGCACCGTCGGGTGAGCCGAGCCGCATCCCGGTCTCCGGAGGGGGCGCGTCGTGCGCTGTGACGTGCTGGCGGTGGGCACCGAGCTCCTGCTCGGGCAGATCATCGACTCCAACTCGGCGTGGATCGGCGGCGAGCTCGCCGCCCACGGCATCGACTCCCTCGCCCAGGTGAAGGTCGGCGACAACGTCGACCGCATCGTCGTGCAGCTCCGCCGCCTGCTCGACGATGCCGACGCGGTGATCATGTGCGGCGGCCTCGGCCCGACGCACGACGACCTCACCCGCCAGGCGATCGCCACGGTGATGGGTGTACCACTGGTGCGTGACGAGGCGATCGTCGAGGTGATCCGCGCGATGTTCGCGTCACGTGGGCGCACGATGGCCGAGAACAACCTGCGCCAGGCCGATGTGCCGGTCGGCGCGTCGATCATCCCGCAGACCCGCGGCACCGCACCCGGGTTGATCTGCCCGGTGGTCGTCGACGGCCGCAACAAGGTGGTGTACGCCGTTCCCGGCGTGCCGCACGAGCTGTACGACATGATGGAGCGGGCGGTCATCCCGGATCTCGAGGCCCGCAACGGGGATCCGTCCGTGATCCTCAGTCGCGTGCTGCGCACGTGGGGTGAGAGCGAGAGCGGGCTCAACGAGCGGCTCGACGATGTGATCGAGGAGATGGAACGCCCGGACACCCCGACGCTCGCATTCCTCGCCAGCGGGTGGGAGGGGCTCAAGATCCGGCTCACCGCCAAGGGCGACACGCTGGCCGCCTGTGCGATCCAGCTCGACGAGTGGGAGTCCGTGCTCCGTGAGCGGCTCGGGCCGGTCGTGTTCGGTGTCGACGGCGACACGATGGAGTCGGTCGTGCTCGATCTCTGCCGCCGGCGAGGCCTGACGCTGGCCACCGCGGAGTCGGTGACGGGCGGTCTCGTCGGTGCGCGGCTCACGGGCGTCGCCGGTGCGAGCGACGTGTTCCGTGGCGCGATCGTCAGCTATGCGACGGACGTGAAGCAGTCGATGCTCGGTGTCGGTGACGGCCCTGTGGTGAGCGAGGCGGCGGCGCGACAGATGGCCCACGGTGTCCGGGAACGCCTCGGGGCCGACATCGGCCTGTCGCTGACCGGCGTGGCCGGCCCGGCCGAGCAGGACGGCGAACCGGTCGGCACGTTGTTCGTCGGCCTTGCCGGGCCGGGCTTCGACGACGTGCGTCGCCTCCGGCTGCCCGGTCAGCGCGAGCAGATGCGGCAGTTCGCCGTCATCACCTCCCTCGACTTCCTGCGCGAACATCTCCGGGATCCATGAACGAACGCAGCCGTCGGGGTGTCACGATCGCCGCCAGTGTGGCCGCAGTGGTCGCGCTGCTCGGCCTGATGGGCTGGTTCCTCATGACCCGCGACGGCGAGAGCTCGACGGCCACCACGACCACGTCGACCTCCTCGACAACCACCACGTCGTCCACGTCGACGACGTCGACGACGGTGGCGGGGACGACCACGACGGTGCCGGTGGTCGCGGTGGCCAACGCCGGGGTCGACCAGGCCGTCGACCGTGGTGACGATGTGACGCTGGCCGCGGTCGACCTCGCCGCCGGAACGCCACCTGAGGCGGTGGTGTGGACGCAGACCTCCGGGCCGGATGTGACGGGCGGTGCTGGGATCTTGACCGGACCGTCGGCGTCGTTCGCCGCGCCGGACGATGTGACGACGCTCGGCTTCGACCTCGCGGTCACCGGCACCGAGGGGACGGCGACCGACAGTGTCGTCGTGCGGGTGTTCGAGGACGCCACCCAGACCGTGTTCGTCGACGGTGAGCTCGGCGACGACGAGGCTGGTGACGGCACGATCTTCTCGCCGTTCGAGACGCTCCGGCACGGTATCGACGTCGCCGAGGGCCGCGACCTCTACGTACGTTCCGTCGGCGTCTACGACGTCTCCGACGCCGCGCTCGCGGTCGACGAGACGACGAGCATCTACGGCGGCTACAGCGATGCCTGGCTCCGCGATGTGTCGGTGCGCACCGCGGTGACGGTGCCGGCGAGTGGTCTGGCGTACACCGATGCCGCAGCCGTCACGCTGTCGGCACTCGAGCTCACCTCCGTGGCCGCGTCCGAGGGCGAGCCGTCGATCGGGTTGGTCGTCGATGGCGCGGCCTCCGTCACCGTCGCCGACAGCAGCATCACCGCGGGTGCCGGCGGCGCCGGCGCAGCGGGCGAACCGGGAGGGTCGAGCATCGGTGTGTCGGTCGACGACGTGGGAGTGGTCGACATCGTGCGCTCCACGATCAACGCCGGCGCGGCCGGTGGAGGTGGTGCGGCCGCCCCGGCGACCGGAACCAGCGGGGCCGCGCCAGGCGTCGGAGGCGCGGCGTCCCAGGAAGCCCCGGGTGCCGGCGGAACGGGCGTGGTCGCCGGAGCTGCTGGTGGGCGGGGAGGTGCGATCGGCGCGACCGGCCAGGCCGGTGGCACGGTCACGGGCGCGGCGGCCGCCGGTGGCACCGCATCGACGCGGCCGGGTGGGTCCGGCGCGGGAGGATCGGGCGGCCGAGGAGGCGCTGGCGGCGCGGGTGGGGTCGGCACGGTGGTGCCGACCGATGTGGTGGTTCCGGTCGGTGCTGCCGGCAAGCCCGGAGCGGACGGTGATAACGGCGGCGGTGGGAACGGTGGCGGCGGGGGAGCGGGCACGGCCGCGGGACGCGGCGGTGGTGGCGGTGGCGGCGGCGGGGCGAGTGCGGGTTCGCCGGGCGGCGGTGCCGGTGCCGGGGGCGGCTCGTCCGTCGGGCTCGCGGCGACCGGTGTCGACCGCCTACGCATCGTCGAATCCCTCGTCGCGGGCGGAGCTGGTGGCGCCGGTTCGGTCGGCGCTGCTGCCGCCGAACAGGGGGTGGCCGGTGCCGCCGGCGGCATGGGTGGCGACCCGACGTGTTCGGGCCCCTGCCCGTCCGGCGACGCCCCCGGGCCCGGCGGCGGTGGCGGCGCCGGTGGTTCCGGTGGCGAAGGCGGCCAAGGCGGTGGTGGAGCGGGTGGCCTGTCGATCGGGCTGTTCAGCGCCGATGTCGACACCGTGGAGGTCCACTCCTCGACACTGCGCGGCGGGGCCGGCGGGGCGGGCGCCGCCGGTGGATCGGGCGGGCGCGACGGCGCCGCGGGCGCAGCTGGGTCGCGGGTCACGGGTGGAGCTGCTGGCGCCGCGATCACGGAGAACCGAGCCTCGGCGGGTGACGGCGCCGGCGGTGGATCGTCGTTCGGATGGTTCGACGACGGCAACACTGGCCAGATCCTCGACGACGAGACGCTCGAGGCCGGCAGCGCCGGAGCGGGTGGCACCGGGAGCGAGCCCGGACCGACCGGGGCTACCGGCTCGACGAACCTTTGACAGATATCGTGGTCGCCCTGCCCCCGTAGCTCAGTCCGGATAGAGCAACGGCCTTCTAATCCGTAGCGCGCAGGTTCAAATCCTGCCGGGGGCGCTCGCGGACTCCCGTGTCCGCGGAATCTCAGGCCTCCAGGTGGTTGCCCTCGGCACCGGGACTGGAGCGCAGGACTGAACGCGGTGGCCGCGGGCGAGGGCCGCCCGGGTCGATTCGGGAGAGTCGTCGGTAGGCTGGAATGCCGCTGCGAGGCCAGCGGTGTCCCCCGACGAGGCGAGGTTTCCGAGTGAAGTTCAAGAAGGGCGAAACCGTCATCTATCCCCAGCACGGTGCTTGCGTCGTCCAGGGGACCAAGAAGATGGAGTTCTTCGGTGAGAAACAGGAGTACCTGATTCTCAAGACGGTCATCAACGAGATGACGCTGAAGGTGCCGATCGACAAGACCGACGAGGTCGGGGTGCGTCCGCCGGTGTCGGCCGACGAGCTCGAAGACCTCGTGGCTGTCCTCGCCAAGCCCGACCCGCGCGTGCCGTCGAACTGGAGCCGTCGCTTCAAGAACCACCAGGAGAAGCTCAAGAGCGGCGATGTGTATCAGGTTGCCGAAGTCGTCCGGAACCTGGCCGCCCGCAACCGCGACGCGTCGCTGTCGGCGGCCGAGCGCACCATGTACGAGCGTGCCCGCGTCAACCTGATCTCCGAGATCTCGCCGGCGCTGAAGGTGTCGGCCGAGGAGGCCGAGGCCTACCTCGACGACGCGCTCGCCAAAGGCGTGCTGAAGACGCCCGCCGAAGCCAAGAAGAAGTGACCCGGCGGCTGTCCGGTCAGCTGTCGCCGGCGAGGTCGGCCACGATGCGGTCGACCTGCACGAGTATCGCGGCGTAGTTCAACCACTCGCCGTCGAGGCGACGCCGTTCCTCGTCGGTGGCGGGGTCGCTGGATCGGGCGTCGGTGTCGGCACCGGCGAGCAGGGCTTCGCGGGCACGGCGGGCTGCGGCATCGACGCATCGTTGTCGCCGCCGGTCGACCTCCTCGAGCGCTGAGGTGAGCTCGTCGTCAGCAACGCCGTCGATCACCCCCGCCGCCAGACGGTCGACCGCCATCGCCAGCGCTTCCAGCAGCTCGCCGATCGACGGCATCGCAGCGTGCGACGTTCCCGACAGCCGGGCGTGGTCGTCGATGCCGCGGGAGATCACCGACACACCGATCGCGGTGCGTTCGAACCTGGGCAGCACCGACTCGTAGCGGATGAGCTCGTCGAGGTGGCCGCGATCGCGGTAGTTCCAGCGGATCGACTCCCGGCTGTTCCCGATCGCCTCGGTCGCCGCCGGGGCCATCCGCTGGCGGACCTCGCGGGCACGGCGGCGCCACTCCTCGGTCTGCTCGGTCGACCAGTCGTGTCGGAGACCCTCGCCCATCGCCAGCAGCGCGTCCTGGATTCCCGACGAGAGCCGCTGCAACGTCTGGCGCCCGTCGACCAGTCGTGAGACCGGCAGCCCGACGGAGATCACGACACCGACCATCGCCCCGATCAGCGTGTCGGCGGCCCGATGGAGGCTCGACCACTCGTCGCTCACCGACACGGTCGTGAGGACGACCATGACGCTGACCGGCACCTGGCGTGCCGCCGCTCGTGGCAGTCGCAGGACCAGCTCGGCGACGGTCAGCGACGCCCCGACGAGCAAGGTCACCGTGAGCGCGTCGAGCGTGATCGCATCGCCGATGGCCAAGGCCGCCAACACGCCGATCACCACCGCGATCGTGCGTTCGATGGCCGTGCGGAACGAGCCCCGTGCCGATACCTGGACGACCACGAGCGCGGTCAGCGACGCCAGGATCGGCGCGCCGACGCCGGTGATCGGCGCGCTCACGAGCCACGCCACCCCTGCGGCCAGGGCAGACTTGGCGACCGTGCCGACCTCGATCGAGGTCGGCGGCACCCAGGTGACGGCGTCGGCGACCCGTCGCCACACCTGCTTCATCCGGCCCGCGCCTCGAGGCGTCGGGTCGTCAGCATCGGCGTGCGATACGTCCCTCATGGCGTCGAGCGGGTGAACCTCACGGTCAGCGGGAGATGATCGGAGATCGCCACCCAGTCCTCACCGCCACCGGGCACGGTGACCGAGACGTCGGTGGCGTCGGCCGGTACGAGCACGTGGTCGAGGCACTTCGTGGGCACCGCCGAAGGAGTCGTCGGCGGAGCTGGAAGATGCTCGACACCCGGGAGCGCATAGATCACGGTGCTGTCGAGATCGTCGTTGAGGTCGCCGCCCACGATCACCTCGTCGAGCGCACCGTGTTCCGCGATCACGTCGGCCAGGCGCACCGCTTCGGCGCGGCGCTTGTGGGTGCCGTCGGCGTGCGGGGAGAGGTGGACGTTGTACACGCGCACCGTCGAGCCGTCGGGCCGGGCGACGAGCGCCCACTGGGCGATCCGCCGCTTCCACGACGAGGCGCGCTCGCCATCGCTGACCTCGGTGTGGCCCGCCGCGCCGAGCGCGTGTGGTGTCAGGATCGCCAGACCCTCAGCCAGCCGCGGCGCGAACCGTGAGTACGGGTAGTGCTTCCTCGCCCACGTGAACCGCAGGTTGCCGAGGCGCGCCAGCTCGGCCACTTGCGGCTTGCGGATCTCCTGCAGCACGATGACGTCAGGCGCCTCGGTCTGGAGCCGCGCCGCAACCGCTGACATGTCCGGACGCGCCGATCCGTGCAGGTTCCAGGTGGTGACCGTCCAGTTCGCTGACACGGCGCAACTCTGGCACAGCCGTCGGCATGGAATCCCCGACCGGGCCGGGATGACAGACTCGCCAGGATGAGCAAGGTCGCGTTCTTGGGAATGGGAACGATGGGCGCCCCGATGGCGCGCCATCTGAGGCAGGCGGGCCACGACGTCGTCGTGTACAACCGCACGGCCTCGAAGGCCCTGGCGTGGGTCGCGCTGAACGGCGGCCGGGCCGCGCCGACGCCGATCGAAGCGGCCGAGGACGTCGATGTCGTGGCGCTGTGCGTCGGCAACGACGACGACGTGCGCGAGGTGACGGTCGGTCCGAACGGCGCCATCGCCGGCATGCGGGCCGGTGCGGTGCTGGTGGATCACACGACCGCGTCGGCCGGATTGGCCCGCGAACTGGCGACCGCGTGCGTCGACCACGGTGTGGGTTTCGTCGACGCACCGGTGTCGGGCGGCCAGGCCGGCGCCGAGAACGGCCAGCTGACCATCATGTGTGGCAGCGACGATCCCGCGGTGTTCGAATCCGTCAAGCCGGTGCTCGACGTGTACGCCCGCTCATGTGTTCGTCTCGGCCCGGCCGGCGCGGGTCAGCTCACGAAGATGGTCAACCAGATCTGCATCGCCGGCCTCGTCCAGGGTCTGGCCGAGGGGGTCGACTTCGCGCAGCGGGCGGGCCTCGACGTCGACCAGGTCATCGACGTGATCGGCAAGGGTGCCGCCCAGAGCTGGCAGATGGACAACCGCGCCCGCACGATGGCGGAGGGATCGTTCGACTTCGGCTTCGCTGTGGAGTGGATGCGCAAGGACCTCGGGATCTGCCTCGACGAGGCCGACCGCAACGGCGCTCGACTCCCGGTGGCCGCGCTGGTCGACCAGTTCTACAAACAGGTTGCCGCCCGCGGCGGCGACCGCTGGGACACCAGCAGCCTGATCCACCTCCTCCAGAATCCCTGAACCTGCAACGCTGGTGCCTGACCCCAACGTTGCAGGTTCAGCTGACGGCGAGGGGCATGTGCTCGACGCCGCGGATGGTGAGGCGGTCGCGGAACGTCGGCTCGGCGAGGAGCTCGATCGTGTCGAAGCGCCGGATGAGCCGGCCGAGCGCGACGGTCGCTTCCATGCGGGCGAGCGACGCGCCGAGGCAGTAGTGGATGCCGGCGGCGAACGCGAGGTGCCGGTTCGAGTTCGCACGGTCGAGGTGGAGCGTGTGCGGGTCGTCGAACACGGCGGCGTCGTGGTTCGCCGCGCCGAGCACGCACAGCACCGACGAGCCCGGCTCGACGGTCACCTGTCGGGACCCTTCCCCGTAGACCACCGGCGTCATCGCCACCCGCACCGTGTGTTGCACCGGTCCGTCGAAGCGCAGCAACTCGTCGACCGCCGTCGCATCGAGTGACGGGTCGTCGCGCCAGCGGGCCAACTCGGCCGGATGACGCAGTAGCGCCAGCATGCCGTTGCCGATCAGGTTGACCGTCGTCTCGTGGCCGGCGACGTAGAGCAGCACGACGAAGGCCAGCAGCTCCTCGATGCTCAACCGGTCGCCTTCCTCCTCGGCGAGGATCAGGCCCGACAGCACGTCGTCGCCGAGGTTCGCCCGACGCGCCTCGACCACCTCGGCGAGATACGGCAGGAGCCGGGCCAACGCGGCGTCGCTCGCGGCGAGTGTCTCGAGGGTCGAGGTCGGCTCGAGTGAGGCGGTGATCGTCTGGCTCCAGTCGCGGATCTCGTCGGCGCGGTCCTGCGGGATGTCGAGCAGATCGGAGATCACCTGGAACGGCACCGGGAAGGCGAGCTCGTCGACCAGCTCCATCGACCCGCGCTCGGCGGCGACGTCGAGGACCGCATCGACCTGAGCCTCGATGCGGGTGCGCAGCGACTCGATCGCCGACGGCGTGAAGGCCTTGGTGACGAGCCGGCGGAGGCGGGTGTGGTCGGGCGGATCGAGGTTGAGGATCGTCTTGGCCGAGTTGTTCCGCCGCTCACGCCGGGCGCGGAACACGTCGTCGTCGCGGACGTTCGCGTTCTTGTCGACGTCGCGGCTGAAGTCGTTGCTGCGCAGCGTCCGTGACACGTCGTCGTAGCGGGTGATCACCGTCAGTCCGAGCGGTGTCACGTACGCCGGCGACTGGGCACGCAGCCGGTCGTAGAACGGGTACGGATCGGCGCGGAACGCCGGATCGAACGGGTTGTAGACGGCGGGCTCGTCGGCGACCGGAGCGGGTGTGTCGGTAGCGCTGGACATCGGCCCTGTCTACACCGCCGCTGCTGCGGCGACGCTGTCGATCACCCGGTCGATCTGCTCGTCGGTGATCACGAGAGGTGGGCAGAACGTGAGCGTGTCGGCCGCGATCGCCCGCACGATCACACCGGATTCGTGGATGCGCGCCCGCACCACCTGCGCGTCCTGGTCGGCGCGCAGGGCGATCCCGTAGATCGCACCGTCGCCGCGGACGCCGGCGATCAGCCCGTCGTCGGCGAGTGCCCGCAGCCCACCCCCGAGCCGGGCACCGATCCGCTCGACCTCGCCGAGCAACCCCTCGCGCTCGATGATGGCGAGGTTGGCGAGCCCGGCCGCGCACACCGAGGCGTGGCCCGAGTAGGTGTAGCCGTGACGGAGCCAGAACGAGTCGTCGCTCTCGAGCGCGTCACGAACCGCCCGGCCGACGATCACCCCGCCGAGCGGTTGGTATCCGGACGTGACGGCCTTGGCGAACGTCGTGAGGTCGGGGGTGACGCCGTAGTGCTGGGCGGCGAACCACGACCCGAGACGACCGAACCCGGTGATCACCTCGTCGAAGATCAACAGCGCACCGTGCCGGTCGCACAGCTGGCGCAGCCCTTCGAGGTAGCCGTCGCCGGGCGGGTACACGCCGGCCGCGCCCTGCACCGGTTCGGTGAGCACCGCGGCGACCCGGTCGGAGTGTTCGGCCATCAGCACCGACAGCGCCTCGATGTCGTCGCTCGGCACCTGCACGACGTCGGCGAGCAGCTCGCCGTAGCCGACCTTGTTGAGCGGCAGCCCTTGCGCGCTGGTGCCGCCGTAGTTCGTGCCGTGGTAGCCGCGCTCGCGGGAGATGATCAGCCGGCGCTCGGGATGTCCGGCCTGGACGTGGGTGAGGCGGGCCAGCTTCATCGCCGTGTCGATCGCCTCGGATCCCGACCCGGCGAGGAACACGCGGGCGTCGGGGATCGAGCTGAGCGTTGCGATCCGTTCGGCCAACTCCTCGGCAGGACCGTTGGTGAAGGGGTCGAAGCACGAGTACGTCTCGATCGTGCGCATCTGCGCGGCGACCGCGTCGGCGATCTCGGCGCGCCCGTGACCGACGTTGCAGTACCAGAGGCTCGCCATCGCATCGACGTACTCGTTGCCGTCGCTGTCCCACAGCAGAGCGCCCTCACCGCGGGTGATGGTGACGAAGTCGTCCTTGGTGGGACGGGCGAACGGGTGGAGAAAGGCGTTGGTCACCCCTCCATACAAGCCGAAATCGGGACCCGGGTGTCACTCGGTATCGTGCGGGCCATGCGCAAGCCTGAGGTCAGCATCCCTGCCGAACATCCACCGACCGAACTCGTCATCGACGACGAGCAGGTGGGCGATGGCGACGAAGCGGTCGCCGGCTCGAACGTGACCGTCCACTACGTCGGTGTGGCATGGTCGACCGCAGACCAGTTCGACGCCTCGTGGGACCGGATGGAACCGTTCCAGTTCGGTCTCGGACGCGGCCAGGTGATCCAGGGCTGGGACGACGGTGTGCAGGGCATGAAGGTCGGCGGGCGGCGCCGCCTGACCATCCCGCCCCACCTCGGCTACGGAGCGTCGGGTGCCGGAGGAGTGATCGCTCCGAACGAGACGCTCGTCTTCGTCGTCGATCTCCTGGCCGTCGGCTGAAACGGTCGGTTCGGCCTCACACGGCGGCGAGGAACTCGTCGCGGCTGGCGGGGCCCAGGGGTTCGGGGGTCGGCCGGTTGTCGCGCTGCTCCCACACGGCGAGGACCCGTGCCGACACGTCGGCATCGGCCATCAGCTCGTCGGGCTGGCTCAGGAGGTTGAGGTTGCGCAGGAACGCTCGCAGCACGACCTGATCGGTCTGCAGCGCCGGCAGGAGGCCGTCGCGGAACACGGCGCGCATCATCGTGCGGGGGTCGGTGCCATCGCCGTCGGGATCCTCGCCGGCGAGGAGTGCGGCCGCCACCCGGCGGGCCTCCGCGTCCTGCACCACCGTGGAGCGGTACCACGGCAGGATCTCACGGCGCAGCGCCTCGTCGTAGTCGAGGGCGACCGCTCGGAGGTCGTCACCGTGGCGGCCGATGGCGCTGGCGAGAAGGTCGGCGCCCCAGTACCCCGTGCTGCAGCCGCGGCCGTACAGCGGGTTCGTGCAGAGCGTGGCGTCGCCGATGGCGATCACCCCGAGCGCGGCCGGCTCGCCGTCGACCACGTACTCCCGCCAGCGGTTGAGCAACCCGGCCATCACGTGCACGTCGTCGTCGAGCGGTTCGGCGCGGCCGTCGAGAAACGGTGCGGCCACGACGAGGCCCGCGGCGGCCCGGTCGAACCGCTCCGGATCGGCCAGGATCTTGCGCAGTTCGTCGTCGGCGGTCGGTGCGGCGAGGGTGAGCGAGAACGTCCGGTTGTCGCCGATGAACACGCCGTACTTCACATAGCCCAGGTCGCCACCGACGAGCCCACTGCGCGGTGGGTACTCCGCTGCGTCGAGGAGCCGGTAGAACCGCGAGAAGTACACGATGCCGGTGTCTTCGACCTCCTCGTCGGGCAGTTCGACGCCGAGCTCCGCCAACCAGTCGGGCAGCGCGGTGCGCCTGCCCGCGGCCACCACGACGAGGTCGCTGCCGAGCACGGCGCCATCGTCGAGCCGCACCCCGACGACGATCGGCGGTGACGACGCGCCCGCGGACACAGGGCCGGTCACCAGTCCCGTCACCCCGCGACCGGTCTCGAGCGTCACGTTGCCCTCGTCGAGCGCCTTGCGCCGCAACACCCACTCGAACGTGGTGCGCCGGCAGGCGATCATCGCCAGGTCGTCGTCGGCCGGTTCCGGGACGAAGCCCGTCATCGTCGGCGGCAGGTTCTCACCGAAGCGCATCTCGGTGGCGCCGGCCTCGAGCAGTGCCGCCAGCACATCGGGCTCGTTGCGGGCGAGGGACGTGCGCAGCCGGCCGAGAAAGGCATGGCTGTGGCGCACCTGCGGCGCACCCCGGCGCACCCATGCGAACGCCGCGTCGGGGGTTTCGGGCATCGGTGTCTGGTCGCGCTCGACCAACGTGACCTCATGGCCCTGCCGGCCGAACTTCAACGCTGCTGTCAGTCCGGCGACGCCGCCGCCCACCACGGTGATCCGCACCGGCGCAGACTAGGCAGCCCCTCGCGTCCGGAGCGTGTCGGAGCCCGGGTCAGGGCAGTCCGAGGTCGGCGGCGATGCCGTCGAGCAGGCGGTTCAGATTGCGGGTGAAGCGCTCCGGATCGCCGGCCGACCGCGCGAGCGTCTCGAAGCCGGTCGCGATCCCGTGCTCGGCCTCGATGGCGGCGAGCGCCGGGTAGTCACCAGTGGCGATCAGCCCGCGGAGGTAGTCGATCAACCGGTGGTCGTCGACGTTCTCCTCGACGTAGTTGGTGCGTTCGACGAAGCAGTATCCGAACACGTACTCGTCGACCATGCTGGTCAGCTCGAAGCGTTCGCTGAGGGGGATGTCGAGCGACATCACGGCCTGCATCGTCTGGTCGAAGTGGCGCGCACCGTTGGGGCCCGGCGTGGGGTCGTCGCGGATGTCGAGGCACCACGGATGGCGCCGCATCACGTCGCGGGATCGGTGGGCGATCATCGAGATCGCGGCGCGCCAGTCGTCGACCGGCAGCTCGCCGTCGGGGATGATCAGCTCGCCCATCACTTCGTCGCCGACGAGCGCCAGCAGTTCATCCTTGGTGCGGACGTAGTGGTAGAGCGTCATCGTCCCGGCGTCGAGCTCGGCGGCGAGCCGTCGCATCGACAGGGCCTCGAACCCTTCGGTATCGGCAATCCGTACCGCGGCGGCGGCGATCTCGTCGCGGGTGAACCGTGTGCGGCGCGCCCCCGGTTGCGGTCGTGTCCAGATCTCGTACGAGCCGAGCCTGGAGCTGAGGTCGTCGAGGAGTGCGGCCTTGCGGGCGATCTCAGCCGAAGCGTTGTCGACCTTGGCCCCGAGCTTGTCGGCGAGCGACTCGACCTTGCGCGCCGCCTTCTGAGCCTTCTGTGACGCGTGTCCTGAGCCACCGCTTGCCATCCGTACAGTGTACTGGTAATAATACTCGTACCATGTACCAAGAATCAGTACGTCATACGACGACGGCCGTCCACCACGGCATCCGCGCCTCGGGTCTCGGCAAGCGCTTCGGCGATCTGTGGGCGTTGCGTGACCTCGATCTCGACGTCCCACCCGGCACGGTCCTCGGCCTGCTCGGCCACAATGGCGCCGGCAAGACGACCGCCATACGCGTGCTCACCACGCTGTCGGTGCCGACCGAAGGTCGCGCGTGGGTCGCCGGGCACGATGTCGTGGCCGAACCCGACCAGGTCCGCCGGCGCATCGGCGTGGCCTCGCAGCAGGCGACCGTCGACCCGCTGCTGAGCGGGCGCTTGAACCTCGAGCTCATCGGTCGCTTGAACCATCTCCCTCGCCGAGTCGCCCGCGCCCGCGCCGACGAGTTGCTCGAGCGCCTCGACCTGACCGATGCGGCCGGCAAGCTCGTGAGGTCGTACTCGGGCGGGATGCGGCGGCGGATCGACCTCGCCGCGTGCGTCGTCGCTCACCCGTCGGTGCTCGTGCTCGACGAGCCGACCACCGGGCTCGACCCGCGCAGCCGCGACGACCTGTGGCAGATGTTGCGCCAGCTCGTTGCGGACGGGACGACGCTCCTGCTGACGACGCAGTACCTGGAGGAAGCCGACCGACTGGCCGATCACATCGTGCTGCTCGACCACGGCCGCACGGTGGCGTCGGGCACGCCGGCGTTCCTCAAGGCCGAGGTCGGCGGCGATCGGATCGAGGTCGCGATGACCGACCCCGGCGATCTCGTCGCTGCGGCCAGCCTGGTGTCGCAGTTCGCCACCGGCGAGGTCTCCGTCGACCGCGAGGCGGCGATGGTGACTGCACCCGTGGCCGCCGACGCGCGCATCGTCACGATCGTGCGGGCGCTCGACGACTCCGGCATCGACGTGCGCGACATCAACCGCCGCCAGGCGACCCTCGACGACGTGTTCCTCGGTCTCACCGGGCGTGAACCGGATCGCTCGATCGTCGAACCGACCGACCGCTTCGAGGAGGCCGTGCAATGACCGCAACACTGATCCAGACCGACCGGCCCATCGAGGCCGCGCCGCCGTCGAACGGCGCGCGCACGTTGTTGAGCGATTCGCTCGTGTTCGCCCGCCGCAACGCCGAGCACATCCGACAGATCCCGGAGAAGTTGCTCGACGTGACGGTGCAGCCGATCATGTTCGTGCTGCTGTTCGCCTTCGTCTTCGGGGGAGCGATCAGCGTCGACGGGAGCAACTATCGCGAGTACCTGATCGGCGGCATCCTCGTGCAGAGTCTTGCCTTCGGGCTGATGGGTCCGGCGACGTCGATCTCCAACGATCTCTCGGAGGGAGTCATCGACCGGTTCCGGTCGCTCCCCGCCGCTCGCTCCGCGTACCTCGTCGGGCACTTCGTGTCAGAGCTCGCCGCGGTCGTGATGGCGATCACCATCCTGCTGAGCACCGGTCTCCTGATCGGATGGCGGGCCCACACCGACGCGTTGCACATCGCCCAGGGGCTCGCCTTGCTCGTGACGTTTGCCGCCGGGATGATCTGGTGCGGCACGTGGATCGGGATGAAGGCCCGCTCGACCGACGCCGTGCAGGGGATCGTCTTCGTGGTGATCTTCCCGCTGACGTTCGTGAGCAACGCCTTCGTGCCGGTGCAGTCGATGCCCAGCGCACTGCAGTGGGTCGCCTCGTGGAACCCGATCAGCGCCATCGTGGCGGCCGTGCGCGTGCTGTTCGGGAACCCGACGACACCGGTGACCAAGGAGGTGTGGCCCACGATGCATCCGGTGGCCGCGGCGTGGATCTATTCGTTCCTGATCTTGGCCATCGCTGTTCCGGCCACCCTTCGCCTCCACCGCCGCCGCACGACGGACTGATCAGCCCGGGTGGTCCGGCGACACGAAGATGCAGAACGGGTGGCCGGCCGGGTCGGCGAACACGTAGAGCTCTTCGTCGGGATCGTCGGAGCGGTCTTCGATCACCGTGGCGCCGAGGGCCACCGCACGGTCGTGCTGCGCGGCGAGCTCGGCGGAGTCGCCGACGGTCAGGTCGAGGTGGAGTTGCTGCGGGATCTGCGCATCCGGCCAGGTGCTGCGAGGCAGCTCGTCGACGTGCTGGACGGCGAGCCGGGCGGTTCCGGCCTGGTCACGGAGCACCAGCCAGTCCTGCCCGTTCGGGTCCGGCGAGCCGGCGGGCGGCGGCTCGTCGCCCGCACGGTACGTGTAGCCGAGCAGTTGCAGATAGAACTCGGCGAGGGCACGGGCGTCGGTGGCATCGAGCACCGTCGCGCGCAGTGCCGGAAAGTTCTCGGACATGGCCCGATGATCTCACGAACGGTGCTCGACGGCGAGGAGGGTTGCAGCCGAGGTCGACCTTGGCGGCGAGATCGACGAGACCGCGAACGGGATCGACCCAGGTGCCGCGGAGCATGTCGGCCTCGACGGTGGCGAGCCGTTGCCGAAGCCCGGCGTTCCACGAATCCGGGCCAGGAAATCACTCCGGACCAATGTTTCGCGTGGAGCGGACGACGGGAATCGAACCCGCATCATCAGCTTGGAAGGCTGAGGTTCTAGCCGTTGAACTACGTCCGCGACGGCGCGTCACCCTACCGGTCGAGGCCGGCCGACGCAGAAACCGACTCGCGGATCAGCCCTCGAGCAGGGCGGTGACGGCGGCGATGGTGCTGGCCCGGATGCGTTCGAGCGAGTGGCCGTACATCCGTAGGTGGAGGTCGTAGGTGTCCCAGCTCGTGAGTGCTTGCACGGCGTCGACGATCGGCTCGCGCTGGTCGGCGGGGAGCTTCGCGATCTCCGGTGCGAAGTGGTGCTCCATCATCACGCGAGACCGCGTGGTGAGCGACGCGAACTCGTCGTGCAGTGCGGGGATGGTGACCGACCGCAGCCGCGTCACCGTGGCGATGCCTTGCACCTGAGCGAACATCGCCATCCGGGCGTCGACCATGCGCTCGAGCCGGTCGGCGAAGGGGCCCTGGCCGAGGTCCCTGACCACGCCGAGCGGAAGGCCCCGCTGGAGCTCGCGGCCGACGGCCGTGCGCATCAGGTCGGCGAGATCGTCGAAGTACCGGAAGACGGAACGATGTGAGACGCCCGCCCGCTCGGCGATCTCGGCGCCGCCGGGATCGAAGTTGCCCTCGCGCACCAGTGCGAGGAACGCCTCGATGACCGCCTCGCGGTTGCGTTCCCGCCGGAGGGATCGGCCGTCGATGTGTTCGTCGATCGTCCGGACGTTGTCGGTATCAGCCACGACATGCATGTGAACAGGGTATCTCCAATCCGCTACGCCGGTATGGTCACCCACGCTGACGTCATGGTGAACCATTCCGAGACTCCACGCAACCCCAACGACGCCGATCGGGTGATCCTCGACCGGGTCCGCAAGCTGTTCGACAAGGCGGCCGGTACGACGAACCCGCACGAGGCGGACGCGTTCGCCCGCAAGGCCGCCGAGCTCGCGGCCCGTCATCGCATCGATCCCGACCGGCTCGCGGCCGCGCGAACCGACGACGAGATCGTCATCCGCGAGCTGCCGCTCGGCCGTGGCGCCTACGTCCGCGCCCGGCTCGCCCTGCTGACCGTGGTCGGCGATCATCACGACGTGCGGGTCGTTTTCAAGACGATGCCGACCGGGATGGTCGCCTACCTAGCTGGCTTCGCCTCCGACGTCGACGTCGTCGAGTTGCTGTTCCACTCCCTGCACCAGCAAGCGGCCGCGCAGATGGCGACGATCTCCCGAGGTACCCCGGCCGCCACCCAGCGCTTCCGCCGGTCGTTCCTGATGGGTTTCGCCGACCGGATCGGCACGGTGTTCGACGAGAGCGCTCGGGACGCAGCGGCGGACCGGACCGCGGCGGTCGCGGAGTCGACGGCCTTGGCGCTGCGCGAACGGTCGCGTCAGGTCGACGACCACCTCCAGCGCTCGTTCGGCCGGATCCGCTCGGCCCGGCCGGCGAGCGCCGCGGTGGCGTCCGGATGGAACGCGGGTGCGGCGGCCGCCGAGCGGGCCGATGTCGGCCGCGGTCGGCTTCCCGATCAACGGGCGATCGGGCGCGGATGACCTCGTCGGCCGCGCGCGCGTGCGATGTGGGCGGCGACGTCGGCCGGACCGCGGTGTACGCGTGCGAAGCGGTCGCGTTCGACGGCACGGACCTGGAACACGAGCGGCCGTTCACCGCCATCGCGCACGTGGTCCACGCCGTGACGAGCAGCTCGTGGTGGCCCGGCCCGACGGTGACCGTGACGCCCGCCCGCGGCGGCGTGCAGTCGTCGGCGGCGGTGGGGCGCAGTGGTGGTGGCTCGGTCGAGATCAGGCTGGCCGCCGGCCAGATGACACCGGCAACCGCTGCCCACGAACTTGCCCACGCACTCGCCGGCGTCGACCGCGGTCATGACGAGTGCTTCCGGCGGGCCTACCTCGACGTCGTCGCGGTGCTGACGAACCTCGACCCGCTCGACCGGCGCGGTGAGCTTCACGTCGATCAGCTCGCCGACGCCTTCGCCGCGATGGACCTCGCGGTGGGGGAGGGCCACTGGCCGCCGCCCGACCCCGGAGTCGTCGGCGCGATTGCGCTGTAGCCCTGGGTTCTGGCCGAGTGCGGGAATGGCCCGACGCCTGCGAGTGGTCGGTCAGTAGGCTGGCGGACTGGTTGTCCGGGATGTAGCGCAGCTTGGTTAGCGCGCCTGCTTTGGGAGCAGGAGGCCGGGAGTTCGAATCTCCCCATCCCGACCGTATCCACCTGGTGTGATACCGGCTGATCATCCGATAGTCGCGAGGTATCAGCGATGTATCAGCGATGCATCAGATCTCCGGCATCAGATCTCCGGCGCTACTCCATCGTGCGATCAGCCCAGTAGAAGGGACGGCGGCGTTCGTGATGAACGGCGAGAACCTCGAGGTCGCTGCGGCTTGCTCGGTAGACGACGACGTAGGGAAAGCCGGCGATGCCCACCTGTCGTTCGAGAACCTCGCCGAGGTCACCCGTGCGGGTCGGAGTACCGACGTTGGGCCGGTGTGCAGCAAAGTCCGTTGCTGTACGAAGAGCGCCGAGGAACCGATCGCCGAGACCGTCGACACGGTCCTCGTACCAGAGCTGTGCCTCCACCACCTCGCCTGTGGCAAGGGGGTGGAACCGGACGCTTCGACTCACCTGATGCGGCGAGACTCAGCGACCTTGTCCATGACATCGTCCCATGAGTCCGTCACGAGTTCGCCCGAGTCGATTTGGTTTGCCCGGTGAGCCGTCTCGTCAGCCCATACGCGCTCGAGCTCAGCGTGATCGCTCTCGAATGGCCGATCGTCGAGGCTGTCGAGAAGGTCGAGAACCAGCTCTGCTCGCTCGGCCTCAGGCAGGGCGAGCATCTCGGTACGCATCGCGTGGACCTTCGCATTCACGCCACCACGTTACAACGCCAGACATGTCGACGGCTGAGTGCCGAACCGATGGGCGATGAAGCGCCGGCGCAGCCAGCAACGAACCCGATATTCGCTTCGCTGAGCGGGGCATCCGGCGAAGCGCAACCGGGGGGCAGAATGGTTGGCGTGGGCATCGTTCGACTCGATCATGTGCAGTTGGCGATGCCTGCCGGACGGGAGTCCGAGGCTGTCGCGTTCTACGAAGGAGTTCTCGGCATCCCTCATGTTCCGAAGCCCGATCACCTCGCCGTTCGCGGTGGCTGCTGGTTCGAAGACGGAGACCTGAAGGTTCACCTGGGTGTCGATGCCGGTTTCCGACCCGCGACCAAGGCGCATCCAGCCTTCATCGTCGACGACGTGCGCGGGCTGGCGGCCGCTGTCGTCGCTGCGGGCTTCGCAGTGAACGACGACGAGCCGCTCGAGGGGTTCGATCGCGTCTACGTGACGGATCCGTTCGGCAACCGCATCGAACTCATGCAGCCGAGCGTGGAGCCGATTTCCACCGGCCCAGAGTGGGGGCCAGGCCTCTGACACCGATGACCGTCGTCCGTGTCTTGCGGGGCAACGTGGAACGACGCCGCACACTTCACCGCGCAGAACCAGCTTCGCGGCGCCTCGGGGACCACCCGGCTTCGGCTCAAGCCGCAAGTCCCATAACCCCCGTGCGGCTAGTCCCGGCCAGTGCATCACGTACCGCCGGTTCCGGGTGGCGAGGTGCTCAGTCGACTGCGCTCCAGAACTGGCGGGGAGCGAAGCCTTCCTTCCGGAGCCAGTGTTCCGTGTACACGATGCGCGACGCCTCGACGACGACCACGCCACCCGGATCGTCGTCTGGCGACCGGCCCTGCTCGATCTGTTCGGACTCCCATCGGAACGCTTGCCAGTGCTCGGCGAAGGCTGCCTCGTCGCTTGACATCACCACGGCCTCGCCGAAGATCTGCGCACCCCGACTGCCGGCCAACCCGACCAGAGGTGCGTGGACACCGATGCAGACACGAGGGTCGACGGCGATGTTCTGCATCTTCGGCGAGCGAGGCGAAGCGGTAAACATGATCGAGAAGCCGAGGTGGAAGTAGCGCACCGGCGTCGCGAGTGGGCCGTCGTCTCCAGTCGTCGCCAGCACGCACATGTTGTGCGTCGAGAGCAGGTTCAGGATGCGGCCGGAGAGGACGTCGCGACTGAGCCGGCGCGTGGGCGAAGGCTCCGCGAGCCAAGGGTTGGTGAGCGCCATCGCCGAACACTACGCAGGCCGTACCCCGTGCCGCCGGGGTCCTGACGATCGTTGAACCCTGCCCGCGAAGCCGAGCGTCGCCCTTGGCGTCCAACGACGCGCGCGTCAATTGCTCCTCTGTTCGTTTTTTTCGTTTGTGAGTATGGTGTGGGTCGTGAGCCTGTTGACGAGCGATGAACGCGATCGGGTCCGGGTGGCACTCGAACGCGCCGGTGGTCGCCCTCAGGTGAGCGCCGCTGATGGGACTGTTCTCGATCTTCCCGAGCCGATCGCGGCCGCGTTGGCCGAGGTGCTCGCTGCGGCAGCTGACGGTGAACGGCCGCTGGTGCTGCGTGCGCCTGATGACCTCACCACCGAGCAGGCAGCTGCGGTGCTGGGTGTGTCGCGCCCGACGGTGGTGCGATTGATCGATTCGGGCAAGTTGCCGGCACGCCTGGTGGGCACGCATCGTCGGGTTTCGCTCGCGGATGTGCTCGTGTACCGGCGAGCAGCGGGGGAGCGTCGTCGTGGGGCCCTCGATCGGTTGACGTGTCAGGCCGAAGAGCTCGGGCTGTACGACTGAGCGATGCCGCTGGTCGTCGCCGCGCTCGATGCCGATGTGCTGGTGCCGCTGGCGACGAGGAGTCGTTGATCGAACTGGCCGCTGAGATCGGTTGTGGGGACCTGTATCTGCTCGCCGTTCGCGAACACGATGCGAACTGCGTCGACGTGCGCGACAGGAAGATCGGAGATTCCTCGAGAGGTGACAGAATGGCTCCGTGCCGGAGCGCCTCCCCTGGTTCGCGCGAGCGTGGAATCGACCGTCTACCAGTCGTCGAATGGCGCGGGGCGCAGCCGCCTACTTGTTCGCGGCGGGTTGTCTCCTGCTGGTGGCGTTCTGGCGCGACGGTCTTGGTGCATGGCTCACAGTCGTGGGTGCCGGCTGCTTCTTGTGGCTGGGCGGCACGCTCGCGGCCACAGCCGTCTGGCGTCGGTCCAATCCCACTCCGCCGAAGGTCGTCACGAGATGATGGTGCCGAACGCGGCGCACCCGGCGCGTCACAACGTCCACGATGACGAGGAGCGAAAGATCCGCCGAACACCGGTGATCAGCCGATCCGGTTCGACTCAGGAGACCCCGCCGCCGTCATCACCGATTCGCGTGGTGCACCCCGGACGTCAGACACGCGAGGAGTGGCCGATGTCGGCATCGGGATCGCACTCGACCCCGGCGCACACGAGGACTTCGATGTCGACGTCACGCTGGCGTCGTGTGATCCAAGTGTCGGCTACGTCGTCCCGGCCGGCGAGCAGTTCGTGGTCGTGTCGTTCTTCAACGCGCGCTCTGCGTGCGGGCGACGACACCGTCGGGCAATGCTGCGTCGAACACCGTGGCGGCGACCGCTTCGTCACACATCACTCTGTTCTCACGAGTGCTGGTCGATGAGTTGGCGTGCTCGGTCGAGGTCGGCCGCGTACTCGGCGTTGGCGGCGGCCAGCAGGTCGGCGTTGGCGACAGCGAACTGCTCGGTCGACTGTTGGAGATAGCCGAAGACGCGATCGACGTAGTCGGTGGATTCCTGGCAGGCCCAGTCGT